>CALWCS010000019.1 GCA_944376425.1 uncultured Lachnospiraceae bacterium | reverse complement strand
GGAAAAACCCCGGAAACCGCGTAGTTCCGGGGTTTTTGACCACTTTTGATAAAGTTTAGCGCTTGCTGAACTGCGGAGCGCGACGGGCAGCCTTGAGGCCGTATTTCTTTCTTTCTTTCATTCTTGGATCTCTTGTCAGATATCCTTCTTTTTTCAGTGTCGGTCTGTAGTCATTGTCTACCTGCAGTAATGCTCTTGCGATTCCGTGTCTGATTGCACCAGCCTGTCCGGTAAATCCGCCGCCGTGTACATTTACTAAAACGTCAAATTTATCTGTTGTCTCAGTAGCTGTTAATGGCTGACGTACAACAACTTTTAAAGTCTCCAGTCCAAAATAGTTATCAATATCTCTTTTATTGATTGTAATTTTTCCTGTTCCTGGTACTAAATATACTCTTGCGATAGATTTTTTTCTTCTTCCTGTTCCGTAGAATTTTGAATTAGCCACTGTTCTTTACCTCCTTACTTAAAATGTTAACACTTCTGGTTTCTGAGCTGCATGGTTGTGCTCTGCTCCAGTGTAAACATGAAGTTTTTTGATCATAGATCTTCCTAAAGGTCCTTTTGGAAGCATACCCTGAACTGCAAGTTCGATTACTCTTTCAGGCTTTTTATTCATCATTTCTCTAAGAGTCATTTCTTTCATTCCGCCTACATATTCAGAATGACGGTAATAGATTTTCTGATCTAATTTTTTTCCTGTAACAGTAACCTTATCAGCATTAACAACGATCACATAATCTCCTGTGTCAATGTGAGGGGTAAAGATCGGTTTATTTTTTCCTCTTAAAACTTTAGCCACTTCTGAAGCTAAACGACCTAATGTATATCCTGTAGCGTCAACTACGTACCATTTTCTTTCAATTGTTGCTGGACTAGCCATAAAACTCTTCATCGGTTTACCTCCTTGAATATTGGAATTGACTGTATCTCTTTCCAGTATATCACTGCTGCCGCACCAAATGCGGTAAATTCTATATGTTATAAAAAAATGTTCTACCGGGGCTTTGGCTTAAACATTTTTCTCCATGTCATGCTTTTCTATTATATTATAGAAGGCAAATCATGTCAATATCCATTTTTTCATTTTTCTTGAAAAATCAAGGGTTCTGTCCATTCCTCCTGCGGATATTCGATCGAAACCAAGGTTAATCCTTCTGGTCTTGCTGTTGGTCCGGCTGCATTTCTATCCTTTTTCTCTAAAATTTTTTCTATCTCTTCAGGTCTTATGATTCCCTGTCCCACCTGCATCAAAGTTCCTGCAATGATGCGGACCATATGATACAGAAATCCATTTCCTCTGATATGAATTCGTATTAAATCGTTTTCTTTTGTAATCGTAATCTCATAAATGGTCCGTACTGTATCTGTGACTTCTGCTTTCCAGGTACTGAAGCTTTTAAAATCATGCGTACCGACGAGATAAGATGCCGCTGTTTTCATTTTTTCTATATCCAATGAATAATATGTAAAATAAGAATACAGCCGTTTCGTCGGGTCTGGGAACCTTCTATTATAGATACAGTATTCGTACGTTTTGATGGTACGGCTTTTTCTCGGGTGAAAATTGACCGCTACTTCCATAGAATCCAGAATTCGTATATCAGCCGGCAGTCTTGTATTCATCGCATAAGAAATTTTATCGGCAGGCATTCTTGCTTCTGTATCGAATACTGCGACATTTCCAAGGGCGTGAACGCCTGCGTCAGTTCTGCTTGCTCCAATCACTTTAATCGGCTCTTGGAGCAGTTGGGAAAGATGATGATTTAACATTTCTTCTACCGTAACTCCATTTGGCTGGATCTGCCAGCCACAGTAATTTGTCCCATCGTATGCTACAATTAATTTTACACGTTTCATTTCTCTCTTTAAATCATTCTTGTAATCACAATCATGCAGACAAGATACAAAAGCATTATGATATATGCCATTTTATCCCTTGTCTTATAAATCAACGGTTTCATCTTTGTCCTGCCTTCTCCTCCCCGGTATCCTCTAGCTTCCATAGCGATCGCCAGATCACTGGCACGCCGAAATGCTGAGATAAAAAGAGGTACTAAAAGAGGAATCAGACTTTTTGCTTTTTTGATCAATCCCCCACTCTCAAAATCTGCTCCTCTTGCCATCTGTGCTTTCATGATCTTATCCGTCTCTTCTAGTAGAATCGGGATAAAGCGCAGTGCAATCGACATCACCATTGAAATTTCATGAACCGGCACTTTCACTTTATTTAAAGGTCGCAGTGCCTTTTCCAATCCATCTGTCAGATTGTTCGGCGTTGTCGTCAGCGTCAGAACCGAAGATCCAAGAATCAGGTAGATCAGTCGAAATGCCATAAAAACAGCTGTCATCAGCCCTTCTTTTGTAATCTTAAGTCTCCAAATCTGAATAAGCGTTTCTCCGGGTGTCAAAAATAAATTGAAAATTACAGTAATCATCAATAAGATGATAATGGATTTTAACCCTTTTACCATGAATTTAAACGGTACTTTTGATATCTTAATCACGCTGAAAAGAGCGATCGTGGCAATCACATAGCCAATCCATGACTGGAATAAAAACAAAGATACAATGTATACAATCGTTCCCGCTAATTTTACTCTTGGGTCTAATTTGTGAATGACGGAGTCCGCCGGATAATATTGACCTATTGTAATATCTCTAATCATATTCTCTCTACTTTCCTAATGACTTCAAAATTGCATTTTTTGCTTCTTTCACAGTTGTAACCATAGTATCAATCTTCCATCCTCGTTCTTCCAGTCCTTTCGTCACATATGTCACTTGCGGAGCTGCAAGCCCGATTTTTTCCAATTCCCTGTAATGCTGAAATACTTCTCTGGGAATCCCGTCAAACATGACACATCCTTTATTCATAACAATAATCCGCTCTACATAATTGGCCACATCTTCCATGCTGTGCGAAACTAAAATGACTGTGATTCCTCTCTCTGTATGCAGTTTTTTAATTTGATCTAAAATCTCATCTCTTCCTTTTGGATCAAGCCCTGCCGTCGGTTCATCCAAAATCAGTACTTCCGGATGCATCGCAAGAATTCCCGCAATCGCTGCTCTTCTTTTTTGACCGCCTGAAAGTTCAAACGGTGATTTTTCATAGTACTCCTCGGAAAGTCCTACCTGGTTCAATGCTTCTATTGCTCTTTCCTTTACTTCTTCCGGCGAAAGTCCTTCATTTTTCGGTCCAAAGCAGACGTCCTCCAAAACAGTCGCTTCAAATAGCTGATATTCCGGATACTGGAAAACCAGCCCTACCTTCTCTCTTAATTTTTTCATCTCAAAACCTTCGTCATAAATACACTGATCATTATAGAAAATTTTTCCGGATGTTCCTTTTAGCAGTCCGTTCAGCTGCTGAATCAGCGTAGATTTTCCAGAGCCTGTATGTCCGATCACTCCGATAAACTGTCCGTCCGGAATGATTAAATTGATCTGATCCAGCGCCTTTTTTTCAAATGCATTTCCTTCACTGTACACGTACGATAAATTTTCAATTCTGATTGCCACGTTTTTCTTCCTCCTGACATTTGAGCTTCTCTAATTCTTCTATCAGTTCTTCTACCCTTAAGACACAGTCAGGAAGGTTTAAACCTGCTTTTCGCAATTCGTAGGCGAGCAATGTCACCTGGGGAACTGCCAGGCGATATTTTTTTAATTCTTCCACCTGAGCAAAAATTTCTCTTGGTGTTCCCTGCATCACAATTTTCCCCTTATCCATCACAAATACTTTGTCCGCATCAATGACCTCTTCCATATAATGGGTAATAAGAATCACTGTGACTCCTTCTTTTTTATTTAGCTCCCAGGCAGTGCGGATTACTTCTTTCCGTCCATTCGGGTCAAGCATCGCAGTCGGCTCGTCCAGCACAATACACTTTGGATGCATCGCTACAACGCCTGCAATCGCAACTCTTTGCTTTTGTCCTCCTGAGAGTTTATTCGGGGAATTTTTCCGATACTCCCACATTCCTACTGATTTTAAGCTATGTTCTACGCGTGACCAAATTTCTTCTGTCGGAATTCCCATATTTTCGGGTCCGAATCCAACATCCTCTTCTACCACAGTTCCTATAATCTGATTATCGGGGTTTTGAAACACCATCCCTGCTGTCTGTCGGATCGGCCAGATATTTTCTTCTTTCCTTGTATCTTTTCCGTCCACATACAATGTCCCCTCTGTCGGAGTCAGAATTGCATTCATCTGTTTTGCCAATGTCGATTTTCCAGAACCATTATGCCCTAAAATGGCGATAAACTGACCAGCCTTAACATCCAAATCTACACCGTCAATTGCGCGCACTACTGACTCTATGCTTCCTTCTTCGCTGTATTTTGCATATTCAAATACCAGCTTTGCAGCTTCAATAATTCCCATTTCTGTCACCTCATCCTCTCGGGCGTATGCCTATTTTTTCGAGTGCAACGAAAGTTTGCAATTCCCGTACATTATACACGTTTCCCATTTTCGGCGCAAGTGCCAATCCTCCTCTCTTTTTCCCAGTCAGTTATAACTGTTTCTTATCGTCCCTAAAATTTCTTTTTCTCTCTAATTTTTTGCAAAACAAACAGATCAGTTCTTCGGAAATTTTTTCAAATCCCAATTTCTGTGCCAGCTTTAATGACGGAATGTTTTCTCTGTGTATTCTCATATACAGTTTCTCTTCTGTTGTATTCTCCTGTGCATAGCGAATCACAGCCTTTGCTGCCTCATAAGCATATCCCTTTCTTCTCCATTGTTTTCCTATCAGATAACCTAGTTCTAAAATTCCTTTTTGGTCCTTTTCTCCATTCTCAATTCCTGCTCTTCCGATCAGCTTTCCGCTTTCTTTTTCTATTACAGACCATATCCCATAACCATAAATTCCATACATATTTCGAAAATAAGATGCTAAAATTCTTTTTTCTTCTTCCGGATCTTCCGGGAGAGGATCCAGATACATTTCCCCTTCATAAATTCGATACAGTTCTTCTGTATCTTTCGGTACGGTCTCTCTTAAAATTAATCGCGGTGTTTCTGATACTACAGACGGAATTTGATAAAAACGCCGATATACACTTTGACATAATTCTTTTGTAAGATCCTCCGCCTCCTCTGCGACAAGTTCTGCCCCATAAATAAAATCTCCCTCTTTTTCTGTTTCCACATAAATGCAGGGAAATCCTCTCTTCTTTACGGATTCCAGTTCTATTTTTGAGTCCGTAATGCAGAGCATCTTTCCTTTCTTTTTTTCAGTTTGAAATAGATTTCCAAAAAAAATCCGGCACCCATTTTCTTTTAACTGTTCCATCCAGTTGTCGCTTCTTTTGTTTTGATATCTCTTTTCTAAGTCTTTGCCAATCCAAATATCCATTTTTTCGTCCTTTCTCCGACCCCTTATTTTATTGTATTCGGCTTTTCTTCGGGTGGCAAGACAGATTTTGGATGCTTTTTGGATAAAAAAAGACGACCGGTTTGCAGCAATTTTTCTTTTGCCGTAACCAGCCATCTTTTTTCGTTATCCTTCTTTCTTTTACGAACTGCCTTTGCAAATGGATCTTATCTTATATAACGCTTTCCATTTCCCTGCCTCTTTCATGATATCTGAATTTTTATTTTTTACTGTGCAAGCCCCAGATTTACAAAGGTGCTTGGATCCTCTGTATCGGATGGAACTTCCAAATACGTCTGATCCATCTGATCTTTATCGACCAGCATCAAAATCGTATAATCCAGTTCTTCGTTCGGCTGCATAGTTCTAAACAGTCCCTGTTTTAATTCTTCGATTCCTCCAAAATTCTCTTTTGCATCGAAATAAACCTGGAACTCATTTAAAATATAATCTGCTACCGGAACATACTCTGTCTCAGGCAGTAAATACATCTCCCCTTCTTTTTCCAGACTCCTTGCCTTCATATAAAATGTTCCGTTTACCTCGTTATCAGACAGATTTTCTGCATGAATTTTGATTTCCAGGAAGACTTGTTCTGCCTGTTCTTCTTCGTCAGAATCCGGATTTTCTCCAAGATGGATCGGCTGCCGCCAATACGGTTTTACTGTGCCGTCTTCGTTGAGATATGGCAGGACGGATTCTTCATAATCGATAAAATATTGCGGATCGTATTCACTGCACGATTCTACATATCTGGCTGACTCTATGGTAAATTCTACTGTTCCTTCTTCCATTTCCTTCGTAAATGGCTCACCGATTTCTACCATTTCTTCCTGGCTGCATACCATTCTTTCTTTGTCTACCGTTTCTGACGTATGATACGCTACAATCTGGACAGGTTCACTCTTTATGAGTTCCTCATAGTCTTCTACTTGTTCTCCTGTATTCGTCACTTTCACACCTTCTGCAATCTTTTTGATCTCTTCTTTCGGAATATCTCCCGTCGTAAACAAAGTGACAATATACCCTTCTTCACTGTTAAACAAGAACGTAACGTTATAGTAGACGCCATGGCTTTTCTTTTTTGTAAACAGATAGGCGTCCATTCCATTAATCTCTGTCTCTTCCACTTCTTCCACATTCCAGATTTCTTTTACTGCTGCATTTTCGCTTCTCAACGCCTCATTCGACCAGCACAACGTATTTTCCACTAGAACAGAAATCCCGCTCCATACATTTGGATCTTCCGTATCTTTATAGTATTTTCCATCTCTTTTTTCATATCCTTCCGGCAAATAAGTCGTCTCCAGCGAGAATTTATCACCGCAAAGCTCATAATCATCATAATTAAAAACAAATAAAACTTCATCGTCATTCTGAGTGAGAGTAAAAAATTGATTTGCTGCCACTACTCCTAATGTTGTACCTATCGTCAATGTCGCAACAGCAGCAGCAATCATAAATTTTCGTCTCTTATGTCTGATTCTTACTACTTTTTCTGTCATTCTTTTTTCCATTCCTTCCCTTCTTACTTTCTCATAAGCATCTTGAATTTTTGTCTCTACCAGTTCGGAAAGTACAATGTCAGAACGTAATCCTTTTTTTATCTCTTTCTCGTTCATCTGTTTTACCTCCCTGCATATAATACCTTTACATCTACTTGTTCGGCATATCGTTTTCTCCCTCTTTGCAGTCTTGCTTTTACTGTGACTTCTTTCATATCAAGCAGCTCTGCAATCTCTTTTACGGAAAATCCCTCCACGTAATAAAGAATTAGTACGACACGATATTTTTGATCCAGTTTGTTTAATGTCTCCAGAAATTCTATGTTTTGTCTATCGCTATCTTCTACTGGAATTTCTACATATTCTTCCATCAAAAAATTTTTGTTTTTCTGTTTTAACATATCGTTGCAAGTATTAATTAAAATACGGATCATCCAGGTTTTAAAATATTTAGGTTCTCTTAAACTCTGAATTTTCTCAAAACAGGTCAAAATCGTATCTGCAACCGCATCTGCTGCATCTTCTTCATTGTGCAGATATGACTTTGCTATTTTGTACATATTTACTTTATTTAATTCCATCAATTGTATAAAAGCTTCTGCATCATTTTCCTGTGCCTTCTTTACTAAATTTATCACAGTACCTCCCCTCCTCTTGGGATCGATCGATCTTTGTTTTGCTTTACATGTATTAGACCAAAAATTTCTCAGGAAAGATACAACTATTTCAAATTTATTTTAAAAAAAGCCGCAGACAATTTCTTTCTAATTTCTATCACTAAAAAGAAATTGTCTGCGGCTTTTTTATCTTTTATTGCTTTCTACCTGCCGCATTTTTTACGGCAGATAGAAACGATACTATATTTATTTCTGTCCTTCTGTTCCTTTGTATTCTGTTCCATAGTATGCAGAAAGATAAATCTCTTTGATTTCAGACATCAGAGGATATCTTGGGTTTGCTGATGTACACTGGTCATCGAATGCTTTTTCTACCATATCATCGAGTGTATCTAAGAAATATTTCTCATCAACGCCATACTCTTTGATTGATTTCTTGATTCCGATTTTTGCCATCAATTCTTCCAGTGCCTTGATCAGTAATTCCAGAGTCTCTTTGTCATCTTTTCCGCAGATTCCTGCAAAACGTGCAGCTTCTGCATATCTTGCCAGTGCGTGCGGATACTGATACTGTGAGAAAGTTCCCATTTTTGTCGGAACTTCTGCTGCATTATAACGGATCACTCTTGTCAGTACCAGAGCGTTTGCGATACCGTGCGGCAGATGATGGAATGCGCCTAATTTATGTGCCATGGAATGATTTAATCCCAGGAATGCATTTGCAAAGGCCATACCTGCAAGGCATGCTGCGTTTGCCATGTTTTCACGTGCGATTGGATCATTTGCTCCCTTTTCATAAGCAGCCGGCAGATTTTCAAATACCAGCTTAATTGCTTTGAGGGCAAGTCCGTCTGTATAGTCTGTCGCCATAATGGATACATAAGCTTCTAAAGCATGTGTCATAACGTCAATACCGGAAGCGCTTGTCAATCCTTTTGGCTGGGACATTGCATTATCTGTATCTACAATTGCCATATTTGGCAGTAATTCATAATCTGCGAGCGGATATTTTGTTCCTGTGCTTTCGTCTGTGATAACGGCAAATGGAGTTACCTCGGAACCTGTACCGGAAGAAGTCGGGATTGCTACAAAGTAAGCTTTCTCTCCCATTTTCGGGAATGTATAAACTCTCTTTCTGATATCCATAAAGTCCATTGCCATTCTTAAGAAATCTGCTTCCGGATGTTCATACAGTACCCACATGATCTTTCCGGCGTCCATAGCAGATCCGCCGCCCAGTGCGATGATCACGTCAGGTTCAAAAGATCTCATTGCCTCTGCTCCTGCTTTTGCACATGCCAAAGTCGGGTCCGGGGCTACTTCATAGAAGCAGGTATGCTGAATTCCCATGCTGTCTAATTTTTCTTCAATTGGTTTTACGTAGCCGTTTTTATATAAGAAAGTATCGGTAACGATGAACGCTTTTTTCTTGTTCATGACCGTTCCCAGTTCATCTAATGCTACTGGCATACAGCCTTTCTTAAAGTAAACTTTCTCTGGAGCTCTAAACCAAAGCATATTTTCTCTCCTTTCAGCTACTGTCTTGATATTTAATAAATGTTTTACTCCAACGTTTTCAGAAACAGAGTTTCCGCCCCAGGAACCGCATCCCAGCGTCAGAGAAGGAGCAAGTTTGAAGTTGTACAGATCACCGATTCCACCGTGAGAAGAAGGTGTATTGATCAAAACACGGCATGTCTTCATCGCTGCTGCATGTTTTTCCATTTTTTCTTTCTGTGACGGATGGATGTACAGAGAAGAAGTATGACCATATCCTCCGTCTGCGACAAGTACTTCTGCTTTTGCAATTGCCTCGTCAAATGTCGCTGCTTTATACATAGCCAGAACCGGAGATAATTTCTCATGAGCAAACTCTTCAGAGATATCGACAGATTCCACTTCACCGATCAGAATCTTTGTCTCCTTTGGCACATTAATTCCTGCCAGTTCAGCAATCACATGAGCTGGCTGTCCGACAATTTTTGCGTTTAACGCACCATTAATAATAATGGTCTTGCGAACTTTATCCAGTTCCTCTCCTTTTAAGAAATAGCATCCGCGGTATTCAAATTCTTTCTTTACTTCATCATAGATGTCTCCAACTACCGTAACAGACTGCTCAGAAGCACAAATCATACCATTGTCAAATGTTTTGGAATGAATAATAGAGTTTACGGCAAGTTTGATATCCGCTGTCTCGTCAATGATAACAGGTGTATTTCCTGCTCCAACACCAAGTGCCGGTTTTCCTGAAGAATAAGCAGCTTTTACCATTCCAGGTCCGCCTGTGGCAAGAATACAGTCTGCCTCTCTCATTACTTCATTTGTCAGCTCAATCGAAGGAACATCGATCCATCCGATAATCTCTTTTGGTGCACCTGCTTTTACTGCTGCATCTAAAACAACTTTAGCCGCTGCGATTGTGCAGGCTTTCGCACGTGGATGAGGGCTGATAATAATTGCATTTCTTGTCTTTAATGCGATCAGTGTCTTAAAGATTGCAGTAGAAGTCGGATTTGTCGTCGGGATAACTGCTGCAATCAACCCAAGCGGTTCTGCGATTTTTTTAATGCCATATGCCGTATCTTCCTCGATTACGCCACATGTCTTTGTATTTTTATAAGCATTGTAAATATATTCTGCTGCATAATGATTTTTAATAATTTTATCTTCTACAACACCCATTCCAGTTTCAGCCACTGCCTGCTTTGCCAGCGGAATACGTGCCATATTTGCAGCTACAGAAGCTTCAAAGAAGATCTTATCCACCTGCTCCTGTGTATAGGTTGCAAACTTCTTCTGTGCTTCGCGCATAACGGCTAATTTTGCCCTTAAGGAATCTACATTGTCTATTACGTTTGAGGTGGTATTGACAGTTTCATTGGTTGCCGTTTTGTTTGCCATCTTAGTTCCTCCTTCATAAATCTGCTGTCTCTGAATCTTTTCAGATTGACATACGTTTCTATTTGCTGATACGGAATGATTCCGTCTTACTGCCTTTTTCTTACGTCTTATTTGTTAATCATTTAACGATCTCAGCATACCATATCGTTAAATGTTTGTCAATATCCTTTTTCAAAATATTTCATTTTTTTCATTTTTAGCATTTTTCCGGTTCCGGATACTCTTCTCCAAATGTGTCTACTGTCATAGAACGGATCACC
This sequence comes from uncultured Lachnospiraceae bacterium, assembly GCA_944376425.1. Taxonomy (GTDB): domain Bacteria; phylum Bacillota; class Clostridia; order Lachnospirales; family Lachnospiraceae; genus JAGZHZ01. The sequence goes on along the minus strand of CALWCS010000019.1, from coordinate 28,362 downwards.
TGCGGTTTTAACGGACGGTCTGAATAATCCGTGTCTGTCTCTGCAATCTTATCTACATTCTCCATTCCCTCTGTAATCTTTCCAAATGCTGCATAGGCACCGTCCAAATGAGGCGCTGCTTTGTGCATAATAAAAAACTGGGAACCTGCAGAGTCGGGATCCATAGTCCGTGCCATAGACAAAACTCCCGGTGTATGTTTAAACTGGTTTATAAAACCATTCTGGCTAAATTCTCCTCTGATACAGTAACCAGGACCTCCCATTCCATTTCCGTCCGGACATCCTCCCTGAATCATAAATCCTTCTATTACCCGATGAAAAATCAGTCCGTCATAAAAGCCCTTCTTTACAAGACTGATAAAATTGTTGACAGTATTCGGTGCAATGTTCGGATACAGCTCTGCCTTCATAACATCTCCATTTTCCATGGTAATTGTAACGATTGGATTTTGTGCCATAATTTTCTTCCTTTCTTCTAAAATAAAACCGGCAATTTGACAAACAGACTGCCATACCATTTTCGTTTTCCCTATTATAATATGTCTTAGAGTGTGTTGCAAGAATTTTCCCCGTTTTTTGGGGATTTTTCTGTATTTCTTTCTTATTTTTCCTTTAGTTTTTCTAGTGCAATCGCAAATGCATTGTTTAAAGGCTCTTCTTCTTTTTTCATTTTATTTAAATAGCGCGCCACATCCTTTTTTGTAACACCTGCACCTTCTTTTTTTCTTCTTTCCTGAAAATTTGTAAGTTTTTCTTTATATCCGCACGCGCACACAAAAATTTGTGCTTCTCCTTTTCCGCGAAGCTCCATTTTTTTATGACATTTTGGACATCTCGCATTCGAAGTGCGGGAAATGGTTTCCCGATATCCGCATTCTCTATCCTGACATACCAGCATTGTACTGTTTTTTCCCTTGACCATCAGCATCAGCTTTCCGCACTCGGGACATTTTTTGTTTGTCAGATTTTCATGGCGAAATTTTCCCTCTCCCGTCTTAATCTGATCAATAATCTCGTTTGTGTATCCCTCAATTTCTTTCATAAAAGAATCTCTTTTTAATTTTCCTTCTGAAATCTGTGCCAGTTTTCGTTCCCACTGTGCTGTCAGTTCCGGTTTTCTCAGATCTTCAGGTACCAGTTCCAAAAGTTGTTTTGCCTTTGAAGTCAGATAAATATCTTTCCCTCTTTTTTCCAGTAAAAAACTATGAAACAGTTTTTCAATAATATCTGCTCTTGTCGCTACGGTTCCAAGACCTCCTGTCTCTCCAAGAGTCTTGATATCTTCTTTTCGATTGCTCTCCATATATTGAACGGGATTTTCCATCGCTGAAAGCAGCGTCGCCTCATTAAACGGCGCAGGAGGGGTCGTTTTCCCTTCTGTCATCGTCAATGCCGTCACTTCATAAGATGCTCCTTTTTGCAGATCAGGAAAAGAAAAAATTTCTTCTTCTTCCTCCTCTTCCTCTGTCAGTCCATTTTCATATACTTCCTTCCATCCCAGTTTTTTTACCGTCTTTCCTTTTGCCGTAAATTTTTCAGTGCCGATTTTCATCTGAACCGTAGTCTGTTCATACTCAAAAGGCGGATACATGACGGAAAGAAACCTTCTCACTACAAGATCATAGATCTTTCTCTCTTCATTTGTCATATGTTCCAGCTGTACGAACTGTTCTGTAGGAATAATAGCATGGTGGTCGTTTACTTTACTGTTGTCCACAAAGGATTCTCTATGATCAAATTTCTTTTTTAACGGCAAAGCTGCAAGTTTTCGGTACGGACCGACACTGCATGCCAAAAGTCTCTCATGCAGTGTTTCGACAACATCACTAGTCAGATAACGGGAATCTGTTCTTGGATAAGTCAGTACTTTATGATTTTCATACAGTCTTTGCATAATATTGAGTGTCTCTTTTGCAGAAAAATTGTATTTCTTATTCGCATCACGCTGTAATTCTGTTAAATCATACAGCAAAGGTGCCATCGTCTTCTTAGAACTTTTTATGATCTCACTGACAACAGCCGGTTGATTCTTTAATTCTCTTACCAGTTTTTCTATTCGTTCTTTATGAAACGAACGGCTGCTTGAAGATTTTGTATCCTGCCATGTCAGACTAATTCCCTTTACTCTTGCCTTCATTCCATAGTAAGACTGCGGACGAAAATTTTTGATCTCCTCTTCTCTTCTGGCGATCATCGCAAGAGTCGGAGTCTGCACTCTTCCGCACGAAAGCTGTGCATTATATTTGCACGTCAGTGCTCTTGTAGCGTTGATTCCTACCAGCCAGTCTGCCTCGGCGCGCGAAACTGCCGCACGGTATAAATTATCGTATGCTTTTCCCGGCTTTAAATCCGCAAATCCTTCCCGAATCGCTTTGTCCGTAACAGAAGAAATCCATAGACGCCGGATCGGTTTTTTATTTCCTGCTTTTTCCAAAATCCAGCGTGCGACCAGTTCTCCCTCACGCCCTGCATCTGTCGCAATAATAACGTCCTGTATATCATTCCTGTGAATCTGTGTCTTTACCGCCTGAAACTGTTTTCCCGTCTGTTTGATCACTTCCAGTTTCATTGGTTTTGGCAGCATAGGTAAAGACTCCATCTTCCATTCTTTATATTCCCTACTGTACTGTTCAGGGTCGGCAAGCGTAACAAGGTGTCCTAAGCCCCAAGTTACTACGTACTGTGTTCCTTCCAGACCACCGTTAATATTTTTGGTACATTTTAAAACACGCGCGATATCCCTTCCTACAGAAGGTTTTTCTGCGATTACTAATGTCTTTCCCATTTTTACCTCCATTTTTCTTTTCCTCCACAGTATTGCAGGAACTGAAAACAGTCCATTCTTTTTTCTTCCTCTGTGAAGGACTTGCACTTCTGCATTTTGTCGTTTAAAATAAATTTCATAAGATTTGTGTCGATTCTGTCCGGTCGAAACTTTTATTTTTTCTGATTCAGGATATTCGGCATTCCGGCTCCAAGATGCGCCGTTCTTTTTCTTTTGTGTATCTTTCGAGTCCATCAATTGATAAGTACTGTTACAAGGAGGTTTTTTCATGATTCAAAATTCCAATTATCATAAATCTGACTCCAGAATCGTTTCTTACAGCCGCTCTTCTTCTGGAAAACCGCTTCGAAGTTCTAAAACTTCCGGAAGATCTAAGCGTCTTCACCCAAGGCGAGAACCAAATCCTTTTAAGCCTTCTCTCTTCATCGGAAGTGCCATCCTCATTTGCCTCGCTTTTGTTTTTTTTATGGTGTATTCCCGTTTCAGGCTGATTCCCTATCCCATTATTGAAAATTTAGCCCCGGAAGATTCCATTTTTGCTGATTTCTCTACAAGCCTTTATAAACTTCCGGAAACGCTGGAAGAATATGAAACCAGAATTCAGACAGATTTATCTTCGCTGCTTCCTAATTATACATGCAGCCAAGACCGTATTCTTATCTTTTACGATCCTAACTGGGAAGAAAAAGGAAACCTCGCAGAACTGGTCTATACTTCCAACCGCCGTTCTGCATTTTTGGAAATCTCAACTACAGCTTCTCCAGCGCCGCAGGAACTTTTTTCTGAAAACTTTAAGACAACGATTCATTCTACTGATGTCTACTTCGGCTATACCCAAAGTCCAGAAACCTTTTATGCCGCATGGGAACGCAATGATGTTTATTACTGCCTCTCTCAGGACAGAGTATCGCATACCAGCTTTTCTAATCTTATAGAATCTATCTTAAGTTCTTAAAAATCTAAGCTGTTGATTTCTGCGCTAAAAAAGATGACGTATCTAATCTTTTGTTTTCAGACGATACCTCACCTTTTTTAGAACAGCAGACCAGCTTTTGCAGTCAATTCAGCTGATTTTTTTCATTTAAATCAACTTGAAGAAAATCTTCCTCACTCATTTCTTCTTCTTCTAATCCTTCTTGCAGACCTCGCTCTACTTCCGTAAGAATTTCTTCCATCATCTTCCATTCCTCGTCTGATTCTAAAGGATACAATTCTTCTGTCCCTCTAGAACCATCAAAGAAGGAAGCATATACATTGATATTTCCTTCCTCATCTATCGAGTGATCGGTATAAAGTACATAACTTCTTTCATTTTCTTCATTGTCAATCGTAAACAGCGCTTCAAAGTTTCCCATTGTCTTACTTTTTCTTACATCCGCTAATTTCCATCTGCCCATCATATTTCCTCCTCTTCTCTTTCCCCTTCTTTTGAGATTTTACCGCTTTCTCTCCCAGATTTTCTCAGCGGTATCTATAATAATTCAATCCTGCTTTTTGTATTTTTACCTGTTTTTCAAAACTTCTCAGCATACGGTATCTTCTGATCGACAGTACAAGTCCGATTTCTGCCAGCATTAAGAGCATCGAAGTTCCTCCATAACTGATAAAAGGCAGACTGACTCCTGTATTTGGAAATACATTAAGTGCAACAGAGACATTGATAATTGTCTGAAAGCTTAGATGCATTGCCACTCCGCCCGCAATCAGACCTCCGTACAGATCATTTGCATCCATTGCCACACGAATCAGCTGAAGAATCAGATATCCCATCAAAATCAAAACAATCATTGCTCCAAAGATACCAAGTTCCTCACAGATGATTGCAAAAATCATATCATTTTGCGGTTCCGGTATTTTCGTCAACTTCTGAACACTATTCCCCAGCCCTTTGCCAAAGAATCCGCCCGATCCGACTGCATAGAGGGACTGAAGAATCTGATCGCTAAATACATCCTTATATTTTTCCGGTGCCATCCACCCTAAAATTCTTTTAATCTGATAGTGAAGTCCCTCGGCTACTTCTGGTTCCGGCAGATTAAAATAGAGGTACAAAAGCGCCACTCCTACAATCGCAATGGCAAGACCGATTGCGACCAGATGAAATTTTGTCGTATTTGACCAGATAAATGTCATACCGAAAGTAATCATTACCATAATTAATGCCGTGGAAAGATTACTGGAAATCACTAAAATCAACCCGCATAAAACTCCGGAATACATCCACAGACGGATTACATTCGAAACTTTGTCCTTCGCATTAACATATTCTGCCATCATATAAGCAAGATACACAATCAGAAGAATCTTTGATAATTCTCCGACATGGATTGTGATAGGACCTATTCTCAGCCATCTGACTGCTCCGTTTGCTTCATCTCCTAGAGGGGTCAAAAGCAGTAAAATTAAAATGACTATAATAAAATAAATCTTCCCTTTTAGCCGATAAAGTATATGATAGTCCAGATACTGTATGACAATCATGGCAACAAATCCGCCTGCAATAAACAGAAACTGTCTTTTTAACAGATACGTACTGTCATAGTTAAAGTCTTCACTTACACTGCAGACATAACTGGAGGCTGAATAAACCATCATGCATCCGAAAGCACACAGGAATGTAACAGCAAGAATAATTTTCAAATCTACGCGATCGGTATTGTTTAAAAAATTTTTAAATCTTTTAAATCTCTCTTTCATAAATCTTCTGTATTTTCACTCCTTGTACTTAACAATGATTCCCGTTCCTTTTTCAGTTCCTGATACAGCTGACGTGAATTCCAGAATATATTATAAGGAGTGATCACAGCTTTCAGCTGTACAGACCGGATACCTGCCATATAGCAAGTATCTAAAAAATGACCTATTTTCTCACTGTCCATCCCTGCAAATACCATCATCTCTTCCCCAAGCTTTCCGCCCAAATCCTGTTTCCCGTTTTTTCTTATTCCGCTGATTTCGGCCAGAACTCCCATCGTTTCACTGTATAAGTCAGGAGAGATACTTTTTACCTTAATATCCTTGATTTCACAAAAGCGGCGGAATTGTCTCTCTTTTTCTCTTTCCCATTCATAGATTAACACGATTCCCTGATGTTTCATTTTGATATTCCTTTCTTCTTTTCATTTTATAATCCTGCAGTATTTTTCTCATCCTTAAATCATACAGTAATTTCTCCTATTTTTTTATCGTACCACAAAATACCGTTTCTTACAAGTCCGGAGGTTTTTTTATACAATAACCATTCTATATCGTAAAAAAGAGGAATCTCCTCCTTTTTATCTGGGGAGACTCCTCTTTCTTCCTTGTTTTATGTCCTTTTATTTCTGATCATCATATCCGTTTGGATTGTTGGACTGCCATCTCCAAGAATCCTCGCACATCTCATCAATACCGTATTTTGCTTCCCATCCTAATTCTGCTTTTGCCTTTGACGGATCTGCGTAACATGTTGCGATATCGCCTGGTCTTCTTGGTTTAATCTGATAATTGAGTTTTTTGCCGCATGCTTTTTCAAATGCGTGGAGTACATCCATAACACTGTAGCCTTTTCCTGTGCCCAAGTTATAAATCAGGACTCCTTTTTTCTCAGCCAGCTTTTCAATCGCTTTTACATGTCCCTGCGCCAAGTCCACTACATGAATATAATCACGGACTCCTGTTCCATCCGGTGTATCATAATCATTTCCAAATACGCCCAGACATTCCAGTTTACCAACTGCTACCTGTGCAATATAAGGAAGCAGATTGTTCGGAATACCTTTTGGATCTTCTCCGATTTTTCCGGACTTATGTGCTCCGATTGGATTAAAGTAACGCAGCAGAATCACATTCCACTCTGGATCTGCTGTGTGGATATCCGTCAAAATCTGTTCCAGCATCGATTTTGTCTGTCCGTATGGATTGGTAATTTTTCCCTTCGGGCATTCTTCTGTAATCGGTACAAAAGCCGGGTCGCCATAAACGGTCGCAGAAGAGCTGAATACAATGTTTTTTACACCATGTTCTCTCATCACATCGCACAGAATCAAGGTTCCTGTAATGTTATTGTAATAGTATTCGATTGGCTTTGCCACAGATTCTCCAACTGCTTTCAAACCTGCAAAATGGATCACGGAATCAATCTTTTCTTTTTCAAAGATTTCTTCTACTGCGCATTTATCCAGCAGATCTGCTTCATAAAAAGTCAGTTTTTTGCCTGTGATTTCTTCTACTCTTTCCAGCGATTTTTTGCTGGAATTTGCCAGATTGTCTACTACTACTACATCGTATCCCTGATTCAGCAGCTCTACACAAGTATGACTTCCAATATAGCCTGCTCCACCTGTAACTAAAATTGACATATCGTTTTCCTCCTCCGATTTTTCACGTTTTGCCTTTTCAAGCTTCCTTTTCTTTACGCTTATAGTGTATCACTGATCTCTAAAAAAAAAAGACAGAAACTGCTCAATTTTATGTAATTTTGTTGCATAATTTCTTTTCTCTGACTATACTGATCTTAGAAATTCTCTCTCTCTTATTTTAATTTAAAGAAAGGATTATGGCTATGGATGAAATTTTTAAAAATTCTTATATTGTCTCAGAAAAAGATCTCGTCTCTCTTTCTGTCTATAATGTCGGTTATCAGAAATGTGAACCTCTTTATACCTGGGGACCTGGAATCCGCAATCACTATTTGATTCATTATATCATTTCCGGAAAAGGATATTTTAAAGTCAACGGAAAAGTCTATACTTTATGTGCCGGAGACTGTTTTCTTGTCTATCCCAATCAAGAAATTCTCTATTATGCAGACCAAAAAGACCCCTGGGAATACTGCTGGATTGGTTTTTCAGGAAGTGATGCTTCTTCGATTCTTGGTGCTACTGATTTTTCTGAATCTTCTCCTGTCTTATTTTCCTGTGCTTTCGGTAAAAAAATTCAAGAACAGTTTCTTCATATCTATGCGATTCGTGGTAATGATTTTAAAAATGCGGTAGAAATGACAGGGAATCTCTACACTGCGCTTGCCATTTTTATGAAAGACAGCAGCATCCGAAAAAAACGCGGTACCTACGATACTTATGTCCAAAAAAGTATTGAATATATCTCTTCTCATTATTCTTATCCTATTACTGTCGAAGATATCGCCGAATATGCCGGTATCAGCCGCAGCCATTTATTTCGTGCTTTTCAGGAATGTATAGGACAGTCTCCAAAAGAATTTCTGACAACTTTTCGTTTAAAGCAGGCATGTTTTTTGCTGAAATCCTCTGATCTCTCCATTACCTCGATTGCTAATTCTGTCGGTTTTGACAACAGCCTTTATTTTTCCAAAGCATTCCATAAGCACAAAGGAATGTCACCTACAGAATATCAGAAACGTCACAATCAAAACAGTGAATGGTCTTAAGCAACCCATTGTTATAATCCTTCTCCGTCAAACGGTGGTATGAAACTTTCCTGAGCTGTATTTCCTTCTTGAATAAATCCGTTCTCTATTCCGATCGAGAGCGCATAATCTATGACCCATTCATACTCCCGTTTTGTGATTTTACGATTCAGCTCAGGATACTGAGAAATTTCCGGCATTGGTGTATACTGATTCATCAGACTGATATAGATGTGATTTCCATATGTGTCTTTTAAATATTGAAGTACCTTTTTAGAATCTTTTCTGCATCCGGGCAGTAGCAAATGACGCACAATGACACCTTTTTGCATCATACCGTCTTCTCCAAATTTGGGAAACGGCACTTGACGCACCATTTCTTTCAATGCCTGTTTTGCCCAGAAACCATAGTCTTCCGCATGAGAATATTTTTTTGCGATTTCTCTGTCCAGATATTTGAAATCCGGCAGATAGATATCTACAAGACCTTCCATCCTTTTTAAGGTCTCTGCCTTTTCATATGCACTGCTGTTATAGACAATCGGAATCATTAATCCCTGCTTTTTTGAGATCTCTAATGCTTCTGCTATCTGTGGAACATAATGAGTCGGTGTGACTAAATTAATATTGTGTGCCTTTTTTTCATCTTGCAGTTTTAAAAAAATTTCAGCCAGATGACCGACTGTAATTTCTTTTCCTGTTTTTCCATGGGAAATCGGTTCGTTCTGACAAAAAACACATCCCATAGAACATCCGGAAAAGAAAACAGCTCCAGAACCACGCGTTCCTGAAATACACGGTTCCTCCCAGAAATGAAGCGCTGCACGCGCCGCTTTCAATTTTGCGGATACTCGGCAAAATCCTGTATTTCCGCTGAAACGATCCACTTTACAGTTTCTTGGACATAATGTACATGATTTCATATCTTCTTCCCAGATTTTTTTTTCTTTTTCCATCATCTGACTCCTTTTTTCTTCTGAAATTTCTCCAGAATCATGGTTTTTTATTATCATATCAGAGCTTTTATTCCGAAAGAAAAATTGGAAGACTTTTCTTTGAAATAAAAAATGACTGCCATGATATCCATGACAGTCTCTGATTTCTTCGGTTTTTATTATACTAACTCTAAGAGAACTTCCATCGCAGCATCGCCTTTACGCTGACCAATCTTAACGATTCTCGTATAACCGCCATTGCGGTTTGCATATTTTGGAGCAATCTCATCGAATAATTTTGCAACCAAATCAACTTCTTTTGTGTTTTTCTTCTTTCCTGATGCTTCAGCCGGAACAGATTTTACTGGATATAAAACTTTTAACATCTGTCTTCTGGCATGAAGTCTGGAAGCGTTATCTTTCTTTACTTCTTTCTGTACTTCGTCGTATACTGTTACTTTCTTTCCATCTACAACTTCTTTTACTCTCTTGCCGTCTTTGTCTTTCCGTGCTACTTTTGCTGTAACCGTAACCATTTCAAAGTTGTCTCTTTCTCTTACTGCTAATGCAATCAGTCCTTCAGCAACTTTACGAATCTCTTTTGCCTTTGCTTCTGTTGTAACAATTTTTCCATTGTGGATCAATGCTGTTACCTGGTTTCTGATCAGAGCTTTTCTCTGGTCTGAAGTTCTTGAAAGTTTTCTATAACCTGCCATTTTAAATTCCTCCATCTGTGGAACATCATGACATGCTCTTTTGGTCTTACTGTCAGGATGCTTTTTTGTGACTGTCATGTCACTTTTTCCATTAATGTGTTTCACCAGACGGGATGATCCCGGCTCTGGCTGATCAGAGTCTGCGAAGTCTTTCGCTTTCTCCGCTCTTTCTATTCATCACTTGGATTTAACTGAAGTCCAAGTTCTTTTAATTTTCCTAATACTTCTTCTAAAGATTTACGTCCCAGATTTCTTACCTTCATCATATCTTCTGAAGTTCTGTTGCATAACTCTTCCACTGTATTGATTCCGGCTCTCTTTAAGCAGTTGTAAGAACGAACCGATAACTCTAATTCGTCGATGCTCATCTCCAGAACCTTTTCCTTTTCATTGTCTTCCTTTTCCACCATAATCTCTGCCGATTTCGCGTTTTCAGAAAGATCAATAAACAGGCTTAAATGTTCACTCAATACTTTTGCAGCTAAGCTGACTGCTTCGTCAGGAGCCAGCGTACCATTTGTATAGACATCCAATGTCAGCTTATCATAGTCCGTAATCTGTCCTACACGTGTGTTTTCTACCATCAGATTTACACGTTCTACCGGCGTATAAATAGAATCCACTGCAATTACGCCGATCGGCATATCTTCACTTTTCCCTTTTTCAGCGCTTACATAGCCGCGTCCTTTTGTAATCGTCAATTCCATATATAATTTGCTGTCCGGTCCACCGTTTAAGGTAGCGATAATCTGATCTGGATTCATGATCTCAATATCCTGATCAACCTGAATGTCAGCAGCCGTCACAACACCTTCGCCCTCGAATTCAATATAAGCTACTTTTGCCTCATTCGTTTCACTTTTGTTTTGAATTGCCAGGGATTTGATGTTCATTATGATCTCTGTGACGTCTTCCTTGACACCTGGAATGGAGCTGAACTCATGCAGCACACCTTCAATCTTTACCTGGCTTACAGCAGCACCCGGCAAAGAAGAAAGCATAATTCTTCTCAGAGAATTCCCCAGAGTCGTTCCATAACCTCTTTCCAGCGGCTCTACAACAAATCTGCCGTATTTTTTATCTTCTGATATCTCAGCTATCTCTATTTTGGGTTTATTAAAATCGAACACTAGAAAAGCCCCTCCTTTTGGGTCATCATTTTTTTGAGGGTGACAAAATCACGGATGTCCACAAGAAAGAATCTCTCCAAATGAGATCCACCCCCTGCGGCGGGTCGTCTCAGCGACATCTCGATATCCTCGCCGCTGTGCGATCCTGCGGAGCGTTTTGTTTTACGCATTTTTTCTGTAAAACAAGAACAAGACGAATTGCCGGACTCTGTTTTTCAGAATCCCAGCAATTCTTCTTATCATCCATGATTTATTATTTGGAATATAACTCGACGATCAGCATCTCATTTACCGGAACATCGATTACTTCTCTGGACGGAAGTTCTTTTACCGTTATCTTTAAAGCTTCTGTATCTGCTTCCATCCATTCTGGTACAAGTCTTCCTGAAGTTGCATCCAGAATATCTTTATATCTCTGAGAACCTTTGCATTTCTCTTTATTTTTGTTCATATCTTCGGCTTTGATTAAGTAAGATGGAATGTTAACCTGTTTTCCGTTTACTAAGATATGTTTATGGTCAACAATCTGTCTTGCTTCTTTTCTTGTTCTTGCCAGTCCGGCTCTAAATACTACATTGTCCAATCTGGATTCCAGCATAATCATCAGATTTGCACCTGTCATACCTGGCATTTTTGCTGCCTTTTCATAATAATTTCTGAAAGGTTTTTCCAGAACGCCGTAGATGAATTTTGCTTTCTGTTTTTCTCTTAACTGTAAACCGTACTCACTCATTTTACGGTTTGCTCTTTTTAATTCCCTGTTAGATTTTTTATCTATTCCTAAATACATTGGCTCTAAACCAAGGGATCTACATCTTTTCAGTACAGGAACTCTGTTAATAGCCATCTCGATCGATACCTCCTAATTAGACTCTTCTGCGTTTTGGTGGACGACATCCGTTGTGTGGTACCGGAGTTACGTCTGTAATACTAGTTACTTCAAGACCACATGCCTGAAGAGCACGGATTGCTGCTTCACGTCCTGATCCCGGTCCTTTTACCATAACGTCTACTGTCTTCAGACCATGAATCAACGCTGCTTTTGTCGCAGTTTCCGCTGCCATCTGAGCTGCATAAGGAGTAGATTTTCTTGAACCTCTAAATCCAAGACCACCGGCACTTGCCCATGATAAAGCATTTCCCTCTGCATCTGTTAATGTTACAATTGTATTGTTAAAAGATGACTGGATATGTGCCTGTCCGCGTTCAACGTTTTTCTTAACACGCTTTTTTGTCACTTTTTTTGTAACTTTTTTAGCCATTTTTAAACTAACCTACTTTCTCAATTATTCAATGATTATTTCTTCTTATTAGCTACTGTTCTCTTAGGACCTTTTCTTGTTCTTGCATTTGTCTTTGTTTTCTGACCGCGAACCGGAAGTCCTTTTCTATGACGGATTCCTCGATAGCATCCAATTTCCTGTAATCTCTTAATATTAAGAGCGATGTCTCTTCTTAAATCACCTTCAACAGTGTGTTCTGTATCAATTACGTCACGGATTCTGGAAACTTCTTCATCTGTCAGATCTCTGACACGAGTATCAGGATTTACATTTGCTTTCTCCAGAATTTTTGTCGCGCTTACTCTACCGATTCCATAGATGTAAGTCAGCCCAATTTCTACACGTTTTTCTCTTGGTAAGTCTACACCAGCAATACGAGCCATGTAATATTTCCTCCATTTTCTTCCAAGATTATGACAATACGCAGCTCACTGCCTGGCAGTGCCTGAAATGTTGTGCGCACACCATAATCTGTTTCATATTGTTCCTAATTGAGGCATTCATACGAACGCCCAGCCGCAAAACTACGACCTTTCCGATACTACTTTTCTCGGTATTAAAAAGCAATATCCCAATGGGGTTTCCACTGTTTTTTGAATCTCTGACCATTCAACGGACGAGATTCTTGTTTATAAAGTATCAGTATAAACAACACCGCCTGGTGGTTCATACTGCAGCCGCACAAAAAAAATTATTCTGCACACCCTTAAAATGTGCAAGGGCAATTTCATTAACCCTGTCTCTGTTTGTGTTTAGGATTTTCACAGATAACTCTGATGCTTCCTTTTCTTTTAATGATTTTGCATTTTTCACAAATAGGTTTTACTGATGATCTAACCTTCATTTGGTTAATCCTCCTTTCACAGTTATCGAATCCGCCCTCTCCAAATCTGGGCATACTGACGCTCTAAACAACGCCTCCACAAAAAGTTCGCTTCAAATTATACCACCTGCTTTTCAAAAAAGCAAGTGGTATTTTGCCAAATTTTATTGATTTTTCGGCTTTTCCGGCTGTTTTCTTTATTTATCTCTCCATGTAATTCTGCCTTTTGACAGATCATACGGTGAAAGTTCAATTTTTACTTTATCTCCCGGAAGAATTCTGATAAAATTCATTCTCAGTTTTCCGCTGATATGTGCCAATACTACATGTTTATTTTCCAACTCTACTTTAAACATTGCATTTGGCAGTTTCTCTAATACGGTTCCTTCTACCTCAATAACATCTGCTCTTGACATCTGATTTTAAACCTCCTGAAATTCATCTTTACTCTTCACTCTGCATTATGAGTGATTTCAGGCAGCGATGATTTCTTTTTCTTTCATCCCTGCTTTTCTTTTACAGCTTCTTTTTCTTTTCGATAACGCTTCAGTATATATTTAATTGTTTCATCTGTGACTGACTGACGCAAAAGATTTTTTAATTCCTCTGGAATTTCCTTCACGATCTGCACATGTTTCCGATTTTTCTTTTTCGGTCTTGCGAGCGTTTTTCGCTGTCCGTCCACTAAAAAGAAAACATCCTCTTTTTGCTCCCAGATCACATAAATATTTCCTTTGTCATGCCCTGCCTTTGATATGGCAAACATTCCCTTTTCATCAAATTCCATTTCGATACCTCTCTCTGTTTTATTCAAACGGCTCTACCGTTTTGCAGATTGCGGGTCTAACTTCATCTGGAAAATTTATCTGTCTTCATACAAAGTCAATATTTCAGGCTCTCCTTCTGTAATGACAACAGTATTCTCATAATGTGCTGACAAAGATCCATCCTGTGTTACCACTGTCCAGTCATCATCCAGCCATGCGACATCCGGACGTCCTATATTGATCATCGGTTCAATCGCAAGCGTCATTCCTGCCATAAGGCGAATTCCTTTGCGTTTCTGAGGGAAATTAGGAATCTGAGGATCTTCATGGAGATGTGTTCCTATTCCGTGACCGACAAGATCTTCCACGACGCCATACCCAAAAGAACGGGCATACTCTCCGATTGCTTTTGAAATATCAAACAGATAATTCCCTGCTTTTGCATATTTCATTCCTTCAAAGAAACTTTGTCTGGTCACTTCTATTAATTTTTTTGCCTCCGAAGAAATTTCTCCTACGGCATGTGTTCTGGCTGCATCAGAGTGGTAGCCTTTATAGATCAGCCCGGCATCCAGACTGACAATATCTCCTTCCTGCAAAATTCGATGTTTGGAAGGAATTCCATGTACTACTTCGTCGTTCACCGAAACACAAATCGATGCCGGGTATCCGTTATAATGCAAAAAGTTTGGCACGCACCCCATGCTTCGAATCAGCTGTTCTCCTAAACGATCAATTTCTTTTGTGGAGATTCCCGGTTTGATTGCCTGTTCCAGCTCCTTGTGAACAATCGCAAGCAGTCTTCCGGCTTCTCTCATCAATTCAATTTCTTTTGCAGACTTTATTGTTACTGACATATACTTTACGCTCCTAAGATATCTACAATTGCAGCGAAAACGTCTTCCATATCAACTGTTCCGTCTACTTCTTTGAGTACTCCGGATTTTGTATAGTAATCAATCAACGGCTGAGTCTGATCATGGTATACTGCCAGACGCTTCTGTACCGTTTCCGGTTTATCATCATCACGCAGAATCAGCTTTTCGCCGCATGCATCACAAACGTTCTCCACTTTCGTTGGATTATATTTGATATGATATGTAGCACCACATCCCACACAAGCTCTTCTTCCGCTCATACGGCTGATAATGTTTTCATCTGGAACTTCTACATTAATTGCATAATCAATTTTGTCTCCCAGCTGATCCAATGCTGCGTCCAGACTTTCTGCCTGCGGAATCGTTCTTGGAAATCCGTCCAGTACGTATCCTTTCTTGCAGTCATCCTGCTGTACTCTGTCTACAACCAGGTCAACTACCAGCTCATCCGGAACCAACAGTCCCTGATCCATGTAAGTCTTAGCTTTTTTTCCAAGTTCTGTTCCATTTTTAATATTTGCTCTGAAAATATCACCTGTCGAAATATGAGGGATATCATATTTAGCGGCAATTTTCTTTGCCTGTGTTCCTTTGCCTGCACCCGGCGCTCCTAACATAATAATTTTCATACTATTTTACCCCCGTTTCTGAAGTATTTCCCAACAACCGGCATCCTTCGCCTGTTTTTGTTTTCACTTTCATTTTATTACAGAATGAATGTATTATCAACGCTATTTTTTTCATAAATTTTCCTATAAATAGCATTTTAGTGCGCTCATATGCCTGTCAGATTCCGATTATCTTCATCTCGGAAAATAACAGGCATGATGAGCACACCGATTAGTTGCTTAAGAAGCCTTTGTAGTTGCGTACAACCATCTGAGATTCAATCTGTTTTAACGTCTCCAGAATAACACCAACAATAATGATGATCGATGTTCCTCCAAAAGAAACATATGCTCCAAATACGCCGTTGAAGAAAATTGGAATCACAGATACAATTGTTAAACCAATTGCTCCTACAAATATAATATAATTTAATAATTTTTCCAGATATTCCTGAGTAGGTTTTCCTGGACGGATACCTGGGATAAATCCACCTTGTTTCTTCATATTATCTGCTACTTCAATCGGATTAAATGTGATAGAAGTATAGAAATAAGCGAAAAAGATAATCATTGCGATGTAAACAATCAGACCAACCGAATAAATCGGTTCTGAAGGATTACACCAGTTCTGCTGACTGCACATGCCAAGAAGTGTGGCACCGATTCCTGTGCCTCCGCTATATCCGGCAAAACTTGCAATCATATTTGGCATAGATAAAATTGAGGATGCAAAGATAACCGGGATCACACCTGCCGTATTTACTTTTAACGGAATATGAGTAGACTGTCCGCCTACCATCTTTCTTCCTTGCATCTTCTTTGCATACTGTACCGGAATTTTTCTCTGACCGCCGTTCAGTATAATAACCAGAATAACAGTTGCCAGGATTACTGCAAGAATAATCACTGCTGCAAGAATGCCTCTTGCGATTGTCTGATTCTGAATAAATGTCTGATACAACGTATTGATATCAGAAGGAATACGTGACAAAATATTGATGGTCAGGACGATGGAGATACCATTTCCCACGCCATGTTCTGTGATACGTTCACCAATCCACATCAAAATAGCAGAACCTGCCGTCAATGTCAGAGTAACACTGATTGCAGAACCGATAATTGTCACGATACTGTCAGACTGCATAGCCGGGATCAATCCCTGACGTCCAAATCCGATCGCCATTGCAACAGATTCCAAAACAGCTAATCCGATTGTCACATAACGTGTAATAGCTGTAATTTTCTTTCTTCCATCTTCTCCATCTCTTTGCATCTCTTCCAGTTTTGGAATTGCAATTGTCAAAAGCTGAATGATAATGGAAGATGTAATATAAGGTGAAATATTCAGTGCGAATACTGACATTCTTTCAAACGAGCCGCCGGTAAAAGCATCAAAAAAGTTAAATGCATCACTGGTCTGCTGAGCAAACCAGCTTGCAAAAAAGTCTCTGTCCACTCCCGGTACCGGAAGCTGAGATCCAAGTCGAACGACAATCATCATTAAGAAAGTAAAATAAATCTTTTTTCTGATGTCTTTCACTTTAAATGCATTGCGAAGTGTTTGTAACATTAGATCACCTCAGCTTTTCCACCGAGTGCTTCAATTTTTGATTTCGCGCTTTCGCTGAAGGCGTTTGCTTTTACAGTCAGTTTTTTTGTCAGCTCACCGTTTCCAAGAATTTTTACACCGTCTTTAGGGCTTTTAATGACACCGTTTTCCATCAATAATTCAATAGTAACAACGGTATCATTTTCAAATTTTTCCAGTTCATTTATGTTGATTGCTTCAATATCAAGAGTATTTCTGTTTTTGAAACCTCTCTTTGGAAGTCTTCTGTATAAAGGCATCTGACCACCTTCGAAGCCAATTCTTGGGGCTCCGGAACGAGCTTTCTGTCCTTTATGTCCTTTACCAGCTGTTTTGCCGTTTCCTGAACCGTGTCCGCGTCCTCTTCTGAAGTTATCACTGTGTTTTGATCCTTCTGCAGGTCTTAAGTTTGATAAATCCATTCTCGACACCTCCTATCAAATTATTTATTTAAATTTCTTCAACTTTTACCAGGTGCTGTACCTGTGCAATCATTCCTCTGGTTGCAGCATTATCCGGCATCTCTACTGTTTTGTTCAGTTTTTTCAGTCCTAAAGCTGCCACTGTTGCACGATGCTTTGGAATAGCACCGATCGTAGATTTCACTAATGTGATTTTTAACTTATCTGCCATTGTCCGAATCCTCCTTAAGCAAGAATCTCTTCAATAGATTTTCCACGAAGTTTTGCAACTTCTTCTGGGGATTTCAGTTTCTTCAATCCTTCGATTGTTGCCAGAACTACGTTCTGTTTATTATTTGATCCTAAAGATTTTGTACGAATGTTTTTGATTCCTGCCATTTCCAGCACGCTACGTACCGGACCTCCGGCGATAACACCGGTACCTTCAGGAGCTCTTTTTAACAGCACTGTTGCTCCGCCGAATTTTCCCAGATAATCGTGTGGAATACTTGCGTTGTCATCTATTGCAACTTCGATGAGTTTTTTTGCAGCATCTTCTTTTCCTTTACGGATTGCTTCTGGAATTTCTGCAGCTTTTCCAAGACCAGCGCCAACGTGTCCATTGCCGTCACCGACAACTACCAAAGCGGAAAAGCGGAAATTACGACCACCTTTAACAACTTTCGTTACACGTTTAATTGATACTACTTTTTCCGTTAACTCATACTGATTAGCATCAATAATAGTATGTTTCATCTGTTCTTCCTCCTTGACTAGAATTCCAGACCAGCTTCTCTTGCTGCATCTGCTAACGCTTTGATTTTACCCTGATATATAAAGCCGCCTCTATCAAAGACAACAGTGGTAATACCTTTTTCTAAAGCTCTTTTCGCAATTACTGTACCTAAGTATGCTGCTGCATCAACGTTGTTTGTTTTCTCTAATTCAGCTTTTACTTCTTTCTGAAGTGTAGAAGCAGAAACTAAAGTATTTCCAACTGTATCGTCAATAATTTGAGCATACATATGATTATTACTTCTAAACACAGCTAAACGTGGTCTCTGGGCAGTGCCGCTGAAACGATTGCGTAATCTTCTATGTTTATTTTCACGAACTTTTGTTCTGGACTCTTTACTAACCATCTTCACACTCTCCTTAATTATTTTTTACCAGTCTTACCAACTTTACGTCTAATCACTTCATCAGCATATTTGATACCTTTGCCTTTATAAGGTTCCGGAGCTCTCTTTTCTCTGATTTCAGCTGCGTATTGGCCTACTTTTTCTTTGCTGATACCCTTTACGATGATCTTGTTTCCATCAACGGAAGTTTCAATTCCTTCTGGATCTTCCATTTCTACTGGATGAGAGTATCCTAAGGATAAGGTCAGTTTCTTTCCAGCTTTTGCTGCTCTGTAACCAACACCGTTTACTTCCAGCACTTTCTGATATCCTTCACTTACACCTACAACCATGTTGTGGATCAAAGTTCTGGTCAGTCCGTGTAAAGATTTCATTCTCTTTAAATCGTTTGGTCTTGTGACAATCACTTGACCGTCTTCTACTTTGATCTCCATTTCTTTTGGAAGGACTCTTTCCAGAGTACCTTTTGCACCTTTTACAGTGACTTTGTTGTCTGCTGCGATTTCTACAGTAACACCTGCCGGAATCGCTACTGGCATTCTTCCGATACGTGACATGCCTGTTTCCTCCTTACTTAAATTTTCGGAAAGGTTCCTGTGACCTTTCTGTTTTCAGTAACCCAAACTATCTATTTTTTTATAGTATCCTCCGTTTTTCACATAAAATGCCAAAAACAGAATTTCTATTCTTTTATGACCGCTGCTCAAACTACAGACAAATAATCGCTATTCCTGACTTTAAACTTCAGCAGCGGATTAATTCGAAGTCTCTTTAGACTTTACCATACGAACGCTAATACTTCGCCGCCTACCTGAAGTTTTCTTGCTTCTTTATCAGTAATAACGCCCTGGTTTGTAGACAGAATCGCTATTCCTAAACCTCCAAGAACCTTTGGCAGATTTTCTTTTCCTGCATAGACACGCAGACCTGGTTTGGAAATTCTCTTGATACCGGAAATAATTTTTTCATTTTTGTCTGCACCATATTTTAAGGTGATGCGGATTGTCTTGAAGTTACCTTCATCAACGAGATCATATTTCTGGATATATCCTTCATCTAAAAGAATGTTTGCAATGGCAAGTTTCATTTTAGAAGACGGAACATCAACGGTGTCATGTTTAGCAGTATTTGCATTACGGATTCTTGTAAGCATATCTGCGATTGGATCGCTCATTGTCATTTAAGTTGCCTCCTTTTACTAAATCTCTCTATCGGAATAACTGGTCTTTCCTGACTCAGAAAAAGTTTTCTAAATTTTCTGTAATCATGAAGAATGGTTCCGCCTTACCATCCTTTACAACACATCCTGGTGTATTGTAATCGGTCAAAGACGGAACTTGATCAATTTGGCTCTCTTCCTACCAGCTTGCTTTTTTTACTCCTGGGATCTGTCCTTTGTATGCTAATTCACGGAAGCAGATTCTGCAGATTCCGTATTTTCTTAAATAAGCGTGTGGACGACCACAAATTCTGCAGCGATTGTATTCTCTTGTTGAGAATTTCTGCGGACGCTGCTGTTTGATCTTCATTGCTGTCTTAGCCATGAAATTTCCCTCCTAACTATTTGGCGAACGGCATGTTGAACTGTTTTAATAATTCACGAGCTTCTTCGTCTGTCTTTGCAGTTGTAACGAAGATAACATCCATACCTCTGACTTTGTCTACTTTATCGTATTCAATTTCAGGGAAAATCAACTGTTCTTTAATACCAAGAGCATAGTTTCCTCTTCCATCGAATGCGTTTGGATTTACTCCTCTAAAGTCACGTACTCGCGGCAGGGCAAGGCTGACTAAGCGATCTACAAACTCATACATTTTTTCACCGCGCAGAGTTACTTTACATCCGATTGCCATACCTTCTCTGATTTTGAAGTTAGCCACTGAGTTTTTAGCTCTTGTAAGAACGGCTTTCTGTCCTGCAATGAGTTCCATATCTTTGACAGCAGATTCCAAAAGTTTCGCATTTTCTTTTGCTTCACCAACACCCATGTTGATCACTACTTTGTCAAGTTTTGGAACTTCCATAATATTTTTATATCCAAATTTTTTGATCATATTGTCTACGATCTCATTTTTGTACAATTCTTTCAGTCTACTCAACTTGTGCGACCTCCTCTCTTATATTAATCGATGACTTCGCGTTCAGCACCGTTAACCTTTGCTGTGCGGACTTTTTTATCTCCAACTTTTGTAAAACCGATTCTTGCCGGCTGTCCTTTATGGAGATACATAACGTTAGAAACATGAATATATGCTTCTTTTGTGATAATTCCGCCCTGCTGATTAGCTGCTGATGGTTTTGTGTGCTTTGTTACCATATTTACGCCTTCTACCAAAACAGTATTGTTTTTCGTGTTGACGTCAAGCACTTTCCCTTCTTTATCTACATCTTTTCCAGCGATTACTCTGACAGTATCACCTTTTTTGATCTTTAAAGCTGACATTTTGGTACCTCCTTATAATACTTCAGGAGCCAGGGATGCAATTTTCATAAACTGCTTATCACGAAGCTCTCTGGCTACTGGTCCAAAAATACGGGTTCCTCTTGGAGTTTTATCATCCTTGATAATAACAGCAGCATTTTCATCGAATTTAATATAAGAACCGTCTTTACGGCGTGTGCCTCTTACTGTACGAACAACTACAGCTTTTACAACATCACCTTTTTTTACAACACCGCCTGGTGTTGCATCTTTGACGCTGGCAATGATGATGTCACCAATGTTTGCATATCTTCTGGTAGATCCGCCCATAACTCTGATGCAGAGCAGTTCTTTCGCACCAGTATTGTCAGCGACTCTCAGTCTGGTTTCCTGTTGAATCATGCCGATATACCTCCTACTCTATTATTTAACCTTTTCGATAATCTCAACGAGTCTCCATCTCTTGTCTTTGGATAACGGTCTGGTTTCCATAACTTTTACAGTATCACCGATATTGCACTCATTGTTTTCATCATGTGCTTTTAATTTATATGTTTTCTTTACGATTTTGTTGTAAAGAGGATGTTTTACGTGGTTCTCTACAGCTACAACGATTGTCTTGTCCATCTTATCGCTGATTACTTTGCCTGTACGAGTTTTTCTAAGATTTCTTTCCACAGTGATAATCTCCTTTCTATGAAATAAATAAGAAATACGGACTTATGTGGTTTTTCCACAACTATTTCGATTAATTCGCAGCCTTAGCCTTTTCAGTGATAACGGTCTGAATTCTTGCAATGTTTCTGCGAACTTCTTTAATTCTGCTTGTGTTATCTAACTGATTTGTTGCGTTCTGGAATCTTAAATTGAAAAGTTCCTTTTTAGCAGCTACTAATTCTTCGGATAATTCTGCAGCTGATTTGTTTCTTAAATCCTTATTAAAATCCTTATTAATTTTCACTGTTATCACCGCCTTCTAAATCTGCACGAGAAACAATTTTACATTTGCATGGGAGTTTGTGCATAGCAAGACGCAGAGCCTCTTTTGCTACTTCTTCCGGAACACCTGCGATTTCAAACATTACTCTGCCTGGTTTTACAACTGCTACCCAGTACTCTAATGTTCCTTTTCCGGAACCCATACGTGTTTCTGCTGGTTTCGCTGTTACTGGTTTATCTGGGAAAATCTTGATCCAAACTTTACCACCACGTTTAATATAACGCGTCATAGCAACACGGGCTGCCTCGATCTGATTTGACTTGATCCAGCATGGTTCGGTAGCTACCAAACCATATTCACCCTGGCTGATTTTATTTCCTCTCAATGCCTTTCCGGCCATGGAACCGCGGAATTGTTTACGACGCTTAACTCTTTTTGGCATTAACATTATTTATCGCTCCCTTCCTTGTCTCCTTTAGTTGGAAGTACTTCGCCTTCATAGATCCAAACCTTAACGCCTAATTTGCCGTAAGTGGTATCTGCTTCAGCGAAACCATAGTCAATATCTGCTCTCAATGTCTGCAGCGGGATTGTTCCTTCACTGTAGAATTCGGTACGTGCCATATCTGCTCCGCCAAGACGTCCGGAAACAGCTGTCTTGATTCCTTTTGCGCCTGCTTTCATGGTTCTTCCCATGCAGGACTTCATAGCACGTCTGAAAGAAACACGGTTTTCCAGCTGTAACGCAATGTTTTCAGCTACTAACTGAGCGTCTCTGTCAGGTCTCTTTACTTCTTTGATATCTACGATTAATTTTTTATCTGTAAACTTGGTCAATTCAGCTTTTACTTTTTCAATCTCAGCGCCGCCTCTACCGATTACAACACCTGGTTTTGCAGTGTAGATAATAACTTTTACACGATCAGATGCTCTTTCGATTTCAATCTTAGAAACACCAGCACTGTATAATTTCTTTTTCAGATATTTTCTGATATTGTAATCTTCCACTAAGCAGTCTGCAAAATCAGCTTCAGCATACCATTTTGAGTCCCAGTCTTTAATAACACCGACTCTCAAGCCGTGTGGATTCACTTTCTGTCCCATGATTGCCCTCCTTATCTTTCATTCAGCACAACAGTAATGTGGCTCATTCTTTTTTCGATTCTGTAAGCTCTTCCCTGTGCTCTCGGTCTGATTCTCTTCATTGTAGGTCCTTTATTTGCGTAGCACTCCTCCACATAAAGGTTTTCTACATTCATCTGATTGTTGTGTTCAGCATTTGCGATTGCTGATTTTAATAATTTTTCTATTAAAGAAGACGCATATCTTGGGTTGTATGTTACAATACCAAGTGCTGTCTGCACATCTTTACCTCTGATGGCATCTAAAACAAAACATGCTTTCTGAACAGATACTCTAGCGTAAGATAAAGTCGCTGATGGTCTCGTATCTTTCTGAGCATTTCTCTCTCTCTTGATCTGTGATCTATGTCCTTTAGCCATGAATGAAACCTCCTTTCAATTCCGATATCCTAGCGAACGCCAGATTTCTTTTCGTCTTTTCCATGTCCTCTGTAAGTTCTCGTTGCGACAAACTCTCCGAGTTTATGTCCAACCATATCTTCTGTAATGTATACCGGAACATGTTTTCTTCCATCATGAACTGCAATTGTATGTCCAACCATCTGCGGGAAAATGGTAGAACGGCGGGACCAGGTCTTAATTGCCTGTTTTTCGCCAGCAGCGTTCTGAGCTTCAATTTTCTTCAATAAGCTTTCATCAGCAAATGGTCCTTTTTTAAGTGAGCGAGCCATAGGTTCTAACCTCCTTATAAACTTTGTTTGATTAATTAGTTATTGATCGCTTTACCGTCTCTTCTTCTTACGATCAGCTTGTTAGAATGTTTGTTTTTCTTTCTTGTCTTCAAGCCAAGAGCAGGTTTGCCCCAAGGTGTGCATGGACCTGGACGACCGATACCTGTCTTACCTTCTCCACCTCCGTGTGGATGATCGTTAGGGTTCATTACGGAACCGCGAACAGTAGGTCTGATACCCATATGACGTTTTCTACCAGCTTTACCGATATTGATCAGGTTATGCTCTGCATTTCCTACGACACCAACCGTTGCACGGCAGATGATCGGAACCATTCTCATTTCACCTGAAGGAAGACGAAGTGTTGCATATTTTCCTTCTTTTGCCATTAACTGAGCTGCATTTCCAGCGGAACGAACTAACTGTCCGCCTTTTCCAGGATATAATTCAATGTTGTGTACCATAGTACCAACTGGAATTAATTCTAATGGAAGGCAGTTACCGATTCTTACTTCGGCCTCTGCACCACTCATAACTTTCATGCCTACTTTTAACCCCTGCGGAGCCAGAATGTAAGCTTTTTCACCGTCTGCATAGCAGATCAGTGCAATATTTGCTGTTCTGTTCGGATCGTATTCTACTCCGATTACTCTTGCAGGAATTCCGTCTTTTCTTCTCTTAAAGTCTACGATTCTATATTTTCTGCGGCTTCCGCCTCCGCGATGTCTTACAGTAATTTTTCCCTGGTTATTACGACCAGCATTCTTTTTAAGAGATACTAATAAAGATTTCTCTGGGAAATTTTTTGTGATTTCTGAGAAATCAGATCCAGTCATATGTCTTCTGGAAGGTGTATATGGGTTATATGTTTTAATTCCCATTGTTGTCTCTCCTTTCGAATATTTATTATCACGCTTTCGTTGCGTATAGCTGCGATCAGCCGACTGTCCTGTCTGACCGCCCTCTTACGGACTTTGTATTTTTCTTTTCAGAAATTAAAGTCCTTCAAAAATCTCGATGTCTGCACTGTCCTCTGTCAGAGATACAATTGCTTTTTTCTTCTTTGCTGTCTTTCCAACTGTCATACCGCGTCTTTTGGATTTTCCTTCCAGATTCATGGTATTTACGCCTTTTACTTTTGTTCCTTTGAACATTTTTTCAACAGCTTCTTTGATCTGTCCTTTTGTCGCATCTGTATGAACTAAGAAAGTGTATTTTTTCTCGCCCATAGCATTCATACTTTTTTCTGTAATAACCGGTTTCAGGATTACATCATAATATTGAAGATTAGCCATTATGCATACACCTCCTCGATCATTGCTACAGCTGCTTTTGTCACTACAACTGTGTTATATTTTAAGATATCATAAACATTGATTGTATTTGTCAGAGCAGTCCGAACATTTGCAAGGTTTCTTGCAGATAATACAACATTCTGATCATTTTCATTCAAAACGATCAGCGCTTTTGCTACGTTTAAATTATCCAGAACTGCCTTCATATTTTTTGTCTTGATTCCGTCTAATTTCAGTTCATCAAGAACAATGAATTTATTTTCCTGAACTCTGGATGTCAATGCAGATTTCAGAGCCATTCTCTTTTCTTTCTTGTTTAATTTGAAAGAATAATCTCTTGGTGTTGGAGCAAATACTACTCCACCGCCTGTCCACTGCGGAGCTCTTGTTGAACCCTGTCTAGCGTGACCGGTTCCTTTCTGTCTCCAAGGTTTTCTTCCTCCGCCGGAAACTTCGGAACGTGTTTTTGCTTTCTGTGTTCCCTGACGTTTATTTGCAAGCTGGTTTACAACTGCCATGTGTACCAGATGTTCATTTACTTCTACACCAAATACAGCATCGTTAAGCTCCATTGTGCCAACTTCTTTGCCTTCCATATTGTAAACAGATACGTTTGCCATCTGTGAGTTCCTCCTTTCCTATCAAAAGCCTTATTTGCCGGATTTAACTGTTTCTCTGATTGTTACTAAAGATTTCTTTGGTCCTGGTACAGCACCCTTTACTAAGATCAGATTGTTTTCTGCATCTACTTTCACAACTTCCAAGTTCTGGATTGTGATCTGTTTTGCACCCATCTGTCCAGGCATTTTTTTGCCCTTAAATACACGGCTTGGATCAGATGCAGCACCGTTTGAACCTGCATGACGATGGAATTTGGAACCGTGTGCCATAGGTCCGCGGCTCTGTCCGTGTCTCTTGATTGCACCTTGGAAACCTTTTCCTTTAGAAATTGCAGTCGCATCAATCTTATCTCCTGCTGCGAAGATATCTGCTTTAATCTCCTGTGCTAATTTGTACTCTTCTGCATTTTCAAACTTAAACTCTCTGACATATCTCTTGTAAGAAACACCAGCTTTTGAAAAATGACCTTTCATAGGTTTGTTTACTAATTTTTCTCTCTTATCAACAAAACCTACCTGAACTGCGCTGTAACCGTCATTTTCTACTGTCTTTACCTGTGTTACCACACATGGTCCAGCCTGAAGAACGGTTACTGGAGTCAACACTCCGTTTTCATTGAAGATTTGAGTCATTCCGACTTTGGTAGCTAAAATCGCTTTCTTCATCATTTTACCTCCTGTTAATCTACAGCGGATTACACTGTGTTGTGCAATCATCCTAGACAGACAGTCAATATAAGTGGAACGATTTCGTTGCTTCTATATCAACCTGTAAGGATAATTTACTTTGTTTTCATTTTATTACTCTATCAGATTATTTCATCTTAATGTCGATGTGTACGCCTGCCGGCATTTCGAGTCTTCCCAGAGCATCTACTGTTTTCTGGTTTGGTGTAATGATATCGATCAGTCTCTTGTGTGTTCTCTGTTCGAACTGCTCTCTGGAATCTTTATATTTGTGTACGGCTCTTAAGATCGTTACCACCTCTTTTTTCGTTGGTAACGGAACCGGTCCGCTCACCTGACATCCATTTTTCTTTACGGTTTCAATAATTTTCTTTGCTGAAGCATCTACTAACTGATGATCATATGCTTTTAAAGTGATTCTCATTACTTGACTTGCCATAAAAAAAGTCGCCTCCTTTTCGCACTATTAAGCAGTACGACAAGCGGTGACTGTACACTCTCCCGTGTGTATCCTCAAAATACTCACATTGTTTCCCACGAGTCTCGCGGTCAGTTTCTATTGTACAGTGACTTGTCGCCAGTTTTCTTTAACTTGACATTCGCTCCACGGAAAACCTGCGGTCTTTTTCTTTCCCATCCCGCAGCAACCTCACGCTTCTACGCTATCAAGGTCACAACAGTGATGATTATATACGATGTTTTAAAAAAATGCAAGAGGTTTCTTTATATTTTTTTTATTTTTTTGCGACGGTTTCGTCTTCCAGATAAACTGTAGGCATTTCTGCGGATAAAATTCCAAAAAATCTTGTTTACACCGTATTATTCCACATAATTGTACGGTGCAAATTTTAAAAATTCTATTTGCACCGTACTGTCTCCCCATGTAGATGATTCCATTCCTATAACATCATATCATAATAAGTCTGTTCTGTATTTTACAGTTTTCCATGTCATGGTAAACCGTTTTTTTCCCGCAGCAGTTTCTCTGTTTTAGTCAGTTATTTCTTTTTCCGTCTGATCGTTTCGATCTGTCTTTTTCCAAAGTCTTTCTCTATCACCAGATACATAAAAGTATAAATTCCAATGATCGCTGTATATTTTAATAAAGTTCTCTTCATATGCTTTTCCCCTTATTATTTCTCTTGCCTCTACCTGTTTCTTCTTTATTATAATACGGTGTGCGCCAGATTCCAAGATAAAGTTGCTATGTTAATCCCAAAGACTATTATCAAAAATCGTTCCATCATAGCTGTACTGATCCTCAAATTCTCCATCCATGTCACGGTCATTCCAGATACTCATACTCTCTCTTACTCCGTCATTATTGGTATCGTAAAATCTGCGAACCTGCACAAGATCTACATATCCGTCTCCGTCATAATCGCGGAAAAGCTGCTGTGTTCCAAGAGAATCTGCTAAATTTGCCACAACCATCTGAATATAGCGGATACGTCCCTCATTTGAATAATCAAACTCATTATTCTCCTGATCTACCACTTCAAAATCTCCATAGATATATTCCAGAGAATACGTATCTCCTCTTATCACTTCACTCTGAGAAATCCGTACATAGTCAATCGTTCCGTTTTGATCTGCGTCGTACCATTCCATCTGAAAATCAACTGCATTTGGATTACCGTTTCTCTCTAAAACAATCGCATAGTCAATATAACCGTCATAATTACTATCGGTCATTCTCCATCCGCCGTAGTTTTCCCCGTCCTGGCACATAAAATCGTCATTTTCTCCATCATTGTTTTGGTCTTGTACTGTCCATTCCAGATCCGGATCCCAAAGATTGCTTAAAATATCAACTACACTAAAAACATCATAGTCAATTTCTGTCATTTTTTCTTTATAGTTTCCATCTTCTAACCGGAAAGTGCGAATTCCGTCAGGTAATACATAGTCCCTAAGAGACGGTATCGTTTCTTCTGCCTGCACGCTTCCCATTGTACTTCCGATCGTTGCTGCCGCCATTAAAATCATACTTATTATTTTTTTCTTCATTTTCTTTCCTCCCTATCTTTTCCGGTAGTGTCGAAACTACCATTCTTTTTTATTGTTTAAAGTTACGTTTTACCTTGATTTTTCGGAGGTTTGCAAATAAAAAGAGCATTGACCTCCCTTTTCTGGTATAATGTCAATCGCCAAACCAAC
>CALWCS010000018.1 GCA_944376425.1 uncultured Lachnospiraceae bacterium | reverse complement strand
TACAGTTTTTAAGATTACTCTGCCAAAATCAAAACATGAATGACAGCAGTTTAAAAGACAATATTTTGTGTAGGATAAGCTGTACTTATCAGTAAGTGCGTTAATTCAGATTGAAAGAAAACAGAATAAAACATAAAATAAGAAGTAACACAGCATAAAAATATTCCCAAAAAGGAGAAGATTTATGGAACAAGAACGAAAAGTAGATTTTGGATTTGGATGTATGAGACTGCCGGTACTAGAAAATGATAAACCGGATTCCTTTGACTATGAGAGAATAAACAAGTTGTTCGATACTTTTTTAGAACAAGGATTCACTTATTTTGATACAGCATATACTTATCACGGCTACCATGCCGAAGAAGCAGTACGCAAGGCTTTAGTGGAACGGTATCCCCGGGAAAAATTTCAGCTTGCGACAAAACTGCCCCTTCGGGACTTCAAGGATACAGAGGATATGGAGTATATTTTTAACGAACAGCTTGCTAACTGCGGAGTGGATTATTTTGACTGTTATCTGCTTCATAATATGGGAACGAATGTCTATGAAAAATGTAAAAAATACGATGCATTTGGCTTTGTGAAAAAGAAAAAAGAAGAAGGAAAGATCCGGCAGGCCGGGATGTCATTTCATGATATGCCGGAACTGTTGGATGAGATTCTTGCCCAGTACGGAGATATCCTGGATTTTATCCAGCTACAGATTAATTATGCAGATTGGGAACAGCCAAATGTACAATCGCACCGGTGCTTGGAAGTAGCTCAAAAATATGGAAAACCTATTATTGTTATGGAACCTTGCAAAGGCGGCACACTTGTCAATCTTCCAAAAGAGGCAGAAACACTTTTGAAAGAGCGCAGACCACAAAGTTCTAATGCTTCTTGGGCGATGCGATTTGCGGCAAGTCAACAAGGCGTAATTAGAGTACTTTCCGGTATGAATACCATAGAGCAGGTAAAAGACAATGCCGAGACTTTCCGAAACTTTGAGCCTGTTACAGCAGAAGAAATAAAAGTACTTCAAAAGGTGACCGAAATGATCGAAAAAAACATGCCGATTCCGTGTACAGGCTGTTCTTATTGTACTCACGGCTGTCCAAAAAACATTGCGATTCCTCAGTATTTTGCATTGTTCAACAGTATATCCCGTATTACCGGCAGTTTTTCCAGTCACGCAGTGTATTATCACAATACTTCTTTAAAGCATGGCAAAGCCAGTGAGTGTATTGGGTGCGGTCAGTGTGAAAAAGCCTGTCCTCAACACCTGTCCATTCGAGAGTTTCTTGGACAGGTAGCGGCAAAATTCGAGACAGACGATATATTTCCAGTAAAAAAATAAAGAGGAGTTATGTATCGAACTTTTTGTGAGTATCAAATAGAATGGAACGGGTGAGAATGAAAAAGATATAAAATACAAATTATCTTTACTGAATTTTACCATTTCTGTTTTTTAGGATATGTATTGATCAAGATATCACGGAGACTGGTTTGAAATAAGTTATAATGATTAATTGCCGGTTTGTGATTCCATTCTCCAGGATTTCCTTTTTTATCGAAATAGACGGAGCAGGAAGTGCCCGAGATCACAGTATCAATCATACGATTATCGTCGGGCAATTCCCAAAGAATTGTATGGTATTTCTGCTCACTGCGGGCAGCTATTACTTTATGATGTACGAGACGATGGATCGTATCAAGACAATTAAAGTTTGGCAGCAGGATAGTGAAAATAGGAGAATATTGCTGGAGATGGGAAAACAAATCTCCATTCATGATTGCTTCGAGATCTTTTCTTTCATAGGGATACCATACCGAATAAAGCAGTCCCATATCGCGAAGCTTTGAATAGATATCGGCAGTATTTTCATCATAGTGAACAACAATCATTAAATTATTTAGTTTAGAGGCTTCCTTAAGAAAAATGCTAGATAAATCCTTTGGCTCGCAAAACAAGAAAAAAGCACTGTCAAGATGATTTTGCACCAGAGATAAAGATTCATACGCCCCTGTTCCAGCAAAGAGCATCCATATATGAATACCTAGTTTTTCGCCTTCAAGAATAGCGGTATGATACAACTGATAAATTTTTTCAGAAGAATGCATATCCATCTGAAGGGCAATGCCCCATGGGATATTACATCCCAAAGCTTTTTCATTTGTTCGGATATGCTGAGAACCTATAATACACCCATTATATCCGAGATTCATGCTAAATGTATATAATCGTTCGATATCGGCATGAGATATCGTATCCCGTACTAATTCATAGTAAGCACTATTTTCATTTTGAAGCATTGTCTGAACAGTAGAAAAAAAAATTTGCAGAAATCTTCCCTCAGAAAACTGCAAGGCCATATCCACAAGATTCCGGATACCGCGATTTGGACACTCTTGAATGTCTTTTAGAGCTTTTCTTACGAACGTTCCTACTAACATTCGTGTCATATTATTTTCCATTTAAATTTACTCCTTCCTAAACGCAGCTCGTATTCTTGTTACGATAAAACAATACTGAAATCAGAACTTGTGAACAATGGGCATTTCATGACAGATGTCCCAAAAAGTAACAAAAGGTTTTCATTGTCATAATTTTCGACTTACCTATCTTCCTGTCTAAAGACATAAAAATAGTTTATGTTTTGAGTTAAACAGCCTGAATCAGGGTGGAAAGGATGAAAAGAAAATGGGTAATTCTATTAAATCAAGAGTTAGAAGTTAACGGCAGACAAACTGTGGGAGAAAATGTAAATGAGTATTCGATGTTTTCAGCGAAAAGACAGTCTGTAGGGATATATTTGTGGGGAAAGCAAAGGAGAATAGAGCTGAAAAATAAAAAATTAGAAACAGGAACAGTGAAATACTGATAAGAATCTGGATCATTAGTTCATACTAATTGATATTGTAATTACAAGTCTTTGTTTTGCAAAAGAATATAGGATATGATATGATTCCATGATATACTAAGGCAATAAAACTAGAACTTGCAAAAAATGGAACTGTCTGCATTTTTGCCGTATAGGAAAGTTAATTGGCTATATGACAAAAAGTTCCGGTGAGAGTGTATGTGCCTGAATAAAAACTTAGCATAGAGGGTTTCAATGTAACACCGGAACAGGCAGCAGCGAAAATTATGAATGGAGAGAAGGAAACATAAGATGCAAAAGAGGCTTTCTGACCGAGCAGCAGATGATATTTTGACTATGATTATAATAGAGAAAAGATTTTTACCGGGAGAGAAACTTCCAAATGAAATAGAGCTATCTGAAGAATTAGAAATCAGCCGAACAACCCTTAGAGAGGCTGTCCGGATTTTGGCTGCTAATGGAGTGGTAGAAATACGCCGAGGAGTTGGAACCTTTGTACGGGAAGATTTCGAAATGAATGAAAAGAAAGGGATTTCGTCTTTGGCTGCTGTAAAAACAGATATTAGAGACTTATATGAGATGCGCCTGATTGTGGAACCAGAGGCGGCATACTATGCGGCGATACGGGCAAGTGATGAGGAAATAGAACATATTATGCAGCTGGGAAAGCAGATTGAATTTGAGATTGCAGACGGAAAGGACAGAACAGAAGCAGAGAGAGAATTTCACAGAGCCATTGCAAAGGCAACCCATAATGAATTTATGACAAAACTGCTGCCTGTTATTTATCAGGCAATCGATCAGGGAGTAGAACTTTCAAGAAAAAAAAGAAAGGCAATCTTGGATACTGTGCAAGATCATAAAGTAATTATGGAATTTTTGCGTATGAGAAATGGGGAAGGTGCAAAAAGTGCTATGAAAATTCATATTCTTCATGCAATGGAAGAATTGAGTATGCAATGAATAGAATATAGTGAGCAGTGAGAGACAGTATAAAAAGATAAATTGATACCAAGACATCAGACAACAATATTAACATCAGACAATTAAAAAGATATAATGAAATCAAAAACAAGGGAGGTTTCCTATGTCGAAGGGATATCAAGTAATTGACAGGAAAACATGGAAAAGAAATATGCATTGTCAGATTTTCCAAAATAGTCTGGAACCACAGTATAGCATCAGCTTAAAAGTGGATATTACAAAATTTTTAAAGATGGTAAAAGAACATCATTATTCTTTTACTTTAGCACTTATTTATGCAGTGTGCAAATGTGCCAATGAAATTGAAGCATTTAGATATCGCTTTATGGATGAAAAAGTAGTTCTTTATGATACGATACATACTTCGTTTACCTATTTGGAAAAAGAAACGGAATTATTTAAATTTGTAAGAGTTCCGATGCAAAAAGATATGAAGACATATGTAACATTAGCAGCCCAAAAGATAAAAGACCAAAAAGAATATTTCACATACTATTTCGGGCAATAGGGCAAATGCAACGCCATTGTTTGATTGGGGAAAATTTTTTGAACGGGAGGGCAAAATGATCCTTCCATTTTCTGTACAGGTTCATCATTCTTTTGTAGATGGAATTCATATAGGAAAATTAATAGAGAAACTTCAGAATTATTTAAATCGTTGTTAGAGAGAAAGGCAGGTCTTATGTCACGCCAAGTTTTCTACTTTTTACGCCTGTTTCTTGCCATTTCTGCAAACATGCCTTTCACTCAAACAGTGAGTGTAAGCCACGGCAGCTATCAGAAACTTTTTGCCGCAGCCATGCTATGGTCACTGTGATTTTGTCGGTCGCTATTTTAGTGTCTGACCTTTAAAAGCGCTTTATTTTTTCTACAGATCTTCAGAAACCTTTCTTTCAAATAATTCACCTAAATGGAAAAGCTTTTCCTGATAACGGTTTAAAATGTCTTGCAAAGTGATTTTCTGCATTTCTTCTTCCGCACATTTTTGTACCTGATCAAAATAATCTTGAAGGGCAAGCTGAATGTGGATCCCCACACCACATTCCGGATTTGTATGGGTATCAAGATGAAGCAGGGATTTTTCACCTTCTACTGCTTTGTAGATATCAAGCAACGTGATGTCAGAAGGCAGCTTTGTCAAAGATGGTTTCGGATGACCTTTTATACTGATAAGCAGTCCGTACTTGCGTAAGAGAGACATCAGCTGTCGTACACATCCAGGATTGGTCCGGATACTTTCAGCAATTTTTTCACTGGTGAGAGAACCAGCAGGATTTAATGCAATAAAAGCCATGATGTGGACAGCGTCACTGACCTTTGTGGAATATTTCATAAAATTCACCTCCTTTGATGTAAATTTAATTATAACAACATGTTGACAGAAATACAAGAGGGTGATATATTGAGATTGATGTTAAAATAATATTTACAACAAACAGAAAAAGAGAAAGGAAACAAACCGTATGAGTTTTTATGAAAACCTGGTGATGCAGACGCAAATCAATTATTCCAGATATTATAATCTTTATAAGATGGGAAAAACGCCCTATACGCTGACAAATCAAACGCCGCTGCCCTATGAAATGCAGATTGTCAGACTGGCTGAAGAGATAAAAGATGCACAATGTATTGTAGTAGGAGGAGCTTCTGGATTATCAGCCGCAGGCGGCGGTGATTTCTACTATGAAGATACACCGTCTTTTCGAAAATATTTTGGGAAATTTGCGAAGAAATACGGATTTAGGGGAGCTTTTTCCGGAATGCAGTATCCGTTTGAGACGAAAGAAGAGTTTTGGGGATATGTCGCCACATTTCTGTATACTACCCAGAATGCCCCGATAAGAAAACCATATCTGGATCTGGATCAGATTTTAAAAGGAAAAAATTTTCATATATTGACTACCAATCAAGATACCCAATTTGTAAAATTGTATCCCGCCAATCAGGTCAGTGAGATTCAGGGAGATCATCGGTTCTTTCAGTGTTCCCGATGCTGTCAGGATGATACGTGGGATGCGGTAAAGCCGGTAAAAGAAATGATAGAAGCAATGGGAGAGGGAACTTCCGTTCCGAAAGAACTGATCCCCCGCTGCCCTCACTGTAAAGAGGAAGCTTTTCCATGGGTGAGAGGGTATGGGAATTTTCTCCAGGGAAAAAAATATGACGGTGAGTATCAGAAGATTTCAAAATATATTCTGGATAATAAAGAGAAGAGAATTTTGTTTTTAGAACTGGGAGTTGGAAGAATGACACCTATGTTTATTCAAGAACCTTTTTGGAATCTTACCTTAAATCTGCCGCAAGCACGATATATTGCAGTCAATGACCGATATGGTTTTTTACCGAAAGATATTGAAGATAAAGGAATGAGCATTGTAGGAGATATTGCCAAAGTTTTGAAGGATGCGGTCGATTATATGAGAATATCGTGTGAAAAGAAGCATCCGGAATCAGGAATACAATAGACAACCATAATAAGGGGAAAAATATGAGCGAATTAAGAAAGATTGTACAGAAAATAACACAGGCAGACGCAGTTTTAATTGGGGCTAGCAATGGCTTATCGATAACAGAAGGACTACATCTATTTGCAGACAATCCGGCTTTCGAAAAATTGTTCGGAGATCTGAAGCGAAAATATGGAATTCGCTGCATTCTTCAGGGAATGAGTGCTCACTGGTCATATGAGGAGGAAAAATGGGGGTTTTGGAGCCGATTGATCCATTATTACTGTGGGAGATATAAAGAAACGCAGGTGATGTCCGATTTAAAAAACATTATAAGAGAAAAAGATTATTTTGTAATTACTTCGAATGGTGAATGTCATTTTGAAATGAGCGGCTTTGCACCGGAAAAAATTTATGAAGTAGAAGGCAACTGGCTGACTATGCAGTGTGCTTCCAGATGCCATGACAAAGTCTATCCATGTCTGGACTTGGCAGAGAAAATGGCGGAAAAAGAAGAAAACGGAATGATCCCTTCTGAACTCGTACCGCACTGTCCTGTGTGCGGCGGTTCTATGCAGATCCATATGGAGACAGATAAAAATTTTATTCCTCAGCCAGAAGCCAAAAAGAGATTGGAGACATTTTTAAAAACATATCATGGCAAAAAACTGGTTATTTTGGAACTAGGCATTGGCTGGAGAAATCAATTGATCAAAGAGCCATTGATGCGTTTGGCTTTTAGAGAACCAGAGGCTACGTATATTACTGTAAATTTAGGCGAAATTTATATTCCAGAAGAGATTAAGGAAAAATCTTATGGGTTAGACGGAGAATTAAGTGAAGTTCTCAGAAAATTGGCAGCAGAACGGATCGCACTGAGCAGTTCCAGTAAAAGACT
The DNA here is from genome assembly GCA_944376425.1 of uncultured Lachnospiraceae bacterium. GTDB lineage: Bacteria > Bacillota > Clostridia > Lachnospirales > Lachnospiraceae > JAGZHZ01. The sequence goes on along the minus strand of CALWCS010000018.1, from coordinate 4,825 downwards.
GCAAAAAGATAAAAAAATAAGATGAGCTGTGACACAGATATTAAGAATAAAGAGAGGAAAAGAAACGTGGAACAACAAAAAAACCGTATGTTTATGGAAATGAAAAAAGCTGCCTGGAAAAGACTAAAAGGGTGTGAGCCGAAAAAAATTCAGGAGATGGCAGGAATGCTGTTTGAGGAAACAAAGTCGGCATTTTATGTAAATAGCTTAGGAAACAAAGTCCGAATAAATTATCCTGGATTTGAAATAGAAGGGGCTTTCAATGAATGGCATGAACTTGTTTTATTACATTATCTGGAAATGGCAGATGGGACACCTCTATCAAAAAAGACTATTACATACGGAGAGCTGCCTCAAGGTATGGTAAGGGGAGGAAGATTTGACCGAGAAAGTGAGAGGATACTAGGACAATGTTTAGATAAAAAACCTATACAAAAGATAGAAGAAATCAGCAGAATGTTGGGAGCTGATATTGTTGAGGCAAAAGCAGATTTTTCTGCCGTCTTCTGGTTCCTCCCCAGGTATCCGATTACTATGAATTTTTGGTTTTCGGATGATGAGTTTCCGGCAAGTGGAAAGCTGCTTTTAGACAGCAGTGCAGCACATTATCTGTCAGTAGAAGATGCAGTGACAGCAGGAACTATTTTACTTGAGGTTTTACAAAAAGAACTTTTATAAGAAACACGATATAGAAATAGAAAAGCCAGTAGCAGCAAAATTTTGTTCTACTGGCTTTTATCTATATTTTCTTTATGCCGGATTTTTACTCCGATTCAAATGCACCGGTATAAAAATGATATCGGAATTGCGGACCGTAGACAAACGGTGCGCGATGGCAAATAAAATCATACAGGGAGGGTTTGCCGCCACGCCACGGGCAATATTAAGAAGCTGACGCTGTCCTTGACTGATAGCAGCATCGGTATGAAACATCCGAATATCACCTTTGAGTTCGATATAAGTTAAAGTGCCGTCCTGGTGCGGATGCTTCCATATAAAAAAATAATAATTTAGAAACAAAACTCCAACAAGACATTAAAAAAAGCATGATATTCTGCTTTTAAAAACACGAGGAGGACAACAGAAATGATAAAGAGACTGATTGCGCAAGAAAATACCAATCGAAATAAGATTGTCTGTAGCTATAAGATGGTGATTCAATGAGAAATTCTAATCGAATACAGAGTATGGGCATAAAAAAAGACCGATTTCCGCTCTCTCTTTTTTTATCTATTACGGAGTTCTTTTTCTGGTTGCGGGCGTACATACAGGTTTGCTCATATTTTCTAACTGGCGACAGTGGGATGAGATAATCCAAACGATCATACCGATACTATATTGGGGAACTGTTGCGGCAGGTATGACACTATTTACGAGACACAAGATGACAACTACCTATGAAATCCCTATGCAGAATCTGGCAAAAGCCACAAAAAAAGTGTCTGAGGGAGACTTTTCTGTTTACGTGCCAACTTTGCATACGGAAAATAACATGGATTATCTCAATGTAATGATTCTGGATTTTAATAAGATGGTGGAAGAACTTGGGAGTATTGAGACCTTGAAAACGGATTTTGTATCTAATGTATCACATGAGATGAAAACACCGATCGCTATTATCAAGAATTATGCTAGCTGCTTCAGGCAGAAAATTTAACAGAAGAACAGAGAAAGGAATACACACAGGGAACAGGGAATAGAAGACGCTGCCGATCGTATGAATATTCTGATTGGAAATATTCTAAAGCTGAATAAACTGGAAAACCAGAGAATTACGCCCGATGCAGTGACCTATGACGTGAGTGCTCAGCTTTGTGAATCGTTGCTCCAGTTTGAAGAAACATGGGAAGAAAAAGAGATTGAAGTAGAAGTAGACGTAGAAGACCATGCGATGGTGACAGCAGATGAAAGCTTTTTGGAACTGGTATGGAATAATCTGTTTTCCAATGCGATTAAGTTTACGGAATCTGGAGGAAAGATAACGCTGATCCAGATTACAGAAGGAGATTATATTCGGGTTTCTGTTTCAGATACAGGATGTGGTATGAAAGAGGAAACGAGGAAATACATTTTTGATAAATTTTACCAAGGGGATACTTCGCATTCTAAGGAAGGAAACGGACTGGGACTGTCTTTGGTAAAAAGAGTACTGGAACTGGTGGAGGGAAGTATTGAAGTAGTCAGCGAGGAAGGAAAAGGAAGCACATTTCATGTGACATTACCAGCAGCAGCGATAGCAAAGAAAGATTGTCAGAGTTTCAGCAATACCCCGCAAAATCAAAGATACGATAGAGAAATAGAACGGGAAAAAACGAAAAAATGACAGCTTTTGAGGAGGATACTATGGAGAAGAAAAAGACGTTTCTGATGAACATTGCCTATTATGGCTTTTTTGCCGCATTGATTTTTTTAGTGTGGAAATATATATGTCCTGTCTTAGTGCCATTTATTTTGGCATTTCTTATCGCTTCCCTTTTTCAGAAACCGGCAAAGAGACTGAACGAAAAGATACATTGCAAGGAAAAACGGGCGGCAATAGTCCTTCTGATACTTTTTTATCTTCTTTTTTTTGCCATTTTTTTTCTGGGAGGAGGAAAAATATTTACGGTTATAGCAAACTTTATCGCAAATCTGCCGGAATTGTATCAGACAAAAATGGTTCCGCTTTTGGATGATGTGTCATTGACAATAGGAAATATGTTTGCGGGAAGTGATGCTTTTTTGGCAGGAGAAATTCAGGAAGGTCTGCAGCAATTTGTACAAAATATGGGAGATACCCTTTCTTCTGCATCCGTAAATATATTGAAAACATTATCGGAAGTTGTAACGGGGGTTCCGTCGGCAGTAGTAAAACTTGTTGTAATGATTGTGTCTTCTTTTTATATGGCGGCAGATTACCAAAAGATAACAGATAGAGTGAAAAGACATTTGCCAAAGAAGGTAAAGCAGATTGGCAGAGATGTAAAAAAATACGGCTGGAATATTTTAAAGGCTTATATGAAATCCTATTTTTTGCTCTTTTTGCTTACATTTGCAGAATTGACAGTAGGTCTGCTGATTTTGAAAATTCCCTATGCTATTGTCATTGCTGCGGCAATTGCAGTTTTTGATGTTTTACCTGTATTGGGAACAGGAGGAGTTCTTCTTCCATGGATGGCGGTGATGCTGGTCATTGGAGATTATCCTCTTGCGATCGGACTTTTGATTCTCTATGTGATGATCACTATTGTAAGAAATTTTGTAGAACCCAGAATTGTGGGAAAACAGGTAGGGCTGCATCCTCTTATGACTTTGATGGCAATGCTTGTGGGACTGGAATTAGGAGGATTGTTTGGAATGATTCTGGTACCTATGGCGGTTGTAATCTTTGTCAATATGGAAAAAAAATGGAGCCATTCATGTATTTCATAATAATGAAAAGTTCGGTTACAGGTGAAAAGATAGATAGAAATAATGGACCAGACTGATAGGATAAAAGGGCGGTTTGGTCAAAAAAATATCGGTATATTGTAAATATTTTGGATGATTAATAATTTAAAAACGAAATTGAGACAAAACAGAAAAAATGATATGAAACAATAATAAAGCGTTATATGCTCACTTCGGGCAGATTTATTTTGTCACTGTAAAAGAAAAAAATCAAAATGTGAATGGAAAGCTTACTGTAATACTGCAAGAAACAGACGAATTGGTTCTTTCAGGGAGCTTTTAGTTGATTATGATATCAATCTGGAAACAGTGAAGAAAAAAGATAGAGGTGAAGAAGATGCAGATGAAACTGGATAGCAGCGGGAATCTTTATCCGGCAATAACGACGTCTAAATATCCGCAGATTTTCCGGATTACAGTGATGATGGTTACAGCAGTAGATCCTGATTTTCTAAAGCAGGCTGTCAGAGAAACACTTCCGTTTTTTTCGGCATTTCATGTCATGATAAAAAAGAAATGTTTTTGGTATTATTTGGAAGATACAGATAAAATGCCGGAAATCAAGAAATTGATAAACGGGACAATACAGCCTTTTCAGAAAACAGGGCTGCAATTTCGTTTTTTATATGAAAAGAACTGCATTCACCTTGAGGTATTCCATGCGCTGACAGACGGTGTCGGTGCCATCCATTTTCTTCATGCAGTTTGTTACCGATACTGTCAGATAGCTTACCCCAAAATCCTGCAATCGGAAGTATTGGAACGAAGATATGGACTAAACGGCATGAATCAGGTACAGGATGCCTATCAGAAGGTGAAAAATAAAAAGGGAAATTTTTGGAACCTATTGAAACAAAGACGTGCTTTTCAGATACAGGAACCAAAGAAGAAGGATAATAGACCGACAACGTTCACTGCAAAAATGGCATTACCAGAGCTTAAAAGAGTCAGTAAAAAGTATCAGGCAACCATATGTGAACTGTTAACAGCGGTCTGTCTGTTTGGACTTTGGCAGGAATACAAAGAGAAAGCAGTTCACAGCGGAAGAATGTTCCGAATTTGTGTTCCGGTAAATTTAAGACCATTTTTTCAAAAAGAAACAGAAAAAAATTTTTTTACTTGTATTTCTGTGGAAATTGATCCAGGGAAAATGTATACATTGGAAAGTTTAATGACAGAGGTGAAACGGCAGTTTCAACAAAAGTGTACGACAGAGTATTTACAGGAAAGGATTTCAGAACAGATTGCCGGACAAAGGACAATTGTGTCCAGATATGCGCCTCTTTCTCTGAAAAACTGGTTTCTAAATAGAATATACCGATTTAACGGATATAGTACAATGGTCCTTTCAAATATGGGAAAAATCTGTCCTAATAATGAGTTTATTCCATACATT
>CALWCS010000017.1 GCA_944376425.1 uncultured Lachnospiraceae bacterium | reverse complement strand
CGTCCAAAACTTCTCTGTTTGCTCCGAAAATATATTCAATGTTTGTACTAAGATAAGTGTTCAGCTGATTGACCGCACTGTTCATTGTCTCATCATCTTGTCTTCGGCTCGGTTCCAGATAACATCCTGCATCCTCCAGTGAAATTTCGTTTGCTCCCGTCTCCACTGCGTTAAGTACAAGCTGGGTTACCTTTTCCAAATCGAGTTCATTTCCTTCCACTTCCGGAACAATCTGATACGTTTCTCCATTATATTCTACATACGCATTTTGCGGCTTTACAATATTTTCTTCTTGAAAACATGCCATATTTTGAACGCTTTGTTTCACTGTCTCGCTGCTGTATGACACATTCGGGGTAATACTATAAGAATATGTTGTCATCAAAAATTCCGGCCACAAAAACGGATTTTGTTTTTCTTTCAGAGTTTCTATTCCTCCTAACGGTACATAACCGTATCCAAGATCATCTGACGTCAGATATTCCGTCACACCGTTTCTTTCTTTTACCGCAATCTGATATTTTGCAATCTCATCTCCCAGATATTGATTTACTTCCTGTATCGTATCTTCTGAGACATCGACGCCGTTAATTGTAGTGTTCGGGAAAAACCGGTCCTGAAAATGATAAACTCCGGCTGCATAAATTCCTGCCACTGCCAAAATTATCAGTAATACTACTGTTCCAAGCACAATTTTCCATACTTTTCTTTTTTTCTTCGGCTTTTCTTCTTGTTCCATCTGTTCAAGCTGGCGTCCGTAATTGATTTCCTGCTCTCTCATACGCAGAACCTGCTGAAGCCGTTCTTCCTCTGTATAGTGAATTACACTTTCTTGACCGTTTCCATTTAAGTCGGGATTCTGACTTTGTTGTGATGGATCATTCCCTTCTTTTTCATTGCCCCATTCTTTCTGATTTTCCAGATCTTTTTGAGCTTGTTCTACGCTTCTTTTCAGTGCCTCTTCATCAATTTTAGGTACTTCTTGTCCATCTTCATGATTCTCCAAAGAAGTATCTGACGGCTCATCTTCTTTTGTTGCCGCTATCATCTGCGTCTCGTCTTCTGGTCCGACTTTTTCTCCACAATTTGAACAGAAACGATCTGTCTCTTTTAAAATTGCTCCGCATTTTCGGCAGATTGTTATTTTTTGTTCCAGTTCTTCCCCTTCTTGTATTCTTTCTGATGGGGTTGTTTCTTCTGATGAAGTCATTGTCTCTGACCAAACAGTCTGTTCTGACGACTGACTCGTCTGTGCCCGTTCTGACGATTCTTCTTTTGTCTGCTCCTCTTCTTCTGGCAAAACAGAATTTTCTGTCTCTTTGTTCTGCTGCGATTTTTCTTTTTGTATTTCCTTTTCTTCCGCAATCATTTCCTCAACCGTATCATATGTCGGCGGTTCTTCCAGTACTATCGTACTTTGCGCTTCATTTTGGTTTTCATATGATGTATCAAGGAAAGCTTGTTTTTCTTCCGGATGGTCCGGCGTCGGCACTTCTTTGTCTATTTCCTGACTGTCCCGAAATCTCTCATCTGTCTTTTTTCCTTTTGTGATCTCGCCCATGTATATCCCTCTTATTCTTTACTTTTCATAACAGATCTTTCAAAGACATCTTCCTTTTCCGTGTCATTTGACGAATCTGCCTGATTTTGTCGGTATTGGTTTTCAGCAGATTTCTGCTCAGATTCACCAAAAGGGCAATTTTCAGACTCTGCCCTGATTGTTTTCTTCATTTCAGTTCTTTTTTTCTGCGTCAACAGGTGATGTTCCGTATTGACGCAGTTTCTGACTGAATCTTTATTATCATATCATTTTATCCTTCATTTTAAAAGTATATTTTTCTTAAGGTTTTTTTATAATATAGGTTGGATATCCCGCCTGACGCAGTCTTCTTTCCAGACGTACTGCATTGTCAAGGTTTTCAAACGATCCGCTTACCACTTTATAATATGGTCCATCTGGAAGAATTTCCGCACTGAATCCATCTTGCATCAGTCTTTGAGCCAGATCCTGTGCATATTCTCTGTTTCGATACGCTCCCACCTGTACACGATAAGCAGAATCTTCTGTCTGTCTTCCTGTAATCTCTAAAACAGCGTTTGCAATCGCTCTGGCAATCTCTTCAAACTGGCTGTCAAAAAGCTCATTGTCCTGATCAGAGTTAATAAATCCTGCTTCAATTAAAACAGCCGGCATCTTTGTACGCCGCAGTACTGTCAAGTTTGGACGCTCTTTCACTCCAATATTTCGAAATCCCAAATCTGCAAGATTTTCATTGATTTTTTCTGCAAGTTCTACTTTTTCTCCCGAACGATCAAATACTAATGTCTCTACACCGGTATACTGGTTTGGCTGTTCGCTGGAATTTCGATGAAACGAAATAAACCAGTCCCCATCTGCTTCATTTGCCATGCGTGCTTTTTCCAAAGGTGAATCATAGACATCGTCTACTCTTGTATAGACGACATCTTCCCCGGCATCTTGAAGCAGATCTCCGACTGCAAGGGCAAGATTTAACGCATCTTCTTTTTCCTGTCTTCCTTCATATACTGCTCCTGGATCTCTTCCACCGTGAGCGGGCTCTCATTTGCGGTTATCAAAGGAGAAAAACGATAGACAATCTGAATCGTTCCTTCCGTTATCAAAATTTCTTCTATCATCTCTGAAAGAACTGCCCTTTTCATCCAGATTTTCTCAAAAACAGATTCCTGCTCTAAATCGAGGCTCTCCTTTTCTTCTGTTACAGCTTCCAGCTGCTGTTTTAGGCTCTTTTCTTTTTGACGGTAAGTTTCCTGGTAACTCATCCATTCTTCTTTTAAAAGGATTCCTGCTTTAAAATCTTCATATAACTCTCTTTTCAAATATCTGACTTTTTCATATTCCGCTTGCAGTCTTCTTTTTTGTGTTTCTCTTTTCTTTGTTTTGTTCTGTATCTTCTCCTGTTTTTGTCTTTTCCACTCCTCTAAAACAGCTGGAAATATTGTCTTAAAATCTCTGCCCAGCACTTCTTTTAAAAGCGCTTCCGGTATGATATGCGCCGTACAGTATTCTTTTCCAGACCTGACATACGTCCCGCAGTAATAGCGGCTTTTTTCCCCTTCTCCTTTTTTTACCATCGATCTGCCGCAGTCTTTACATTTTAAAAATCCTGCAAACAGGCTTTTCTTTTCCTTTTTTCCCGTTACTCGTGTCTTTTTTTGAAGGAGTCTTTGTGTTCTTTCCCATGTCTGGGGATCGATGATTGCTTCTTGTGTTTTTTCTACAATCACCCAGTCTTCCCTTTTTGTAACTTTTTGTTTTTTATGCACTTCCTGATATTTTTTCCCCTGTACCATATTTCCTACATAAATCTCATTTTGCAGCATCTTATGAATCGTCGAATACGTCCAGCAAGACGTATTTTTTCGTTGATTTCCATTCTGGTAATGCTCACCGTTCTCTCTTTTATATGCGGAAGGACATAAAATTTTCTGTTCATTCAGCCATCTGGCAATGCTGTTTTTTCCGTATCCTTCTCCATACATATCAAAAATCTTCCTTACAATTTCTGCCGCATACGGATCAATCACAAGCTGATTCTTATCTTTCGGGGACTTTTGATATCCATAAGAAGCAAACGCACCGATAAATTGTCCTGCTTCCTGCTTTGTTCTCATCGCCGCATGTACTTTTTTTGAAATATCACGGGCATATTGTTCATTCAATAAATTTTTGATTGGCATCATCAAATCATACTGTTTCTTTTCGCTGTCAATTCCATCTATAATTGAAATAAACCGGACATTCTTTTTGGGAAAATATCGTTCTAAATAGGCTCCTGTTTCCAAGTAATCTCTGCCGAATCTCGAAAGATCTTTTACAATCACACAGTCAATCTTGCCCTCTTCAATGTCCTGTATCATCTGGCCAAAAGACGGACGCTTAAAATTTGTCCCGCTCCATCCATCGTCAATATACGTATCCGCCAGCTCAAGTTCTTCCTTCCTTTGGATGAATTCATAAAGAAGTCTCCTCTGATTCATTACACTGTCGCTCTCTGCTTTATCTCCATCCTCCCTCGATAACCGAATATACGCTGCTGTTCTAAAATTCATCCTAAACCTCTTGATGTCTGATTTTCTTTACAGCGTATTCTTATTTGCTCCCAGATATGACCTGCTTCTTTTTCCCATTCCAATGTTTTCAAGGTCTTTTTTATTACCGCATCTTTCCTGCTCCGTGTCCTGGATCAATCACAATTTTTGCCATATCGTTTTTCCTGTTTTTTTCTTTTTTACATCATATTCAAAACTCTTCCCCCTTGATACTGCTGCTTTTAAAATACAGCCATGCTTTCCTTTTCCGATACAGTTCTGATCATGCTTCGTAATGTCCGCTAAAAAAAGCCAATAATCCGCGTGACTGCTGAGATTATAGGCTTTTATTTTCCTAGATTCTTTTTGAAACTATGCTTCACCAGAAGCAGACAAAATCGGTCGGTAGCGCTAAAATAAAGCAG
>CALWCS010000016.1 GCA_944376425.1 uncultured Lachnospiraceae bacterium | reverse complement strand
AATTTGTGATAGAAAAGAAGACTCTCGCCTAGATAGGAGGCAAGCCACAAAATAGTATCAGCAGAGACATTCTTAAATCAAAGCAGAAAATAGTTTTAATCAAAGAGTTATTGGAAGACCTGGATGTCAGCAGGAAAACGATAACTCTTTGTTTTTTGTTTGCTGTATGATACAATAAAAAAAGTTATGTCCGTATAGAAGATATTGTAGAATTTTACAAAAAAATTTGGAAATTTGAAAATGGATATTGCAAAATAGACAGAGAAATGGTAAACTCTTTAATAGTTTAAAGACTTGACAGGATAAAGCATAAAAGAAGAAACTAGAAGGTGAAAAAGAGACATGAGAGACGAAAAAGCGTTGGAAACCCTGACACAGCTTTTAGGCGTAGGAGGTTTTGAGAAAGAAGTAAGACAATGGATCGAAAAAGAAGCTGCTCCGTATGCAGACGAGATGGCAACAGATGCCATGGGAAATTTGATTGTACTCAAAAAGGGAACAAAAGGTCCATCAGCAAAAAAACTGATGTTTATTGCCCATATGGACGAGATTGGATTTATGGTTAAAAAAATAGAAGAAGATGGACGTTTGAGAGTCTGCAATATGGGATGGAACTGGGCTGGTTCTGCATATAACAGCAGAGTCCGTTTTCGCAATGGGATCCATGGGGTTGTCGGATGCGTAGGATGGATTGAGGACGCAAAGAACGATGTGGGAAAATTATTTATTGATATTGGAGCGATCTCAAAAAAAGATGCGGAAAAATATGTGAAATTAGGCGATGTATGCGGATACTGGGGTCCTTACATAGAACTGACAAATGACCGGATTTGTGCAAAAACATTGGATGACCGCATCGGGTGCTATCAGCTTTTGATGGCTTTAAAAGAAAATGACGGAACCTATCCAAACGATATCTATTATGTATTTGGCGTTCAGGAAGAATTAGGATGCAGAGGTTCCGGACCGGCAGCGGAGCGGATTCGTCCGGATATCGGAATTGCAGTTGACGTGACACCGGCACATGACTATCCGTGTGATCTGGAAGGAAGCAACTGTGTGGACGGAGGAATTGGAATTAAGATTTGCGATCCATCGGTTGTATCTGATGAGGGAGTCGTTGAGGCAATGATAGAATGCTGTGAAAAAAATGCGATTCCATATCAAAGAGAAGTCATTGATAAAGGAGGAACGGATTCTTCCAGCATGAATGTTTCCTGCATGGGAGTAAAAACGGGAGGAATCGTTGTTGTGACAAGATATCCGCACTGTCAAAGCGCTGTTGCATCGAAAAAAGATATCGAGGCAGGTGTGGACTTAATCACCGCTTTTTCAAAATATCAGTTTGAGTAAGAATAAGTAGAGAAGGAGAAAAAAGATGAAAAGAAAAATAACGAAAAAATTAGCAGCAGCAGTCTGTGCAGCGGCAATGATCATGTCGATGTCGGCATTTTCAGTGTCAGCAGCAGAAGACAGCATTGTAATCGCTGTAGACGCAGATGTAGACACCCTTCATCCATCTGATTTTTCTACAACAGTGGAGATGGATGTATTAAATCAGATTTATGATACGCTGATGTATATGAATCCGGATGGAGAACATGAGCCAGAACCAAGAATCGCAGAATCTTATGAGATCAGCGAAGACGGAATGACTTATACATTCCATTTAAGAGACGATATTACGTTTCATGACGGGACACCTCTGACAGCGGCAGATGTTAAATTCTCTTTGGAGATGTATCAGCAGTCTCCTTATCAGGGATCCCAGGTGACGGGACTATCCAGTGTGGAAACACCAGATGACTATACGGTAATCTGTCATCTGGAAAATGCATATTCTCCGTTTTTATTAGGTGTTTGTTCTGTACACATTGCATCTCAGGCATACTATGAAGCATCTCCGGATGAATTCGCATCGACTCCGATCGGAAGCGGTCCTTATAAATATGTGGGAAGAAATAACGGAAGTAACCTGACATTAGAGGCATATGAAGATTATTACAGAGGAGCGCCTTCAATTAAAAATGTAACATTCGAGATTATTCCGGATGCCTCAACAAAAGCCATCGCACTTCAGACAGGAGAAGTTAATTTTGCTGAAATCGAATCTGCAAGTATGATTCAGCTTCAGGCAAATCCTGATATCACAATCGCAGAAGTTCCTACTTCCGGATTTACTTATATATCGATGAACCTTGAGCAAGAACCGTTTAATGATGTGAGAGTACGTCAGGCAATCAACTATGCGATCAACCGTGAAAATTTAGTGGCCATCTGCTATGACGGAGAGGCTGAGGTGAACTCAAATATCTGCTCTAAGGATCGTTTCGGTTATTCAGACGAACAATTCCAGTACACTTATGATCCGGAAAAGGCAAAAGAGCTTCTCGCCGAAGCAGGGATCACAACGCCGTATAATTTAGGAAAATTGCTTGTCGCAGAGAAATATTCTAATATTGCAACTGTCGTTCAAAATGACTTAAGAGCAGTCGGACTGGAAGTTGAAATTGAAGTGGAAGAGTTCAATGCTTATCTGAACAATCTGACGAGCGGAAATTATGGCATTACTGCATTGAATATGACACTGGAAGGTGACACTCAGATGCTGGAGATGGCCTTTATGACAGAATATATTGGAACCGCAAACAATGCACGCTATTCAGATGAAGAGATGGATGCATTGTTTACATCAGCCGCAGCTGAAACGGATTCCGAAAAACGTGCAGAGATTTACAATGAGATCTTTACAAAGGCACAGGAAGAAGCAATCTATGCAGTATTGTGTAATCCATTAATTTTATATGCGTACAATACAGACCTAAGCTGCCCGGAATTTGCACTGGAAGGATTTTACTATATTTATGATTTTCAGTGGCAGTCATAGAAAATAACAACGAAACGGTTTCTTAGTATAGGATAGAAAGCCGTTCACGAAAAAAGCTCTGAAAAAATATAAAAAATATTGAGGCGGAGGATCAGCAAACAATGCGTATCCTCCGTTGTTTTCTGAATAAAGGGTTTCCTGCCGGAGAGGAAACTGGGAGGAAAATAATAAACATAAAAGGAGTCTTATGACATGGCAAAATATACAATCAAAAGATTGCTGTATATGATTCCCGTTTTGTTTGGCGTAGCATTTTTAGTTTTTACGATTCTATCGCTGACGCCGGGAGATCCGGGAACGATTATTCTTGGAATTACCGCAAAACCGGAAGATATTGCAGCGTTAAATGCAGAATTTGGCTACGATCAGCCGTTCTTAATTCGATTTTTTAACTATATAGGAGATATCATTTTTCATTTTGATCTTGGAACTTCCTATCAGAGCAGACAGCCGGTGATCGAAGATATTATTGCCCGTTTTCCAAATACATTAAAGCTGACAATTTTTTCAATGTCATTATCTGCAATTTTAGGAATTTCACTCGGTATTTTATCAGCAGTGCGGCAGTATTCCAAACTGGATCATATCTGTGTCGTGACAGCGCTGATTTTTGCATCGATCCCGGGATTTTGGCTGGGACTGATGCTGCTTTTGATTTTTGCTTTAAAATTAAGAGTACTGCCGTCTTATGGTGCAGGAACATTAAGACATTTTATCTTGCCGACTTTGACAGTGTCTATGACGTCCGCAGCAGGACTTCTCAGATTGACGCGGTCAGCGATGTTAGAAACGGTACGGCAGGAATATATTCGGACAGCAAAAGCAAAAGGTGCTTCAGAAAAGAGAGTGATCTGGAAACATGCGCTTCGCAATGCACTGCTTCCTGTTATCACAACGCTTGGAACAAGCTTTGGAGCTTCGCTTGGCGGAGCAATTATTGCAGAGACCGTATTCGCAATGCCTGGTATGGGAACTCTGATTACGACAGCAATCCGGCAAAAGGACATTCCGGTTGTCATGGGATCTACGCTATTTCTGGCTACGCTGTTTAGCTTAATCATTTTGATTGTAGATCTTCTCTATGCGTTTATTGATCCTAGAATTAAAGCAAAATATCAAAGTGGAGGAAAGAGCCGTGGTTAAGAAAAAAACGAGAAAACATGCGCAGCTTGCTGAGATCTGGCGGCGCTATCGAAAAAATAAAACGGCCGTAGTAGGACTTGTCATATTAATGTTCATTCTTTTTATCGTTATTTTTGCAGATCTGATTGTACCGTATTCGAAATGTATTGAGCAGGTAGGAGCAGAGCGGCTTCAGCCTCCGAGTCTTCAGCACTTTTTTGGAACAGATGAATATGGAAGAGATCTGTTTGCCAGAGTCATTCACGGTGCGAGATATTCTTTATTTATCGGAGTTGCCACCAGTTTGATGGCACTTGTCATCGGTGCCATTTTAGGAGCCAGCGCCGGATACTTTGGCGGTATCGTTGACAACGTTATCTGCCGTATCATGGATGTCTTTATGTGTGTGCCGCCGATTTTGCTGTCTTTGGCAGTCGTGGCAGCACTTGGATCAAATTTAAGAAACTTAATTATTGCAATCACAATTTCATGTATTCCTGGAAACGTCCGATTAATCCGGTCAGTAGTTTTAACAGTGGCGGAACAAGATTATGTGGAAGCAGCAAAATCTTATGGCACGAACAATGCCAGAATTATTTTCCGTTATGTACTTCCAAATGCAGTAGGACCGATTATCGTCAACACGACAATGGCAATTTCTGATATGATTTTATCAGCAGCAGGTCTTAGTTTTATCGGAATGGGAATCCAGCCGCCGTCTCCAGAATGGGGAGCTTTACTCTCAAGCGCACAGACATTTATTTTCAGCTCGCCGTATCTGTTGATTTTCCCCGGCATTTTTATTGTATTGACTTCTCTTTCCTTTAACTTGGTAGGAGATGGGCTGACAGATGCATTAGATCCGAAATTAAAGGATTAAGGAGGAAAACAAGATGGAAAAAAAGGAAGCAGTCTTAGAAGTAAAAGATTTATCTGTAATCTATAAAAGTGATCTCGAGACAGTTTATGCGGTAAATCACATCAGCTTTTCGATAGAGAAAGGGGAAACGCTTGGACTGGTAGGTGAGACGGGAGCCGGAAAGACTACGACAGCTTTGGGAATTATGCGTCTTCTTCCTCAGAGAACTGCCAGATTTACAAGCGGAGAGATTTTACTAGAAGGAGTCGACTTGAAAAATTTAAGTGAAAAAGAAATGTTAAAAATTCGCGGAGAGAAAGTTTCAATGATTTTTCAAGATCCGATGACAGCGCTCAATCCGGTACTCACGGTGGGAGATCAGATTGGGGAAGCAATTTTTCTTCACAATGAGAACAATCTCTCAAAAAAAGAAATTGATCAGAAAGTAGAAGAGATGATGGAAATGGTGGGGATACCAAAAGAGAGAAAAAACGAATATCCTTATCAGTTTTCCGGCGGGATGCGTCAGAGAGTTGTCATTGCTATGGCACTTGTATGTAATCCGGAAGTTTTAATCGCGGATGAACCAACGACAGCACTTGATGTGACGATTCAGGCGCAGATTCTTTCTATGATCTGCGATCTGCAAAGACAATATCAGACGTCGGTCATTATGATCACGCATGATCTGGGTGTTGTCGCAGAGACATGCGACAAAGTGGCAATTATGTATGCGGGAGAAATCGTAGAATATGGAACACTTGCTCAGATTTTTACCGGGGAGGCACATCACCCTTATACTACAGGGCTATTTGGATCAATCCCAAGTCTGACCCAAAATACGAGACGGCTTCATCCGATTGAAGGATTGATGCCTGATCCGACAAATCTGCCAAAAGGATGCAAATTTGCACCGCGCTGCGAGAAATGTATGGAAATCTGTAGACAGGAAGCGCCACAGGTCAGCATAAACGATGGACATCAGATTCGATGCCATCTATATATGAAAAAAGAGGCATAGGAGGAAAATATGACGGAAGCATTGCTTGAAGTACAGCATTTAAAAAAATATTTTAAAACGTCATCCGGAATTCTCCACGCAGTGGATGATGTCAGTTTTTCTATAGAAAAAGGAAAGACGATGGGAGTGGTAGGAGAGTCTGGATGCGGAAAGTCGACACTTGGGCGTACTATCCTCCGATTAAATGAGCCGACGCAAGGAAAAATTTTATTTCAGGGACGGGATATTATCAGTCTCAAGAAAAAAGAATTAAATAAGACACGGCTTGGAATGCAGATGATCTTTCAGGATCCGTATTCCAGCTTGAACGGGCGTATGACGGTGCAGCAGCTGATTGCAGAACCTTTGATTGTCAATAAAATCTGCAAAAATAAAAAAGAAATCGAAGATAAAGTGGCAAGAATTATGGAGACAGTAGGTCTTGCCGAGCGTCTTACGATGGCATATCCCCATGAACTGGACGGAGGAAGAAGACAGAGAATTGGAATTGCGAGGGCACTTGTGCTGAATCCTCAATTTGTAGTGTGCGATGAACCGGTATCCGCCTTAGACGTATCGATTCAGGCACAGATTTTAAATCTTCTGATGGATCTTCAAGAACAGATGGGACTGACGTATCTGTTTATCACGCATGATTTATCGGTGGTTAAGCATATTTCGGATGAAATTATGGTAATGTATCTGGGACAGTGCGTGGAAAAAGCGTCTGCTGAAGAACTGTTCAAAAATACACTTCATCCGTATACAAAGGCACTGCTTGCGTCGATTCCGATTCCAAGCGTAGAATCATGCCATAAAAAGAGAGAACGTTTAAAAGGAGAAGTCGTAAGCCCGATTAATCCAAAACCGGGATGCCGATTTGCTGCGCGATGTCCTTTCGTGAGAGAGGAATGCAAATCGGGAGAGATT
>CALWCS010000015.1 GCA_944376425.1 uncultured Lachnospiraceae bacterium | reverse complement strand
TCTTTCCCCCTGGTTTTAACATTTTTGATGCGGTATCTAAAATCTCTTTTTGAATTTTTGCGTAGTAATCCGGTCCTCTTTTCTCCCAGTCGGCCGTCATGGAATCGTCCTTTCGAAACATTCCTTCTCCAGAACAGGGGGCATCAATCAAGATCTTATCAAAGAACTGCGGAAAGTATTCCAATAATTTTTCCGGCGATTCACTTGTCACAAGCACATTTCCAATCCCAAATAATTCCAGATTTTTTAACAGTGCCTTTGCTCTGGAATTGCTGATATCATTCGCCACTAACAGTCCTTTTCTTTTCATCTTTGCTCCAAGTTCTGTTGCTTTTCCGCCTGGAGCTGCACACAGATCTAAAACGGTTTCTCCTGGATTTACCGGAAGAATATCTGCCGGAATCATCGCACTTGGCTCCTGGACGTAGTATAATCCTGCAAAGTAATGCGGATGTCTCGTCACATCCTCTTCTTTTTGAAAGTAAAATCCATTGTCAACCCACGGAATCGGTCGAAGATGAAACGGTGTAATCTTTAAAAATTCCTCCACAGAAATTTTTAAAGTATTGACGCGAAGCCCGTAAAATCTTGGCTTTTGATAACTTTCTTCATATAAGTCATATTCCTCTGCAAGTAATTGTCTCATTTTTTCTAAAAATCGTTCCGGAAGTTTCATTTGTCTTTCCCCTGTTCTTAATGATGGATTCCTTTATGTTCTACCGACTGAGCACGGTATCCTTCTGCTATGATGTCTAACTCTCTTTGAAATCTTTTGAGTTCTTCCATATCATTTAACTCGTAGATCCGATAAAATTCATCCTGAATTTTGCCCAGCTCTCTTTTGTTGGAAAGATGATACAGATTATGAATGGTATTTAAAATGTCAGATACAAGGCTTTCCTGAATCAGCAGAGAATTTTGCGCATCCATGATCTCTCCCCGTACCGTCGACATTTCTCGGTCCAGTACAATAATTGCATCGGCTGCCTTTGTCAGTCGTCTGCGGATATGATCCGGTATGTTCTTTTCATATTTATACTGCAAAGAATGCTCGATTGTTGACCAAAAATTCATTCCCAGTGTACGGATCTGAATTTCTGCCTGAATCTTTCTTGTTCCTTCCAGTGTCTCAATTGGGTAATAGATAATCACATGATAGCTCCGGTAACCGCTGTCCTTCATGTTTGTAATATAATCCCGCTCTTCTTTAACTTCCATGTCACTTCTGCTTTTGATAATCTCTACAACCTTTTTGATATCTTCCACAAACTGACAGATAATACGGATTCCCGCGATATCTTCCACTTTTTCTTCCATCTCTTCCATCAAGATCTTCTTTTTTCTCATTTTATTTAAAATGCTTGAAACAGATTTTACTCTCCCCGTTACCTGCTCAAGCGGCGAATACAGACCCTGGAGTCTGTGTTCTTCAATTAAATGTTCAAATTTTACCGTCAGTTCTTTAACGGCAAGTTCATATGGATCTAAAATTTTTTTCCATAATTGTATTTCCATAAAAAAGTTTCTCTCCTTCATTTCCTTAATGGTCAAGTATAGCACAATTTCATTTAAATGAAAAGCATTCTACGCTTCTGCTTTTTTTGCCAGAAACCTAAGAATCCAGTAAGGATTAATGCTTAATTCTTCTTTTCTCTCTGTCTGAATATAAATTCCCAGATGAAGATGAACGTCAAATTTTCCTTTTGTATCTTCTTCGGTTCCATATCCCGTATCTCCCATATAACCTAAAAGATCTCCCGCTTCTACTTTCTCACCGATCTGGAATTCTTTTGCATAGGAAGACAGATGTGCATAGTAAAAATATCCTCCATGTTCTGAGCGGATTCCGATTCTCCATCCCCCTTTTTCCAGCCATCCGACTTGTTCTACCACTCCATCTGTCATACTGACAATGCGGTAATAGTCGCGGAGATTTTTCGGCGGCATTAAATCTGTCCCCTCATGTCCCCGCTCTCCTCCATAAGTGCGCGGAAACATCCAAGAATTCTCAAACGTCATTTTTTTCTCCCCGTTTTCTACAGGAAAACACTGTAAATCGTCCCAGATTGCACAGCAGCTCTCTTTTAATTTTAAAAAGCGTTCTCTTTTTCTCTCTGTATAAAACAGATCCCACTTTTCCAGCGTTTCTTGTGTCATTTCCTGTTCATTTCCGACCATTCGGAAGCGAAATACCGGCAAAAAAACGGCAATCTGCTCTCCTAATGAGTATCCTGTCTGTTCTTCCAATTCTTCCATTTGATCCAGGATTGCTTCAGAGAGTTCCATTTTTCGAAATTCTTCGCTCTCCTCACTGTATCGGAAGAGATTTCCTGTCTTCTTATTATCTTCAAGGTACCAAAATAACAGCCATACTGCTGCCAGTACCATTACCCACATCAGCACATATTCCATCCATTTTTTTCTTTTCATATCTTACCTGCCATCTCTTTTGGCACAATATATGCTGTTTCTTCCCCCTTCCATCACTGAAAATCATCTGTTATTTTCGATCTTTATGATATTTTCATCAAATGTCACATGTTTTGCTTTTCTATTTCATAAAATAAAAAAAACGGATTACGGTGCTGTTCCATGAAACGATTTCTTTCGGGGCTTATTTTGTCTCTCCTTCTTATTTACCTTTTTTCTCATCCATCAGATGGATTTTTGGCTGCCCAGTCCGGTCTCTATCTCTGGTTTCATACCTTAATTCCCACTTTGCTCCCTACCATGATTTTTTCGAATTTGCTTATACAGCTCGATCTCGTTCAATCTCTTGTCCGTATTATCGCCCCTCTCATGGCTCGCCTTTTTCGGCTGAGTACATACGGCACTTATGCCCTGTTGATTGGATTTTTATGCGGATTTCCGATGGGTGCCAAAACGATCAGCGATCTCTTGCGCAATGGACAAATTTCTAAAGAAGAAGCTTCTTATCTTCTGCCTTTTGTCAACAATATCAGTCCGATGTTTCTGATTAATGTTGTTATAATGCAGACAATTCAAAATTCTTCTTTTTTGCTTCCTACCCTTTTTATCGTCTATGGATCTCCCCTGATCTATGGTATTCTTACAAATCAAAAATTTCGCCGTCAATCTCCCTTTTTTGACGGAGGATATAAAAAACAGACATCAAAAATTCAAATTCGTTTTGAAATGATTGATGCCTGTATCATGAATGCAGTATTTACCGTACTGAAAATGGGAAGCTATGTGATCCTTTTTTCGATTCTCTCTCATATTATACAGTCACTCCCGATCACAAACAGATTATTTCAGTCTTTTCTTGTCGGCAGTATGGAACTGACAAACGGAATCGCTTTTGTCGGAACACAGACCCTCCCTTTTCGCCAAACATACTTTTTACTCTGTATCGTGTCGGTATGGGGTGGATTTTGTGCACTTGCGCAGACGAAAAGTGTTCTTTCGTCCGATCTTTTCTCAATTCGCGCCTATATCAAAGCACGAATCATCATCTGCCTGATCGCCTGTCTGCTTATTGCCTGCTTTCTGTTTTAAAAGATTCCAATCCCCATTGTCTTGTCCATCCCTTTTCCGGACAGTCTCCTATTCTTCTTCCTCTTCTTCCTCTTCCTCCTCATCTGGTATATAATTGGTCGGCGCCTCTTGAGGAGAAAGCTCCTGACGGTTTTTATTCACAATGTCATAGCATGACTGAATGGAATTTAAAAAGGTCTCATATTTTGCCCCTGCTGTTTCCATCGTATGACTCATAATTTTCTCCAAATTTTCCAGCATCTCATCCGTGTAAGAAATCGCGCTCATACGAATGTTATTTGCATCAGTCGTCGCATTGTCAAGAATTTCCTGCGCCTGCTTCTGAGCGCGATCCATCAATTCTTCTGCCTGTTCCTGTGCCATGCGCATAACTTCGCTGTCGCTGACTAACTGCTGTGCCTTTGCGCTTGCCTCTGCAATCTCAGACTCTGCTTTGCTCTTTGCATCCTGAATAATAGAATCCTTGTTGCTGATAATTTTCTGATATCGTTTAATTTCGTCCGGTGTCTTCATCCGCAGTTCACGCAAAAGCTCCTGCAGTTCTTCTTTATTTACCACAATCTTTGTAGAAGACAGAGGCTGAAATTTACAACTGTCTATATACTCTTCAATCTCTTCAATAATCTGTTCGATTCTGCTGCTCATTTTACTATCTCTCCTTATTTTTTACTCTTCTTTTCCGCCATTTTATGGAAAACCTGATCTACGACTATAGCAGGTACAAATCTAGAAATATCTCCTCCATATGATGCCACCTCTTTTACCGTTGTAGAACTTAAATAAGCATACTGTAAACTCGTTGTCAAAAAAATTGTATCGATATTTGGATTCATAATCCGATTCGTCTGTGCCATCTGCAATTCATATTCAAAATCCGTGATAGCACGTAGTCCCCTAACGATAAACTCTGCTCCCATTTCTTTTGCAAAATTGACGGACAATCCAGAAAAAGCCTGGATGCGTACATTATCGATATCTTTTGTGACATCCATCAATAGTTTAACACGTTCTTCCACAGAAAACAACGGTGTTTTTGCACTGTTGTTCAAAACTCCTACTATCAGCTCATCCACTAGCCCGGACGATCTTTTTATCACATCTAGATGTCCAAACGTAACCGGATCAAAGCTTCCCGGATAGACTGCTCTTTTCATAGCTACCTCCTCACTGATCACTGTATTTTTCTTGTCTTCTTTTTCTTAAAAAGATATGTTGGTTCGTCTTATATTTTTTTTCTCTTGCCACTTCAAATCCAAGTATTTCCACATAATCAAACGCTGTCTCCAAAGAAGCTTCTATGATAATCCTAGTCGTCTCATCTGCAAGGGATGAATCCTTTAAATAGCTCAGCACTTGCCGCTCCAGTTGTTTCTCATACGGAGGATCCATGAAAATAAAATCAAACGCCGCATCTCCTTCCATTTTTCTTAGAGCAGTCACAACATCGCAGCACATCACATGCGCTTCTTTTTCCAATTTTGTAAACTTTAGATTATCCGTGATACATGCTATCGCTTTTCGATTCTTTTCCACAAATACTGCTTCTTTTGCCCCTCGGCTTAGCGCTTCGATCCCGATTCCGCCGCTCCCACTAAAAAGATCTAAAAAACGGCATCCTTCCAGATCTTCCTGAATCATATTGAACAATGTCTCTTTTATCCGGTCAGTTGTCGGTCTTGTGTCCGTTCCCGGTATTGTTTTTAGAGGAAGTCTTCTCGCTTTTCCTGCTATCACTCTCATATTATTTTCCTTTTCTTTCTTAATTTCTCTGTTATTATAGTGGTTTCTTTTCTAAGATGTCAATATTTTTGTATACAATTTCCCCCTTTTTGCTGTCTTTTTCTTTTGATTTAAAAAAAGAAAGAATATTTAAGGGGTAGAAATTAAAATCATAATAGCGTATAATATTTTTTTAATGTGACAGTCCTTTGACCTGCCGCGAACAACAATAAAAAAGACGAAGGAGAAGAAGATGAAGAAAATAGGTTTTGACAACGAAAAATATCTGAGCATGCAGTCTGCTCATATCAAAGAACGCATCGGGCATTTTGACAACAAGCTTTACCTGGAATTCGGAGGA
Source organism: uncultured Lachnospiraceae bacterium (assembly GCA_944376425.1). Taxonomy (GTDB): domain Bacteria; phylum Bacillota; class Clostridia; order Lachnospirales; family Lachnospiraceae; genus JAGZHZ01. The sequence continues at coordinate 1,933 of CALWCS010000015.1, read as the reverse complement.
AAATTATTCGACGACTACCATGCTTCCCGTGTTCTGCCTGGCTTTGAACCATCCAGTAAGCTTCAAATGCTGATGCAGCTCGCTGATCACGCTGAAATTGTCATTGCCATCAGCGCTGCCGATATTGAAAAAAATAAAGTGCGCGGTGACCTTGGAATTACTTATGACGTAGAAGTGATGCGTCTGATCGATATCTACCGTGAAAAAGGTCTTTATGTAGGAAGTGTCGTAATCACTCAGTATTCCGGGCAGAGCAGCGCCAATATTTTTAAGACAAAATTAGAAAAACGCGGTATCAAAGTTTATCTGCATTATCTGATCGCAGGATACCCGCATAATGTCTCTCTTATCGTCAGCAAAGACGGATATGGAAGAAATGACTATATCGAGACATCACGCCCACTCGTTGTGATCACGGCTCCCGGACCCGGAAGCGGAAAAATGGCTACGTGTCTCTCTCAGCTCTATCACGAGCATCTCCGTGGTATCCGCGCAGGCTATGCAAAATTCGAAACATTTCCAATCTGGAATCTTCCTCTGAAACATCCGGTCAATCTTGCATATGAAGCGGCAACTGCCGACTTAAATGATGTTAATATGATTGATCCGTTCCATCTGGAAACATACGGAATTACTACCGTCAACTATAACCGTGACGTTGAAATCTTTCCTGTACTGAGTGCTATTTTTGAGACCATCTATGGCGAAAGCCCCTATAAATCTCCGACTGATATGGGCGTTAATATGGCTGGAAACTGTATTATCGATGATGAAGTATGTCAGGAAGCTTCGAAACAGGAAATTATCCGGCGTTATTATGAATCATTAAATAAATTGGCAGACGACCGTGCAACCGAACAAGAAGTATTTAAAATCGAAATGGTCATGAGTCAGGCAAAAATCACAAAAGAATACCGAAAAGTAGTAAAAACTGCTATGGAGCTTGCTCAGACGGAAAACGCTCCTGCTGCTGCAATGGAGCTAGAAGATGGATCCATTGAATGCGGAAAAACCTCTGCTCTTCTTGGTCCTTGTGCTGCAATGATTTTAAATGCCTTAAAGGCACTGGCTCATATTGATCATGATATTCATCTGATTTCTCCTCATGCGATCGAACCAATCCAGGACTTAAAGACATCGTATCTTGGCAGTAAAAATCCTCGTCTTCACGTAGATGAAGTTTTGATTGCCTTGTCAATCAGCGCAGCAACAGATCCCAATGCCAAAAAAGCTCTGGAACAGCTTCCTGCCCTAAAAGGCGCTCAGGTACACTGTTCCTCCCGTCTCGCCAAAATAGATATTGAGACGTTAAAGAAACTGGGGCTTCAAGTGACTATGGAACCTACTTTCTCTTAATTCTTTCTTTTTTCATTTTAAGACTGCTGTAATCCCTCTTTTTTAGGTTTTACAGCAGTCTTTTCTTTACAAATCTCCATCAAAAGAGGTATGATAATATTAAGCAATCGACAAATATTGTCAAAATTTTTTGAAAATGGAAAGGGAAGCATTTATGATCGACGAAAGAAAGAGAAAACAATTAAAAAAGCAGACTTCACATGCTATCCGTCATGCAAAATATAAACAAATGCAATATCGCAAAAGAAAAAAACGCCGTCTTTCTCCCGCTCAGAGAAGAAGAAGAAAAAAACAGAAAAAATACGCCGTCTTAAGTCTTGCCGCTGCTTTTATGCTGTTAATCGTAGTAGGAATTATCTCACTGGTTCGATTTGCTGTCTCATTTTTTTCTCCTTCTTTGCCACAACAGACTGCTTCCGCAGTCTCTCAGACAGAATCTGAAACCGCTGTTATTTATCCGGAAGTTGATTTTACCATTGGATGTACTGGCTGTTTTCTTCTTCATTCTCCTTTTATGACTTCTTATCCTGATGAAAATGGCAATTATGACTTTTCCAGTATTTTTCGTTATATTACT
>CALWCS010000014.1 GCA_944376425.1 uncultured Lachnospiraceae bacterium | reverse complement strand
CTTCTTACGGACAACGGGCAGGATTTAGTAAATGTGGGTGCAATGCTCTCGCCGGAAATAGTCCGGGAAAGCTCATGGTATCAGACCTACAGAGAGATGGATGTGACCCGGTATTATTCTCCGCTGTCGAACCAGTACGGAGATACGAGGGGAGAAGAGGGCAGATATATTATGGTGGTCTACCCCTACGATGCCAGGTCTGTGTCCGGAGACATTGTACTGCTGTGCAGCTTTTCTTCCTTCCGAGAGGCGCTGGATGAGTACAATGACAGAGACACACCGGTGTGTATCTGCGGTCGGGATGATCAAATTATTTATTCAAATAGAGAAGAGGAAGAATGGACATCCAGAAAAGAATTTCAAACGCTTCTGGAAACCTTGGCAGGCTCGTACCATTCCGTACAGGAAACAGCAGGGGGAACGTATATTTCGGATTGTACTGCTCTTGGAGGCTGGAAAATTATCGTGAAGGTTTCCAACCGGTATGTGTTGAATAGTATGGTTTTGGTTTATGGGATAGCGGCTTTGCTGTTTTGCGTTATTTATTTCTGCGTTCTGGCTCTCATGCTTTCACGCCAGAAAATCAGAAAGGCAGAGTATGCGTTTCTGTCTGCTCAAATTAATCCCCATTTTATTTATAAAGCGTTGAATACCATTATGTTTCTCTGCAAAAGGGGACAGAATGAGAAGGCGGTTCTTGCCACGAAAGCGCTGGAAGATATCCTCAAGGACAAGCTGCGGGTGGATGATATTATTATCTATGATACGCTCCAGAGGGAACTGGAGGTGATTCGCCAGTATCTTTTTATCCAGAAGATTTATTACAATTTTCCGATTGAGCTGGAGGAAGACGTGGACAGGGAACTGTTGGACTGCATGATCCCCAAAAACATGCTTCATCCGCTGGTGGAAAATGCGTTGTATCACGGGATACTTCCTAATATGAACAGTGACGGCAGCAGAAAGTGCGGTGTGATACGCATTTGGGCCAGAAAAGAAAAGGAGGAGCTTATTTTAGGGATATGTGATAATGGAGTGGGAATGATCAGGAAACAGGTAGAACAGATATTTTATTCGAGGAAAAAGAGGGAGAAAGAAAGAGGAATGCATATCGGTATTGATAACATAAAATACCGCCTGAAATATCTCAGAGGTCTGAAACATAAAATGGAGGTTTCCAGTCAGCCGGGGAAGGGAACGGAAGTGGTTCTGCGAATTGGGATAAGGAAGAAGGATCAGCAATGAGACATAAGGGTTTGATGACGGGAGTAGGGGGATGCCTGCTTCTCCTCCTCACCGTGATAGTGTACGGTGTACAGAAAGAGGACAAGGCTCCGGTGATCGGCGTTTTGATGTGGAATGACGAAAGCGAGCTGTCAAAGACATCCCTGGAGTATCTGGAGTGGATGGATGAAATTCTGGATGGTGACGTTCAGGTGATGAAAATATCGAAGGAAAATGACCTGATGGAAATGATAGAGGAATTTTGCCGGAATGAAGGAGATGTGCTGATCAATGTTGACTCTCAGGATTTTACCGAGATCATGCAGACTTGTGAGCAGTATCAGGTGTACCTTCTGCAGATGTGGGAGATGAGCATGGATACAGATATTTTGGAAAAGGCCATGGCACATCAGTATTTTCTTGGCTGCATGTTAAGTGATGATTTGGGGGCTGGTGCCAAGATGGCGGCGGCTCTGAAAGATGGCGGAAGCAGGAATATTTCTATTTTGACCTACTATCTGGAGAATAACATGAGCAATGCACAGCAGCGGAGAAATTGGGGCTTTCGGGAAGCATTAGAGCCGGAGGGACCGGAGGCGAATCTGGAAATTTACAGCTTTGACAAGGGGATCCGCTACCTGAGCAGGCTGGATGAGAAGATAGACGGTCTTCTTTTGAGCGAGAGGATCCATGAATACTCTGTACAGACAGCCAAGGAGATCATAGGAAATGAGGATATGAAATTCTCCTATTTTGATGTAAACGAATTTACCCGGGATGATCTGGAAGAAGGATCTTTGGCAATGGTAGCCTGTGGACAGCAGAATGTGGTGGAGCTGGCGGTAGCCTACGCCTATGCGTTTGTGGAAAACGGAATGTGCTGGGAAGAGAAACTTGACATAGTTTGTCCCTATCTATATCTAGATTCGGTGGAAGAATTTGATCTTTATCAAGCACTATGTGTGGAAGAACCGGTCTATTCGGAAGAGATGCTGTACCAACTGATTAACAGTCTGAAGGATAGTACGGATTTATTAGTGGAATATGCACAAGACTACAGCTTGGAATGGTTAGAAAAACAGAAAAAAAGTTGAAAAAGGATGGAAACAGTCGTTATCTTTCGTTGAAGATGCACGGCTGTTTTTGTTATAGTTTTCTTGACTGGGGCGTGAATATGAAACCCAGAAGCATAAAAAGGAGGAACGATGTGATGAAAAAGAAAGTAACACGTGCGGTATGTATTTTTGCATCAGGCATGATGGTGCTGCCCTCCCCTATGGGCGTGTTGGCAGCCTACACGGATCCAAACGCATCCCTTGAGATGGAAGCGGCCCATGCGGCTATCTCCCAGGAAGTGGCCAGCGAGGGTATGATCCTACTGGACAACAGTGAGGCAGCTCTGCCTCTGAAATCCAACCAGGTGGCATTGTACGGAGCCGGTACCTGGAACACAGTGCGTGGGGGCACAGGATCAGGTGCAACTTATCTGAGAAATGAGCACATTACGGTATGGCAGGGCTTTAAGGATGCAGGATATGAGATTGTCAATTCCGCCTACGTGGAGAGAAGCGATGCAGCCTTCAGAGAGCAGGCGGCGTCAGAGGAACAGGGAGCGCTGGATACTGGCGCTGTAATCCTGGATGTTCCGTATACCGATGAGGACAAGGCGGAGATCGAGGCCATTGATCCTTCTATTACCGCAATCTATACGGTGAACCGGTTGTCCGGTGAGGGCTCTGACCTTCAGCTCCAGAAAGGGGATTATTATCTGACCGATGCGGAGTACCAGAACCTGAAAACCCTGGCAGAACACTTCGACAATGTAGTAGTGGTTTTGAATACCGGTGCAGTGATGGATACCTCCTTCTACAATGGACTGGGAACACCAGATTATGAGAATCATATCATCACGGATCAGATCCACGATGTGCTGTATGAGCCGGGTGTGTACTACACCAGCGAAGACGGTTCTGAGTATACACTGGCTGAGGGCGAGTACGAGGAAGGAACACAGTACTACGAGCAGACTGAGGATTACATGGAAGCAGAGGTGACGGAAGATACCTTTACGACAGACGGAAGTCTCTACACAGCCACTCTCACCTATGAGCCGGTGACCATCGGCAATGCAGACGAGATTGATCCTTCCGCTACTTACTATACCTTTGACGGCGAAGATCACCACACCGCGGTTGCTGTAAACGCCATCAACTTTGCCCAGTATGATGAGCTGTTTATAGGAGTAAACGACTATGTACCGGTGGAGGACGGCGCCGAGTTTAACAGCCGGGGCGTGTATTACCAGAAGGGCGGTTACAGAGCAGTAGATCTGTCCAGTTCCTTCAAAACTTATCAGGAAGCCGGATGTCTGTATGTACAGGACGGTGACAGTTATCGCCTGGTAACAGCGGAAGATTCCTACGATCCCGAGGCGGTTTACGCAGAAGGCTACAATACAGAAAAGATTGAAGGACTGTCCGCTCTGGTAAACATGAGTCAGGGCGGTGTCAACGGCGGAGCCGCTCTGGTAGAACTGCTCAGCGGTGAGAAGAATTTCTCTGGAAAGACGGTAGATACCTGGGCGAAGAACTTCAGCGATTATCCCTCTTCCGCAACCTTTTCCTGGCTGGATGGAGATACCACGGAGGAGAACTATACGGACGATATTTATGTGGGATACCGTTATTTTGATACTTACGGTGTGGAGCCGGCATATCCTTTTGGATTCGGTCTTTCTTACACAGACTTTGCCATCAATGTGGACAGCGTGGAAGCTGATACGGAGCAGGTGACTGTAACAGCCACCGTGACTAACAACGGCGATGTAGCCGGCAAAGAGGTAGTGGAGGTTTACTTCTCCGCACCGGAGGATACCGACATTGACATGGCATTTCAGGAGCTGGCAGGTTACACTAAGACGGACGTGATTGAGCCCGGTGAGAGCCAAAATGTCACAGTGACCTTTGCCACAGAGGATCTGTCCAGCTATTATGAGGAGCAGGCGGCCTACATGATTGAGGCTGGAGACTATACTATCCGTGTAGGAAACAGTTCCAGAAATACTGTGGAGGCAGCCACTATCACGGTGGATGAGGATGTTGTAACAGAGCAGTGCCAGAATCTGCTGACGCTGACCAAGCAGAACATGATCGACGGAACCTATGATGAGTCCGCTACCATGTCCTCTAAGGCATACCCTATTGACATGCTGACCGGCTCTGATGAGGGAATAGAACCTACCACCGATGGTCTGAGCGCAGAAAAAGTTTCCTTAAGCTTGGCGGCAGCAGATTTCCCGGAGACCGTAACCCATACTTACACTGAGCAGGCAGTGACCGCCTATGTGAGCGAGGACAGCGACTATGAGGCCGGTGAGAATGAGACCGTAGAAGTGGTAGAAACTTCCGGAGACGGCACCTACACTTTGGTGGATGTTTACAGAGGCAATATCACCATGGAACAGTTCCTGGCTGATCTGACACCGCTTGAGATGATCGACCTGGTACAGGGCGAGAGCTATGAGGGACTGGCTCCTTCCTCCAAGGATTCCGATATCATCGGATATGAGGCGCCCAAGACATACGGCTCCTGCGGCGGCGTAACCAGCAACCTGTACAACTCCAGATATGTACCTAACACTGAGACGGCTGACGGCGGAGCCGGAATCCGTATCAATCCGGAATTCCAGGTGTACGATGCAGTGCCGGTTGACGCTGAGTACGATGAGAATATCACCTATTACACCTGTCAGTTCAGTGCATGGGGTGGATCTTCTTACAATGAGATCGAGTTTGCTGATGCCGATGAGTTCCGTTCAACGTTGGATTCCGGTACCAGACTGTACACGACTGAGGGCGTAATGGCATATCAGTACTGCACGGCAACACCTATCGGAACCTGTATCGCTCAGACCTGGAATCAGGAATTGGCGGAGGAGATGGGACAGGCAGTAGCCGAGGAAATGATGACCTATGGCGTGACCTATTGGCTGGCACCTGCTTTCAACATCCATAGAAATCCGCTGTGCGGACGTAACTTTGAGTACTATTCTGAGGATCCCGTGGTTTGTGCCCTCCAGGCAGGCGCTCTGACTCACGGCGTAATGTACGATGAGGAAGGCAATCCTACCGGTGTCAGCACCATGCTGAAGCACTATGCGGTAAACAGCCAGGAGAACGACCGCTTTGGCGGAAATAACATGGCTTCTGAGCGGGCAATCCGTGAGATTTATCTGAAAGCCTTTGAGAAGATCATCAAAGAGGAACAGCCTTTCGCAGTGATGAGCTGCTACAACCAGGTAAATGGTATTCCTGGATACAACAGCTATGCGCTGCTGACCGAGATCCCGTTGAATGAGTGGGGATTTGAAGGATTCTTCTGCACTGACTGGCTCTCTTACAACGGATCCTTCAACTGTACGGCAGAAGCAACTTCAGCAAACACTCCTGCAACCAACGCAGAGTCCTATGATTCAGGAAGTGAGTACGGCGTAACTGCTGACAACGCTTACATGACACAGGCATGGCAGATGATGGCAGGACAGTCCCTTGAGATGCCGGGACAGAACGAAGAATTGCTGATTACTGCTTGGGAGAACGGAGAGGTTCGTCTGGGCGATCTGCAGAGAAACGCAGAGAGAATCCTGAATGTAACCATGAGATCCAAGGCATTCTCCGATATGCTGGAGAAACTGGAAGCAGCAGGAAAGTAAGAAAAAGGATACCAGGAGCAGGTCTGATCTGACTTGGTGGGTATCATAAGATTAAGATACGGGGCGCTATGATCCAAAGTGGTCATGGCGCCTCGCTTTTTTCTTGCTTACTGTGAAACATTAACTTCTGGATAGCCAAAAAAGTGCAAACTATCTTTTCGGTCTTTTTAAACGTAACTAGGAGTCTTATGCGGCAACTACAGGAACTCCTCAGCTAAGTGCTTTTAACTTTTTAAGATACGCATGGATCTTGCGGTTCTTATTGAATTGATTATAATAATCAGTCCTAGATCTTTGAAGGTTATCTCATCCTTGAGAATAGGACAAATGGCTATTAGCAATGAATTCCATAATGGGGAGGGTTTCTTCCACATATTTATCGTCCTCATACCGGTTGTAATGAAAAGTGACAAAATCGCTGTCATATTTATCGATCTGTTCCCGGTAACGGACCTTTACTTTTAATTGATATTTCTCCAAAAGCCGTTATCACTGTACTGCAAGAAAAAAATTCAGATCATTTTTTGATTTATAGGCAAATAAAAAACTTTATAAAAAGATAATAAAAAATCTTAAGAAATCTTAAGAAACTTAAAGAAAAATTTTGAATGTTTTAAAAGAAAGTAAAGCTTTACATTAAATATATGTGGTAAAATAAAACAGAAAAAATTAAGAGATCAAAATGATCTTGTTTTATGAGGAGGATAAATAAATGAAAAGAAAAATATTTGGTATGGTTGCTATTATGGCTTTATCAGGAGTGTTGGCAGTAGGATGCGGAAATAAAGAGGAAGAGACAGAACCTTCAACAACTGCAACAACAGAAGCAACAGAGGAAGAAACTGATGCTGAAACAACAGACGATGAAACAACAGAAGAGACTGATGCCGAAACAACAGAGGCAGAATAATAACAGATTGAGCAGAAAGACATGTTCGTCTGTTGTGTCAGTAAATAGAAAATAGTTTTAGTGGCAGATGCCAGTTTCCACCTGATTTTGTCAGGTGGAAGAATTCTATGCAGCTGCTGAAACAGCTAAGATGCATATAGTGCAAAAAGATAAAAGAATTTTTGAATGGATAAATTAAAAAAGGGATAGGACAGAGTTGCTGAAGATGGTTAAAAACCTGAAATTCAGCAACTTTTTTATATCATAGGAAAACATTTGCATGATAAAGAATGAAAGTGTTTTCCTATGATATAAAAGATTGTTTAGGATGTACACAGATGCGTATGGAAAATGTCACTGTGTGGCTGTATCTGGGATGAAAGAAAAATCGAATAGCGAAAGGAAACAGATTTATTTGGAGATTCCTCTATAGGAAATTTAATCAGATTTTGATATAATAAAAATAACTAGCTAATATCATAGAGAAAAGAATTGGAGGAAAGAAGATGAGAGTAGGCTTTGGATATGATGTTCATCGTCTGACACAAGGAAGAGATTTGATTTTAGGCGGTGTGAAGATTCCATACGATAAAGGACTTTTAGGACATTCCGATGCTGATGTGCTTGTTCACGCAATTATGGATGCTCTGTTAGGCGCGGCTGCTTTAGGCGATATCGGCAGGCATTTTCCAGATACAGATCCCCAATATTTAGGAATTTCTAGTATAGTGTTGTTAAAAAAAGTAGGAAAATTATTGGATGAACACCAATTTTTTATTGAAAATATTGATAGTACAATAATAGCACAAAAACCTAAAATGGCAGACTATATTCCTAAGATGATCGAAAATATAGCAGAAGCTTTGGAACTCGAAAAAAATCGGATTAATATTAAAGCGACTACAGAGGAAGGATTAGGTTTTACGGGAAACGGAGAGGGAATTGCAGCACATGCAATCTGCTCTTTAAATTCCCTAAAAGATCTGATAGCAGATGATACGATGAATTTGGAAGGAAGATGCCCAAAGGGGTGTTGTCAGAGATGAAAATAGAGAGACTAAAAAGGCAGGAACATGAAAAAACAAGATCTTTGTATCAAGAAGTATTTGAAGAAGATACAAAAGAGTTCGTGGACTATTATTATCAAAACAAGGCAGCCGAAAATGAAATTTTTGCGGCAAAAGAAAAAGAAGTGATATGCGGAATGGCTCATTTAAATCCATATCAACTTGTGATAGACGGAAGAGAAGAACACGGCGCCTATCTTGTGGCTGTAGCAACAAAAAAAGAATTTCGTCATCGCAAAGTGATGACATCTTTATTAAAGCAAATATTCCAGTTTTTATATGAGAAAAAATATATGTTTCTTTATCTGATGCCTGCAGCTGAGGCAATTTATACGCCATTTGATTTTCGGTTTTTTTATTCACAAAGAGAACAGATTTTAGAAAGAAAAAGAATAAAAAGATCAGACAGAACAGATTTAAAAGTCACAGAAGTAAAAGAGCATGATTTTGGAATCCTTTGTGATACCTTAAATGAAATACTGGAAAAAAAATATCGTTTATTTACCAAACGTACCCCTAAATATCTAGAAGATCTCAAACAAGAATTAAAGGCAATGAAAGGGAGAATGATGGCAGTTTTCGATGGAACAAAATGTATCGGATCTTTCCAGATTATTTTAGAAGAGGAACCGATCATCTTTGAACCTTTATTTAGGGAAAACTATACAGAACAGATAGATGAGATTTTGGCAGACTCTATGGAAAAAGAACTGGGAAAAGAGACAGAACAGGTCAAAATAGTAGCTTTTTCTGAAAATATAGAGGGAGAGAAAGAGAAAAAAAAGCCATGGATGATGGGGAGAATTATTCATCTGGAACGGTGGATTGCAACTTTAAAGAGCAAAAATAAAAAAGAGATATTAATAGAAATAAAAGACAGTTGGATTCCGAAAAATGAGGGATGTTATGAGATTATGATAGAATCTGACGGGGGAAGACTAAGAAGAATTGAAAAAAAAGAAAACCTCAGCTCCGTTTCTATTGCAGATCTTCCTCAACTTTTCAAAGAGGAAAGTCCATTTTCAGAAGCATTTTTAAATGAATGGGTTTAATGAGGAAGATAAAAGAAGAATAAAGATGAGATATTGACAAAAACAGGATTTTTGCATAGACTAAGTTCAGTTATGCAGAAAATGTCAGCGGGAAAGGAAGAAAAACATGAAGTTATATAATACAATGACAAAGCGAAAAGAGGAATTTGTTCCGGTAGAACCTGGAAAAGTTAAAATGTATGTGTGCGGACCTACCGTCTATAATTTAATCCATATTGGAAATGCACGGCCGATGATTGTATTTGACACAGTAAGACGCTATATGGAACATAAAGGATATGAAGTCAACTATGTCTCTAACTTTACAGACGTAGACGATAAAATTATTGCAAAAGCAGTAGAAGAAGGAGTTTCAGCACAAGAAATTTCTCAGAGATATATTAAAGAATGTAAAAAAGACATGGCAGATATGAATGTGAAGCCAGCTACGACCCATCCGCTTGCCACTCAAGAAATAGATGGAATGATTGAAATGATTTCTGATCTGATACAAAAGGGATATGCTTATGATGTCAAAGGAACCGTCTATTTCCGAACCAGAAAATTTGAAGAATACGGAAAACTTTCCCATAAAAATTTGGATGATCTTCGTTCTGGAAATCGCTCTTTGCTCGTAACAGGAGAAGATCAAAAAGAAGATCCGCTGGATTTTGTTTTGTGGAAACCGAAAAAAGAAGGAGAACCCTATTGGACCTCTCCGTGGAGTGAAGGAAGACCAGGATGGCATATTGAGTGTTCTGTGATGGCAAAGAAATATTTGGGAGAAGAAATTGATATTCATGCAGGCGGAGAAGATTTGATCTTTCCTCATCACGAAAATGAGATAGCACAGAGTGAATGCTGTAACGGAAAAAGATTCGCAAAATATTGGCTTCATAATGGATTCTTAAATATTGACAACAAAAAGATGTCAAAGTCTCTGGGGAATTTTTTCACTGTCCGTGAAATTGGTGAAAAGTACGATCTTCAGGTATTGCGATTCTTTATGCTGAGCGCACATTACAGAAGCCCTCTGAATTTTAGCGCAGAATTGATGGAAGCATCGAAAAATGGTCTGGAAAGAATCAGAAATGGCGTTGATAATTTGAATCATTTTATCGATGTGGCAAAAGAAAAAGAAGTGACACAGGAAGAAAAAGAACATTTGGAAAAGGCACAAGCACTTGCTTTGAAATTTGATGAGGCAATGGATGACGATTTCAATACAGCAGATGCAGTAGCTGCAATTTTTGAACTGGTAAAACTTTCTAATACAACAGCAAATGCTGAAAATTCAAAAGCGTATTTACAACAGCTCAAAGAAAAAATTACACAGCTGAGCGACATTTTAGGATTAATTACAGAAAAAGCAGAGGAAATGCTGGACGAAGATATCGAAAAAATGATTGAAGAACGTCAGGCAGCAAGAAAAGCAAAAGATTTTAAAAAAGCAGATGAGATTCGAAATGAACTTCTGGAAAAAGGAATTATCTTGGAAGATACCAGAGAAGGAGTAAAATGGAAAAGAGCGTAAATCAGATTCCAGATCTTTTGATAGAACAGTTTCAGCTGGCGAAACAGGAAATTAACCTGTATTCGCCGTTGACGCTTGCCTATATCGGGGATGCAGTTTATGATTTGATGGTGAGGACTCTTATAGTAGAAAAGGGAAATTGTGCAGTAAACAAACTTCATAAAAAAACGAGTGAGATTGTTAAGGCACCTGCACAGGCGAAGATGATAGAAGAGATTTTGCCTGTATTGACAGAAAAAGAGCAAGAAATTTATAGAAGAGGCAGAAATGCAAAATCATATACCATGGCAAAAAATGCAACGATGGCTGAATACCGAAAGGCGACAGGACTGGAAGCCTTGATGGGATATCTGTATTTAAACGGAGAATTTGAAAGAGCAGTAGAATTGTTAAAGACAGGCTTGGAGTTAGAAAAACAAAGAGGAAAATAAGATGAGATATGAAAAATTGACCATTGAAGGCAGAAACGCCGTGATAGAAGCATTTCGTGCTGGAAAGACGATTGATAAGCTGTTTGTGCTGGACGGATGTCAGGATGGACCGGTTCGTTCAATTATAAGAGAAGCGAAAAAAAAAGATACGATCATTCAGTTTGTATCGAAAGAACGACTGGATCAGATATCAGAAACAGGAAAACATCAGGGTGTGATTGCGTATGCAGCTGCATATCAATATGCATCGGTAGAGGAAATTTTAAAATCAGCGGAAGAAAAAGGAGAAGATCCATTTTTAATTTTGCTTGACGGAATTGAAGATCCTCACAATTTGGGCGCTATTATTCGTACAGCGAATCTTGCCGGGGCACATGGGATTATTATTCCGAAACACCGTGCTGCAGGACTGACGGCAACGGTGGCAAAAACATCAGCAGGAGCGCTCAACTATACACCGGTGGCAAAAGTGACAAATATTGGAAAAACAATGGAAGAGCTAAAAGAGAAAGGACTGTGGTTTGTGTGTGCCGATATGGGAGGAGAAACGATGTATCGGCTGAATCTTACAGGACCGATCGGCTTAGTAATTGGGAGTGAAGGAGATGGTGTCAGCAGGCTCGTCAGAGAGAAATGTGATTTTATAGCTTCCATCCCGATGAAAGGAGATATTGATTCTTTAAATGCTTCTGTGGCTGCTGGTATTTTGGCTTATGAAATTGTAAGACAGAGAATGAATATAAAATAGAAAATTATGTTTGCTCTGCGGGATTGTCTGTATAGCAGGCATATCCTGTCAGAGATTGTTTCTTTCAAAGGAAAGACAGGAAGATTTTCCTTTAAAATGAGCAGATGACCCGGATGCCGAAATTTCAATACCAAAAAGTAGATGGCAATTTTAGAAAAAATGAAAGAAAAACGAAAAATGAACAGTTTTTTTAAATCGATAAAAAATACAAAAAATTCTAAAAATAGAAAAAACCATATTGACAAAAATTCAGAAAAAGGGTACAATGTAAGACGGTAATAAACGAGATATGCTGGCGTGGCACAGTCGGTAGCGCACCTCATTGGTAGTGAGGAGGTCACGGGTTCGATTCCCGTCGCTAGCTTTTTAAAAACCTTGATTTTACAAGGAAAAATGGATGTGAAGAAGAAAAGACCACCGAGAAAAGGTGGTCTTTTTTGATAAATGGTTACTATTTGGTTACTATTTAATTTTTTTTGCTGATTAGGCGTGCCTTGTGAATAGGTTTTCCAAAACTCCTGCCGCCAATTCGTCCATCTTTTCAAGTTGATGCGAATAAATGTTCATGGTTGTGCTTGTCTGAGCATGACCAAGACGATTAGAGACAGTACGTACATCTACATTCTGACTGATCAGCAGCGTTGCGGACGTATGCCTGAGACCATGCAACGGGATATCTGGCAGCAGAAGTTCTTTCTGTTTTACCGTCTTGTTGTAATTTTTAATGACCTTTTTAAAGACGTGATACGGGGTAGAGAGATCCATTTGTTTTCCGTTCTGCTGGATAAACAGATAATCATCTCCCTGCCACTGATCTCCAATGGAGAGACGATACTTTGCCTGCTCTGTCCGATATTTTTTTAACATATCCATCAAAGGACCAGGTAGCACAATCTCTCGATTTGACTTTTTTGTTTTTGGAGATTTTGTGATCTGTTCGTGTCCTACTCTTGCAGTAGATTTATTCACAGACACAGAAGCATGGATAAAATCAATATCACTCCATTTCAAAGCAATAATCTCTCCTTTTCGTAATCCTCCGAACAGTGCGATGTAAAAGAAGATTTTATGCTGCATAGGGAGAGAACGCTTCTCTTGATATTCTGGTACTTGATATGGCTTTCCGGTATCATCAATACGAGTATGGGCTTTATAGACGGTAACGAAATCCAGATCGAGAGCAGAAAGAAAGCGTTGTGTTTGTTCTAAAGTAAAGAACTTAACAGATTCTTCTTCCTCCGCTTTTGGCGGAGACACCCTATCACATGGATTTGCATCTATCAGCTGCCATTTTACGGCTGTAGACAAAACAGACTGCAAGATTCCATGAATTTTTCTAATTGTTCCGGGAGAAAGAGTCCCTTCTCTCTCGCATTTTTTTTGGCTGCTCAGAAGATCATTATAAAAACTTTGGATCTGAAGAGGCTGCAATTTTGCAAGCTTGACATGACCCAAAGCAGGAACGATTCTTTGGTCAAGGTATAGTTTGTAATTTTCGTATGTGGTAGGCTTTAGCTGTACAGCAGCATACTCATCCAGCCATTTCTCAACAAAATCTTTGAAAGATATTTTTTCCCCACTCAAAAATTTTCCGTTCTTTACCTTTTGCTCGAATTCCATCACAAACACATTCAGACTCTTTTGGTTCTGTTTTTCTGTTTTTGACGGATCCGGCGTCCAAGTTGCAGTTTCTACAATTTTCTTTCAATTAGAATCATATACATAATTGACAAAAATGCGGTAACTGTTTCCTCTTTTTCTGATACTTGCCATAAACTCACTTCCTTTCAAAAAAGTGCAGAAAATAAAGCCATGCGATAGCACGGCTTTATAATAATATAAAAACAATTTATGTTGCATAGACATGAGAGTATGTAAAAGCTGTTCCTGTTAGTGCGGTGCGGTTTTTATAATTTTATTCTTGTTTTTTTAGTTCAATAGTTTTTTTAGTTCCAAGTGCAGAAGCTTCATAAGTAATTACTCCATCTTTATAAGTAAATTCTTTTGTTTCGGAAGAAGAAGCTAATAATGCAGAATCTGTTTTTTCTGTGTCATTTTCAGAGATCCAGGAATATTCATCAACTGCATCAGAAGGAGCTACATAAGTCCCAGCCCAGTATAAAGAAGCACTATCAGGAGTTACCCAATTAATTTCTATGTAGTTATCTGTAATAGTTGCTTCTTGGTAGGTTCCATCACTTTCTTCTGATATCCATGTGCCAGTTAAGTCAGTCGATTCTTCCATTGTTGTTTCTGCCTGATTAACAGTATTATTTGGAGTGTCACTTTTCCCACACGCTGTAATAGATAATGAAATTGTACTAATCATTACTATCATTAGTATTTGTTTTTTCATTTTCCTTCTCCTGGTTATCTTTAATAACATTTTTTACATGCTTCATATCCCATAGCCTGTGCCTCTTCAATAGTAACTTGAGTTGGATTTTGCATATTGCTGCAAGAAGACTTTGAATGGTATTTGCTTCCAGAGTTAGAAATCCATACAGTTGTTTCGACTGTTGTATCTTCAAGAATTTCAGTGCTTTCTAATTCGTTAATGCTATAATCTGATATTCCTAAATTTTCTAAAAGTTTGTTTGTGATTTTTCCGCTTTCTAACAAAAAGTTATCTTGCTGATATTTTTTGATTGCTGCTTCTGTATTCGTTCCAAGTATTCCATCAGGAGTTCCACAATCATATCCTTTCTGATTTAAAAGTTCCTGAACTTTTTGCACTGTAGTATTATCTGTTAAAACTTCAACAGGAGTAAGAGAAGTATCAAAATCAACTATAGTGTTTGAATAATCTGTGGCAGAATCTAGGGGTGCAAGTATAATTGTGTTATAAATGATATCGTCATAATATACACTGTAAATAATTCCGACAGTACGTTCATCCCCAGAATTAAATGAACAGCTTGAAAGACATGATTGTGTATTCAAATAAGAATCGAAAAACTGTTTAGATATTTCTTTATATTCATTTAATTCTGAAAAGTTATGAACTGGTATTTGAAGGGAAGTATCAATAAAATCGTCTGTATTTTCTTCAGGTACTAATTCTGGATTAGAATCTATTTCAAAAGCATTAACTTCTAATAAAGCATCACCGTTTTGAAATGTTGTAGATTCTTTATACATTCCCATAGTATCATCAGTCTGGATCCAGTCTGAAGATAGTTTGTAAGAAAGCAATCCAATTTCATATGAATTTTCCAAACTATCTTCTGTTGCATAAGCATTACAAGGTAATAGTGTAGCTGTTAATAATAGCATTGCTATTTTCTTCTTCATTTCTTTTTCCCCTTTTCTTAAGTTATATATTAAAATGTCGAAAAGACAGTCTAATATATAGTTATTATACAGTCTATATAGAAAAAGACAATAATATTAATATATAATAATAAGTATTTGTATAATTTGTTCGAAAAATATTTTTAAATTTGTTGAAAATTTAGCGTCAAAAAACATTTATAAACTCGTTACTAAAATAATATATTTTTTATCAGAATGTTATTAAATTTATACTTTCAATGTCATTTGTAAAATATTTAAAAGAACAATCGTTCGAAAAATATTGATTTTTCTGTATCAATAATATATTATATTATTAAGGAATTTCGAACATGTGTTTAAGATGGGAGGGAGCCATAATGGACTATAAAGAAGAAATAATATTGCTACTTAATCAAATAAAAGATAAGGAATTACTTTCTTTTATCTACGAAATCATTAAAAGATTATTGGACTAGGGAAACCTAGTCTTTTTCTGTTATAATTTTTCGGGAAATTTTTTCTAATAATTCCCATTCTTTTTCATCTAAATTGGCTAAAGCAAGAATAAGGCGTTCTTTAAAAGAATGCTCTTCTGCTTTAAATAGATCTGCAGTTAATTTAGCGATTTCTTGTTTTCTATTTAAAGGCTTAAACATATCGCCTTTTCCAGTTCGAATCCAATTTTCATCGACATTATATTTCAAAGATAGAATTTCTATTGTCTGATCTGATACAGCTTTACGACCATTTTCTATATCAGAAGCATGACCTTGAGATATTGTAAGCTCTTTGGCTAAATCACCTTGTTTCATATTTAATGCCTTTCGTATAGCTTTAAAACGTTCACATTGTGCAAGCTCTTGTGGATTCATTAAGTTGCCTCCTTTCATAATGATATAATAACACAAAAATTATCGCATTGCAACAAAAATATTCTTAAAATAAAGTTGACAAATGTTGCTAAACGATATATAATTATCGCATAGCAACAAAATAAAAATCACGGAGATGATAATCATGACAGAGACTGAAAAAACATTATTAAATGTATTAGCTTCGGCAATTAGCTTAATGAGCGAAAGAGAGAAATGGTATTTCTTGGGATACGCCGAAGGTATGGTTAATCAGAGATCAGAAAAGGAAACAAAAACGGCTTAATATAGGAGGGAGAAAAAATGGTAATTCCGACAATGAGAACATTAAAAGAAGCAGCACAGATCACAGGTCTATCTTATGACCATTTGAGAAAACTGTGCTTGCAAAATAAGATCGTGTATGTCAGAGCAGGAAGCAAGTTTCTGATCAATATGGAGAAGCTTGTTGAGTTCTTGAATGCAGGAGAGAAAGTGGAAGACACTCATGGATGTCAAGAGGTGAAGTTATGGAGATAGAAAAAATTTTTTACTGCTGCGATGGCGAAATAGAAAGCTGCAAAAAGACACATTGCTACAAAATCGGAGGAGAATGTAGGCATACCGCCAACCCAGAACATGCTGTGAATTTCCAAAAATCAGTGTCAGGACGAGAACTTTTCGAAAAGATACCAGAAGCAGAAGATGAAAAATAGTCAGTAAAAGAAATCGACTATGCCGGTAAAAGCATAGCCGAAATCCTTGATTTACTGCCTTAGCATTGAGGAGGAACAAGATGAACCTAGAAAATTACACAAATAAAGATTTAGAGAGCATATTGAAAAATCTTAATATGTGGCGATGGGATACACGGCTTGGAAAGAAGCCATTTATGTTTGACTATATGGTCAACTATAAAAAGCCAAACAACATAAAAACAAGATTGGGATATCTGTTTTGCGGAGTGTGTCCTTTTACAAAAGAAACTTATATTGCTCCTGCCATGAAAGAGATAAAAAAACTACTTGCCAATAAGGAGATAGAGGAATGAATGAACTACAAGTATTTGAAAACGAAGAGTTCGGCAAAGTTCGAACATTAACGATTGACAATGAGCCATGGTTTGTAGGAAAAGACGTGACTGAAGCACTCGGTTTTGTCAATTCTAGAGATGCAATAGCAACACATGTATTTTTGGAAGATAAGGGTGTAGAGATTATCGACACCCTTGGAGGAAAACAGACAATGACAATCATTAACGAATCTGGGCTATATGCTCTTGTTTTCGGAAGTAGGCTTGAATCTGCAAAACGTTTTAAACACTGGGTCACATCCGAGGTACTGCCGTCCATCCGTAAGACTGGCAGCTACCAGATGCAGCCGGAGGGGAAAAAGTTGCTTGCCCTTGCGATACTGGAAGCCCAAAAAGTCATCGAAGAACAGACAGTACAAATTGAAGAAATGAAACCAAAAGCAATCTTTGCCGATGCAGTAGCAGCTTCCGACACATCTATATTAGTCGGTGAACTTGCAAAGCTGTTAAGACAGAACGGATTTCATACTGGACAGAACAGACTGTTTGCTATCCTAAGAGATCAGGGATATTTAATCAAAGGCGGCTCTAGTAAAAACATGCCGACACAAACGAGTGTAGATAGAGGATTATTTGAGATCAAAGAAACGATCATTAATAATCCAGATGGCAGCATCAAGATCAGCAAAACCCCGAAAGTCACTGGAAAAGGTCAACAACACTTTATCAACAAATTTTTAGGAGGAAGAAAAGATGAGAGAAATATTTGTAGAATTTGAGAAAACAGAGAGTCCGGTACAGAACATTCGTATCCCACAAAAGACAGGGAGGTGTGAAGAGTGTGTAAAAGCCGATGTATGTCGATTGATAGACAGCTATCAGAAGATCTTGCAGCAGGCGACCGATCTGTCAAGCAAAGACTTCCAGATTGCAATCAAGTGCAGTCATGTCGCATGACGTGCAAGACATGTAAATATTTTAGGTACTGTATGGAGCGCACACGCTGGTATCCATGTAGAGAGTATAGGAGGGCAAAAATGGAACTAAGAGTTGATAGAAAAAAAGTGGAAATAATTCTGGCACGCAAGTGCATGACATCAAGAGAACTGTACAAAAAAGCAGGAATTGCATCTACGTCATACGCTAAAGCTGTGTCAACGAAAAACAGTAGAGCTGACACGATCGGAAAGATTGCCAGAGCGTTAGGCGTAGACGTGACGGAAATATTGGCGGACTAGAGGTGGAAATGAATGGGAAGGGAGAATTTAAAAAAAGCCCGCCGAGAGGCAGGCATGACACAAAAACAAGTTGCTGAGTATCTAGGAATAAGCGAACAGGCGTATCAAAAAATTGAATATGGTACGAGAATAGGAAAAATTGAATTGTGGGATAAATTAGAGGATTTATTTAATATCCATCAACGAGTCCTTCGGGAATTGTCTTCCGACGAGCATATCAATGGAAATATTAAAGATGTCTGCAATTTGAATTAAGGTATCAATATTGGGTTCGCGGGCACCAAGTTCGTATTTCTGGTAAGCATTGGGCGTCATTCCGAGCAATTCCGACATTTGTTTTTGTGTTACGCCGTAATCTGTGCGGCATTTTTTTAGAGATTGTGAAAAATTGTTCATAGATTCCTCCATAATACTTGACATTCAATTTGAATGTGTTAATATATACATATAGACATTCAAATTGAATGTGTAATAACATTACATATTCGGTTGCAAGTTAATACTTAATTTTACCACGAATAATGAGGAGGAAACAACATGTTGGCAGAAAAAGTTAGAATTTTGGAAAAAGAAAACGAGGAACTCAAAACAGAAATCAGCCGTATGAAACAGCTTTGTGGAGATGACTGCAAATTAAAAAAATGCGAAGAATGTTCGCATTTCGTTCAGTACTTTGTAAGATGTGGTGGCAGTTTCCGCCGGATAGATGAAGGAAGCTGCACCGCAGGAAAGAAATTTAAGAAAAAACGAGCGGAAGATGAGAGATGCTCGTTTTTCCAAAGCCGAAACAGCCTGTAAAGGCTGTCTGGTCAGGATGGCAACCTGATCACTGACGATGGCAAGCTATTGTGATCACAGGGAATTGTAAAAATAGCGGTGGGTGTGCCAACCAGAGAGCACATGGTTGTGCAACAGGTTTTATGATTTTTTAAGGCGAAAAATCAAAAACAATTCACATCGCCGGAAAGGAGGCACAAAAAAGCTGATCCATCGCTAAAGAAATTGAGAGCGCGAAGGATCAGCCGGCACAAATTAACCGTAATTAGTATAACACGGTTAAGAAGAAAGTGCAAGAGAAGATATGGAATACATAGATAATTTGTGGCTCTACGAAGAGCATGAAGCAGAACAAGAGAGGCTGCATCGGTTAAGAAAACGCCGTGCGGCAGAATGGGGAGAAGAAGAGGAGGAAGAAGACGATGAATAAAAAGGAGCTGAAGCTCCGTCAGGAACGCCTGCTGGAGCTTTTGGATGCTTGCCTGGAAGATATGCCAGATAACATGGTAGAAGAGAGCTACCAGGCACGAAATGCCAGCAATTATCTCCAATCGATCTACACCATCGAGCGGATGTTAAAGGAGGACAGGCATGGAAGCGAAAATATTTAAGGCAATCGCCGACACCATGAACGATGTAGAGGCAGTCGGAAAAGATAGTATAAACAAAAATCAAGGATATAAATTTAGAGGAATTGACGCCGTGATGAATGCATTGCATCCGGCAATGGTGAAGAATAGGATCT
>CALWCS010000013.1 GCA_944376425.1 uncultured Lachnospiraceae bacterium | reverse complement strand
GTTTGATATAAGGCTTTTGTTTCTGCTCTCTCAGATAACTATAGCCTTCTTCGCTTTCATATCCCGAATCCGCGGTTACGCTTGGATAGCGGAATCCCAGTTTTTCTTCCATTCTTTTTAAAAATGGCACAAGTGTCCAGACGTCATTTCGATCCTGGAAAATATCCGCTGCTACAATGTATTCACTGTCCACTCCGATCTGTACATTATATCCCGGTTTTAACTGTGCGTTACGCATATGGTCATCTTTCATATGCATGAATGTAGCGTCCGGATCGGTCTTGCAGTAATTATTCCGCCCCTGGAAACTGGCTGTGTGCCAGTCGTAGATGGTCTGACGTTCCAGAAAACGTCGGAACCGTTCCAAATACTTTTGATTACGGCTTTTCCGTTTCCCCCTTCCGTGGACAAAAACCGTATGCTGATCTTTGCAGGTCTGTTCCAGGAATTGACAGATTGCCTGAAGATCCTGTGTCCTTGAAACTTCAGTCACATGAAAACTCTGTATGTACTCTTGATTTAGAAGAGAGACTGCTTCCTGTATCTTCTGGAACATCTTTGTTTCCCATTTCCCTACAGATTTTTTCCAGACAAAAGTATATTTGTTCGCACACGCTTCCAACTTTGTCCCATCAATAAAGATCGTTTCCTTTGACAGCTCCCCGGCGTTTTCCAGCCGCTTTACCATCTGATAGAAAAGATTTTCGCAGGCATCTGCCAGAAATCCGGTACGAAAACGTGCAATCGTGCTGTGGTCAGGTGGTCTTTGCCCTGCCAGCAGCCACATAAAGTTAATATCACGTTTACACGCCCTTTCAATCTTTCTGGATGAATACATGTTCTGGAAATAAGCATAGGTCAGGATTTTGAACATGGTCTTAGGATCCACTGCCGGATTTCTGCCTTTGGCAGAGTAAACCTGATACAGCAAGCTGTAATCCAATCCCTCCAATTCGTGGCTCAGCAGTCGGACAGAATCATCATCAGGAACTAGACCTTCTAAATTTAATGGCAAAACTAGTTGATAAGGTTCGCCAAGTTCGGTATAATTTTTATGGTATTTTGAATTACTGAGTATAATTAATTATACCATGGATTACGGACTCTTCGGAGTCCGTTTTCTATTTTTAGGCATGAAAAGGGAGCGTTGCTCCATAGATGAATTACTCATCTATTTTGCAACGCCCCCGAAAACTCTATTTTTCGCTTCCTTCCATGGCAGAAGAAATTTGCCCCGAAGAAAGATTTTCTATACAACCTGCAGACTTTGTCTTTTTTATTAATCCGGAAGAAACACTCTTTTCTTCTTGCTCTTTGTGCTTTTTCCGGGTCAGTAATACTCCCGACACAAGTGCTGTAAACGGAGCTACGGTTACAAGTCCCATGCTTCCTACAATTGTCTCAAGAATTTCTGCGGATACATATTTATAATTAAGGATCTGATCGATTGGTGTTCCCTGCGCCATGAAAACCATCAAAAGCGCAATATAGCCTCCGGAATAGGCCAGCAGCAATGTCGTCGTCATAGTTCCCATTGCAGCTCTTCCTACGTTCATCCCTGATCCGACTGCTTCCTTCCATCCGATCTCCGGTTTTTTCTGAACCACTTCATGAACCGCTGATGTGATGTCAACGGAAAGATCTATCATTGCACCGGACGCACCGATGAAAATACTGCTCATAAAAATCTGAGTCAAATTTAAGTTTTGAAACCCTGCATACAGCAAAGTTTCCGAATAATCCATTACACTGCCATGAATCTGGAATTGATCTGTAAAAATAATTCCCATCACACATGTCACGAGAACTCCTAAAATTGCTCCTCCGCTTGCCGCTAATGTTCTTTTTTCAAATCCATATACCAGCCAGATAATAATCACGGTCAAAAACGTTGTGATTCCGATTCCGACCCAAAGCGGATTGACTCCCCCAAGATAGGAAGGTACAAGAATCTTCCAAATTGTCAAGATTGTAATAATAAAGGAATAGATAGCACGAAGCCCGTTCTTTCCGGCAAATCCAATTAAAAATACGATAAAAATAAGGGCAAGGATAATTTCTTTGCCAATACGGAAATGATCTGACATTGTGATTGACAAAATTTCTCCATCTTTATGACTGATCACAACATTTGCAATGTCACCTACCTGAAAAATTTTATCTGCTTCCAAAGATCCGCTCAGCATATTGGTGGCACTCGCTATTTCTCCTTTAAATTGTCCATCTAAGATCTCTACTTCGCACTCCTGTTCACCAGACTGAATTAAACCGCTGCTGTAAATATTATCTTCATTTGTCTCCAGTACTTCTGCACGCACACGCTCTGTTCCCTGATAAATAAGGGCATCCTCATACCCCGTCGGAAGAAATATGAGGATACCCATAATAATGATTGCGAGCAGTGAGACACTTCTTTTCTTTACCCACTGAATCGCTTTCATTTATTCTACTCCTGCCAGTTCTGCCATTTTATGGTAGATCTCTGTATTGTCATAGTAACCGTCAAACAATTCTGCTCCATTTCCTTGTGCAAATACTGCTACAGGAAGACCTGTATGACTGTAGGAAGTAAAGGAAATACCAGATTTATTGTTCAAAATGTGTGTAATCGTAACGGTCAGTGGTTCATAGCTTCCATATAAAATGTATTCTTCCTGGCTGAGTTCTTCCTCTCCAGTTCTTGTCATTGTTGCTTCGTATGCTGCCTGTAATTTTTCATACTCATAAGAAGTCATAACCAGTGTTCCTTCGTCTTCTCCTTCTGGATGAGCATCTTTACTGTCTAATTCTGCCGCTTCATCTGTCTGTCCCTCTGCCGGTGCTTCCAGACCGAACAATTCTGTAATGTCTGCCATTACTGTCTCAAAATCAGTTCCTTCTTCTTTATATTTTGCTACATAGTCAGAATCATATTTTGCATAAGAAATCTTCTGGTTAGAAAGATTTGTAAGGAATGTGTCATAATTTGTTCCTGCAAATCCGATACTAAGTCCACCTGTCTCATGATCTCCTGTCACTAAGATCAACGTTTCATCCGGATGCTCATTGTAAAATTCAATTGCTTTTTCTACTGCTTCTGCTAAAGCGATTGTATCTGTGATAGATGCTGCTGCATCATTTGCATGACAGGCCCAGTCAATTTTTCCGCCTTCTACCATCATAAAGAATCCTGTCTCATTATCAAGCACTTCGATTCCTTTTTCTACATAATCAGCAAGACCCCATTCGCCTTCTTCCAGATCCATTGCATAACTCATTGCATCAGAATCTGCAAGCGTCTCATCAATAACAATTGCCTTTGCTCCGTTTGTAAGAGCTTCTGCTTCCGCTTTTGTATTGACTACTGTATAGCCAGCCTCTTCTGCCAATGTATAAAGGCTTTCCTGATCTCCATCGCTTCCTGTCTCATTTAAAAGTCCGCCGCCTGCAAAGTAATCAAAGTCACTTGCAATCAATTCTTCTCCAATTTCATAATAACTGTTTCTAGATGCCTGGTGTGCATAAAAAGCTGCCGGTGTTGCATGATTTAAGTTTACGCTTGTCAGAACTCCAATCTTATATCCGAGCTGTTCTTTTAATTTCTCTGCAATTGTCTCATAAGAAATCGTCATGGTCTCGTCCATATTGATGGTTCCGCTGTATGTCTTATATCCTGTTGCAATGGAAGTTGCTGTGGAAGCGGAATCCGGGCAGAAGGATGTGCTGTCAAAAGTCTGTGCAGACCCTGCTATTTCGAAATCCATAAAACAAAGATTATTTTGGCTGTTTAAGATCCCGTCTGTCTTTCCATTTTCTCCTTCGCTTGCACTTAAGTAATAATTTGCTGACTGAATCTGAGGATAACTCATTCCATCCCCGATAAATAAAAATATGTATTTTGGTGCAGTTACTTCTTCCTGTGCTGCTGCTGGTGTGGCCGCTGTATTTTCCTCCGCTAAAACTGGAATCTGCATCGTTCCCATCATTGCTGCTGCGCAAAGAATGGCAAGAATTTTTTTTGCTTTCATTTTTCTCTCCTTATTCATGATCTTTTATTTGTTCGCTGCATCGTTTTGATACATTTATACGATACCATGGAAAAATAAAATTTATTATCATCAATAAGTAAAATGTCCGTAAAATTACTCTATCCTTTGATTTTTATTCCATCCAAAACAGCCTCTGTGAGTACATTTCCTTCATATTTTACTTTCAAAGAAAAAAAAGGATGGTCTTCTTCCAGAAGTTGAAAGAAAATTTTATCTCCTTCCCACAAATTCAGCCGCTCTAATTCCTTTTTGGGAACCCACTGGAGCTCTCCTTCCTGACAAGATGTCATAGTCCCTTCGTATCTGTCTGACGTATACAAGAACATATACTCCGTTTCCCAGTGATCACATAAAAATGTGACGATTCCACGCAGTCTCCATGACGTCAGCGTAAGTCCTGTCTCTTCTTTCGCCTCACGCAAAAGACATTCTTCCGGTGTCTCATCTTTTTCAAATTTTCCCCCGATTCCAATCCATTTATCTTTATTGACATCATGCTCCTTCTTAATGCGGTGAAGCATCAGATAGCAGTCTTCTTTTTCTATATAACAAAGTGTTGTCAACTGCATAATTCCCATTTCCTCCTGTCATTTTTGTCGTTTACATAAATTCTTCCCAAGATGCGCACGATTTTTGTAAGGAAATATCTGCGCTGCACGCAGCAAAAACCGGCACTGTAAAATGTAAAGAGCAACCAACTTTTCTACTCGAAAATGTTCCGAAAGCCGGCTGCTCATCGTCTTATTTATCGTTTTTTCAATTTTAAAATCGAAGCTGCATATCATACCACACGGCTCCTCCGTGTGCTGAATCTGCAATGCCATAATTGACAAATCCAAATTTCTCGTAATAATGAATCATATGCTCTTTGCAAGTCAGGATTACACCTTTTTTTCCGCTCTCTTTTGCTCCTTGAATGAATGCTTTGACAAGCTGTTCTGCAATTCCCTGTCTGCGGTACTGCGGCAGCACATTCAGTCCGAATACAGCCTGATAGGCACCGTCTGGTCTGTGAAGAGAAACATCATGATATAACTCGTCTCTTAAAACCGACTGATCTGTCGTACATCCATTAATAAATCCTGCAAGCTTTCCATCCTGCGTTGCCGCTACATAAAAATTTTTCGGAAAAGCGGCAAGTCTTGCCAGTATTTCTTTTTCTGATGCGGCTTCTTTCGCCGGAAAACAGATTGCTTCAATTTCAGCCAGTTCTCTTCCTTCGTTCTGTCTCGCGTTTCTGATTTTCACCTTCATTTTTTCTTCTCCATTCTTCTCGTCACTACTGCTGTTTTCTATATTATTATAATCATTTCTTATCTTTTCGTCAATCAAAGCACTTCTCTTACCTATTTTCTTCTTAAATAAAAAGGCATCCTTACAACCAATAACAGTGATTTAACGGACCACTTCCATGTCCTAAATTCATCCCGTTTTTTAGTGCTCCGTTTAAATATACTTTTGCTTTTTTTACGCTTTCTTCTATTGTATCTCCCATTGCCAGGTTGCTTGCGATTGCGGAAGACAAGGTACATCCCGTTCCGTGTGTATTCGGATTCTCTATCCGTTCTCCCCGGATCCAGATAGTCTTTTCCTTTTCATACAGCAAATCATCTGCGGAATCGTCTAGATGACCTCCTTTTATTAAAACGGAACCGTCAATCGTTTCAGAAATCTTCTGCGCTGCGTATATCATATCTTCTTTTTTACAGATTTCTACACCGGACAGACATTCTGCCTCTTTTAGATTCGGAGTAATCAGATCTGCAAGAGGCAGCAATTCTTGTATCAAAGTTTTTTGTGCTCCTTCTGTCAGCAGGCGACTTCCGCTCGTAGCTACCATGACAGGGTCTACCACAATATTTTTTGCCTGATATTCTCTGAGTTTCTCTGCAATCACTCGAATCAGCTCCGAATTCGAAACCATCCCGATTTTTACTGCATCTGGCACGATATCTAAAAAAATACAGTCCAGCTGGTCGGCAAGGAACTCCGGCGTCGATTCTAGAATGGATTTGACTCCCATTGTATTTTGTGCTGTCAGTGCCGTGACTGCACTCATCGCATACAGTTTATGTGCTGTGATCGTCTTGATATCTGCCTGAATTCCGGCTCCTCCGCTGCTGTCAGAACCTGCAATTGTCAATACTGTTTTCATTTTTTCTCCCATCTGATAAAAATCAATCCCTTTGTGCAATCATCTTTCCTCTGAAACAAAAAGATCCGGATCAAACTGACCCGGACTTTTCCCATCAATTTGTTTCTTTTTCTTTTCTGTCGTTTTTTCCCGTCAGTCTTTTTTCTTTGTACTTATCATACCACGAAAGGGAAAATAATCAATCAAATTTTTTCTATCTTCTCTCTATCTGAATCCCCATCTGTCTTGCAGCTTCTAACAGCATTTCATTTTTTCTGTTCATAGTTCCAAATTTTTGAATACAGCAGATTACTTTCTCACAGCTTTTTATGCTCTCCAATGCTTCTTGAAATTTTTTTTCACTGATCTGTTCAAACGGTTCTTCTTCAATAATTCCTGATGCAAGCGCTTTTGCCACTTCATAGTCAATATCGTTTCTGTGCAGAATACCGGTTAAAAACGCAATCCCGGCACGCTGAAGTCTCCGATATTCTTTTATACCACTTCCATTTCCTGCAATCACAAATACCTTAGGCTCACCTTTGGGTGCTTCCATCTCAAGGCATCCAAAATCGGCATTATAGCTTCCGCTTGTCATGTCATATAATTCATGAATATATTCTGATGTAAAAATTTTCTCGGGAGTCCCGTATTTTTCAATAGATTCTCCATGAACACAGACAATAACATCTGATATTTTCTGGGCAAGATCTAATTCATGGAGAGACATAATGACTGCAACGTGCCGTCTGACTACCATATGTTTTAAAATGTTCAAAAGTTCTAACTTATGTTTAATATCCAAAAAAGAAGTCGGTTCATCTAAAATAATAATTTCAGGTTCCTGACAGATAGCTCGGGCCAGCAGGATTCTCTGTCTTTGTCCGTCGCTGATTGCTGTAAAATCTCTCTTTTTCAATTCAGATGCATGAACCATTTCCATCGCCTCTGACACTTTCTCCCAATCTTTAGAAGATAAGATTCCAAGTGTGCCGGTATACGGATACCGCCCTGTTCCGACTACTTCCTCACATGTCATCATTTCAGGACGAATCCGTTCTGTCAATACCACAGAAAGCCTCCTGGAAACTTCTTTGTCTGTCATTTTCTGCATCATTTTCCCGTCAAGATATACCACTCCGCCGATTGTCTTTAATTGTCTTGTAATACTTTTTAAGATTGTGGATTTTCCTGCTCCGTTTGGTCCAATCAGCGTTAAAATTTCTCCTCTGTTTACTTTGATCTCTATCTCTTTGATCAGCGGCTTTCCATCATATCCTACTGTCATCTTGTCCGTATAAAAAAAATAATCTCTCATCATTAAATCGTCTTTTGTCTCCGTATCATAATGTAAATTACTACCGGTGCTCCAAATACTGCCGTGACAGAACTGATGCTTAATTCCGTCGGTGCAAATACTGTTCTTGCAATCAGATCGCAAAACAGGCAAAATACAGCTCCTCCAAGAAAGCATCCTGGAATTACGAGAATCGGTTTCGCAGTTTTGAAAATATTTTTGACAAGATGAGGAACTGCAATTCCCACAAATGAAATCGGTCCTGCAAAAGCCGTGACACATGCCGATAAAATACTGGAAATTAAAATCAGCATGATTCGAAAAACCTTAA
Organism: uncultured Lachnospiraceae bacterium; assembly: GCA_944376425.1. Lineage (GTDB taxonomy): Bacteria > Bacillota > Clostridia > Lachnospirales > Lachnospiraceae > JAGZHZ01. Next base: position 13,860 of record CALWCS010000013.1, on the reverse strand, counting down.
TATTGACTCCCATATTCTGAGCATACACTTCCCCAAGCTGATAAGCACTGATCGGCTTTGACATAAAAAATGCAGCGATCATAGCAATTGCTGTCACTGTGGTCATAACTGCTACATTCTCCCACGACATTCCTGAAAAACTCCCCATCGACCAGTTATGCAAATTGACAATATTGGAATCATCTGCAAATGTCACCACAAAATCCGTGATAGCAGAACAGATATATCCTATCATAATTCCGCCAATCACAAGCATAGACATTCTCTTTACTTTTCTGGAAATCAGCAAAATAAATCCCATACAGATTAAGGAACCGAAAAAAGCTGCAAGGATTAAAACTCCCGATCCTGCAGTGTAAGAGTACTCCAGACATGCAATCATGACAAGCGACACTACAAGCTTTGCTCCGGAAGAGATTCCCAGCACAAACGGTCCCGCAATGGGATTCGAAAAAAAAGTCTGAAGCAAAAAGCCGGAAACTGACAACGCTCCTCCGAGTATGATTCCGGCAAGAATTCGGGGAAGCCGAATTTCCCAGACAATATTATAAGCCGTCTCCTCTCCCCTTCGAAAAAAAATAATCTGAAAAATTTCTTTTACGGACAGACTGACGCTTCCGGAATTGACATTCCAAATAAATAAAAGCAACAGCAATCCTCCTAAAAGCAGAAACGCAAAACAATATCGGCTATACGCTCTTTTCTCCATTTTTCCTCTCCAAATCACTGAAGTTTATGCATATACGTCAGCTGTGTCAAATTTTCATCTTCATTCGTCAACATCTCATGAATATCTACAATCATCTGTCCTAGTCCTGTTGTCTCCTGAAACAAATTTTTTTCGGTACACCAGACATTTCCTTCCTTAACCGCTTTAAAATCGTTTAAAAGAGAACTTTTTGTCAGTAATTCCTCTATTGTCTGCAATTCTCCGTCAATGGTACTGTTATAAATAATATAGTCTGCCTCTTTTGCCCTGGCATAAAATTCTTCCATCTGCATATTCACAGTAGAAAGAGCATTTTCTGAATCCCCCAGATCATTAAAAATATACTGACCGCCCGCAAGTTCTATCATCTTTGCAACATAATCGTTCGATTTTCTGACGTTTGCATATCCTACGGAACTGATATAGAAAAAAGCAACCGTCTTTTCCGTATTCTCCTGACTCATGACATCTTCTACCATCTCTTTTTGTTCCTTAAAAATCTTTTCTGCAATTTCCTCTTTTCCGAGCAAAACCGCATACAGCTTTATCCATTCCATTCTTCCAAGCGGATGGGATTCATAGCTTGACCGCTCAACTAAGACAGGAATTCCAAAATTCTCCAGTTTTTCCTTAACTTCAGGCGTATGGCTGATCATTGTCGACTCTATCGCAAGTTCACATCCTTCTGCCAGAATCCTTTCATAGTCCGGTGCACTGTATTTGCCTGCATAGACCATTGTACCCTCTTCCAGAGCCTCTCTTGCCTCTTCAATATACCATCCGTCAGCATCTGTCCCCGACAGTCGTATGCTGTCAAGTCCGTCTATGGCTCGAAACAGATCCATCGCCGATGTAGCGACAAGATAGATATTTTGTATCGGCTGCTGCAGTACTGTAATGTCTTCCGATAAATCTTTCGGAATCTCTTTTCCTTCCGGCACAACTAAAAACGAATCTTCCCCTGCAATGCACACGGAAACGTACCCTTCCTCGTAATAATCGACTGTAAATTGCTGGGCATACGACAGTTCCAGACTATAATCATAAGTCAACTCTGAAGAAATTTCCATCCTTCTCTCTTCTGGTTCCTGTGCAAAGCAGGGCATTGCAGGACAAAAGAAAATTCCCAGAAGAATCATTAAAAATATCTTCGTAATGTTTCTTTTTTTTCTCATGATTTTTCTGCCTTTTCTATGGAAGCGGAATCAAAATACAGCGTATAGTCAATTTCATGCGGCGTGCTCATCGCAACCGTATCTGCAATTACCGCAATTTTCTTGTCCAGAACCGTCACCGGAATCTCAAATGTTGAATTTCCTTCTGTATGGATCATCTCATATTTTTCCTGATCTACAATCATATAATCGTAATAAGGACTGCTGAAAATAATCTGTGCTGTCATCTTTCCATCTTCCACTTTTAACACCGTCGGAGATTCTACGGTTGTTCTTCCAGAACCTCCTTCCAATCTCACCTCGATCTGGTATGTTCCGTCTTCCAGTTCTAAGTCTTCTGCTGTCACCAGTACTGACTCTTTCCACGCTTCTTCCGGAAGAGCTGCGGAGGAAAAAATCAAAGTACGGTCATACCATTTTTCTTTTCTTTTACTCCATGCCGTGCAGTCTATCTCCATATCAAGTGCTTCTACCGGCACCTCATACACTTGTTGTCCCTTACCATTTTCTTCGTATGAAATATAATCTTCTTCCGGCGCTTCCACTGCCTCTTCTCCTGTCCCCATGTAAAGCCGCAGGTAGCCGTCTCCGCTCATCGTCATCTTTGCTGTCATCTCTCCATCTTCTACTGTCAGTTCACATTCCACAATGCGAAACATAGACGAACTGGATTCTACCCCGATCGCATAAGTTCCATCATTTAAATCGGTCCCATAAACCGGAGTCATATTTTCATCTCCGATTTCCTGTGACGGCGCCATCTCATCTGCTGTCGCTACAAGATTTTCTTCTGCTGTCCCCTGTGCATTACAGTTGAAAGCAAAACATCCTGCAAGGCAAAGAATCCATCCTATTGTTTTATATTTCTTTCTCATATCTAGCACCTATACACAGAGATGCCGTATTGTTTACGACATCTCTGTCCTTTTTTATCTTTCTTATATTTTTTATCTGTTTTCTATTCTGAGAGACTGTCGATCGCTGCCTGCGTATGTTCCACGTACATCTGACAAATGGCATCCATCTCTCCAAGTCCTTTGACCAGACATTCTACCTCATAACCTGCCGCCTCAAATTCTGTCTTCCACGATCCCTCTTCGTCTCCTGCCATATCATTGTTTGCATGATCTCCTGCAACTACCATTAACGGCTCTAAGACTACTTTTGTATAATCTCCCTCATTTACAAGTTCTAAAACATCTTCCCAAGAAGGAGTTGCTTCTACTGTGCCGATATAATAATTCTCAAATCCTTCCTCTGTGAGTACATCTTGCAGTTTCGCATAAACTTCATTCGAATCTGCTTCTGTTCCATGTCCCATAAAACAGATTGCGGTTGTTGCGTCATCATACTCTGCTGTCGCGTCAGTAATTGCTTTTGCCACATTTTTAAAATCTTCCTCGCTTGTTAAAAGTGGTTCTCCAATCACTACCTGTTCAAATTGATCGGCATAAGCTGCCACTTCGTCGACAAGATCATTATATTCATATCCATCCATCAGATGAGTCGGCTGCACTATCAAAGTGCTAACTCCATCCTCCACGGCTCTGTCGAGTGCTTCTGTCACATTGTCAATCTCCAGTCCGTCTCGTTCCTCCAGTTTATCGATAATAATCTGGCTGGTAAAAGCTCTTCTGACATCATAATCTGGAAATGCTTCCTCTATTGCACTTTCTACTGCACCGATTGTGATATCTCTGCTGTCATTGTAGCTTGTCCCGAAACTTACAACCAAAATTGCCTGATTACCTTCTCCTGCCTGTGTGGCTGCATCTTCTGCCAGTACTGTCATGCTTCCCATTGCCAAAGCCATCATAGCCGCTCCCATGGTAAGTGCTTTTACATTTTTTTTCATTTTGTTTTCCTCCTTAAACTATATTAGGATTTTCATCCTCTGATGGTTCTATCTTTATTTTTCATCAGCAATTTTTATGGAACGAAAACGCAATTTTACAAAAATGTATAAAATATATTTTATAAGAATGTATCTGTATAAAATAAAAAAACCTTTTATCTCAAGATAAAAGGTCACACAAAAAATAGAATGATTTCTATTTTGATCGGTACAGTCAATTACTCGTGACCTGAAAACTCCGTTTTCGTACCAGCTTCAGGCAGGTCTCCTGACTTGCACATCTACATAAAAAATCACCTTCCCAGTTTCCCAGTGGCATATCGACTTTCTACTCCATGCTTACAGTGACGAGATCGTACAGGATTTTCACCTGTTTCCCTTTTAACCAAAATCCAAATTTCCGTTTGATTTTGGCACCTGTTGCTTTCTTATTCAGTTATTATTACTATATCACAGTGTATTTTAAAATACAACTCCTCTTTTTACTTTCTTTTTTATCTTCCAATACTTCTGACATAGTTCATATGATGCCTCGAAACAGTTCATATACGATAGGAATCAAAAGTGCCGGAAGCAAATTGCCAACTTTAATTTTTTTTCCGAACGTCAGGTTGATTCCCACACAAAAAATCAATGCTGAACCGATATAGGCAAGTTCTTGAATCAGCGCATCACTTACAATATTTCCAAATCCTGCGCAGATCAGGGTAATACCTCCTTGATAAACAGCAATGGGAAGTGCAGAAAAAATTGGGCCAACGCCAAAAATGGAGGCGTTTACCATTACAATTACTCCGTCCAGCACAGCTTTTACAAACAACATAGAAGCATCTCCTGTCATTCCGTCTTGCATAGCTCCGACAATCGCCATGGCGCCGATGCAGATAATCAGAGACGTGTTAACAAATCCTTCTACAAAAAGACTGTCATTTTTCCGATTTACTTTTTTCTTTAAAAATTCTCCCAATGTTTCCATTCTCTTTTCAATATTGCAGATTTCTCCTAAAATTGCTCCAATACATAAAGAAAAGATCAGCAGCATTGTGCCTTGTGTCTCTATGGTTCCGTCGGAAATTACCATCATATACTGCAGTACACCTGAAATACCGATAAAAATTACAGCAATTCCGTTGGCTTTCATCAGCGTCTCTTGGATATTGTTTCCGATCTTTTTTCCAAACAGCAGTCCCGCAATGCCGCCTACTATCACTGCTGCTGTATTAGCGATTGTTCCTAGTCCTCTCATCTTTCCAGTCCTCTTACTCTTCTCTCTTTTCTTTCCTTTTTTAGAATTTACATAGGATTTATCATACCATATTTTTTTGAGTTTTAAAAGTCTGGTTTGTATTCACTATCCATACTTCTAGGACAGAGAAAATCAACGAGTCTACGGCTGGAGCGAAACTTCTGGCTGGCGTTAGATAGTTATCGTTAGATGAGCGACACTGATATCTAATATGATGCTATCCTATCTCCTATGATACGCCTATAGTTGAATCGTCTCCAATACTCTTTTTAATGTATTCGCTGATTCAATCAGTTTTTCTTTTTCTTCTTCATCCAGAGAAATCGGTACTTTTGTCTCGATTCCATCTTTTCCTACGATGGCCGGCATACTCAAGGAAATCCCGTCAATTCCATACTCTCCATGCATCATGCTGGAAATTGGCAGAATAAATTTTTCGTCTCTGACAATAGCTTCACAGATTCTTTTTACAGACATTGCAATTCCATAATAAGTGGCATGTTTTCTCGCAATAATATCATACGCCATATTTTTGACGGTATTAGCAATCTCTTCTGTCGCTTCCTCATGAGAAAAATGACCTCTCATCTCACAGAAAAGATCAAGCGGCACACCCGAAACATTAGCGCTGCTCCATGCTGCAATCTCACTGTCTCCATGTTCTCCAATAATAAATGCATGAACACTTCTGCTGTCCACACCTAAGTGTTGTCCCAGTTTATATTTCAGTCTTGCGGTATCCAATACTGTTCCTGATCCAATCACACGGTTTTCTGGAAATCCGCTCAGTTTTAAAGCCACATATGTTAAAATATCGACAGGATTTGAGACAATCAAAAGAATTCCCTGATAATTTCTTTTCGCAATCTCTGGAATAATGGATTGAAAAATCGCTACATTTTTATGCACCAGGTCAAGTCGTGTCTCGTCCGGTTTCTGATTTGCTCCCGCTGTAATGATAATCATAGCTGCATCTACGATATCGTCATAGTTTCCTGCATAAATCTGCATTGCTTTTGCAAATGGAATTCCATGACTGATATCCATTGCTTCTCCTTCCGCTTTCTTTTGATCTGCATCTAAAAGCACCATCTCAGAAAACAGTCCGCTCTGCATCAGACTAAATGCCGAAGAAGCCCCGACAAATCCACATCCTATGATTGCAACTTTTCTTAAATTCAGCTCCCGATTATTTCCCTGCATGTTCTTGACCTCCTGTTTCTAATATCCATTTCTAAAGGTATCATTGGGTCAAAATATTTTTTAACCTCAACATCATTTTTATAATACCTCTATCTTTCCCCAATTTCTGTGATATTAGTCACAGTTTCCTGCAAATTTTTCTCATTTTCTTCCAATTTTATCTGACTGACAGGTTGTTTTCGCTTCCATTTATATAAAAAGGCAGCAATCAGCACTGTAAACGGAACGCTTAAAACAATGCCAAAGCTTCCGGATAGTCCCTGCATAATTGCAATTCCGATATTATTGGAATTGATGATCTGCTGATACGGCAGATCATATGCATAATCCAAAATCAGCATGCTGACGCTGCTTCCGGCAAATGCAAGAATCAAGGTATTGCTGTCCGTTCCCATCATATCTCTTCCGATTTGCATTCCTGCTTTTAAAAGTTCTTTTCTGGAAAGGGAAGGATTCTGATTGACGATCTCTGCCATTGAACTGCTGATCGACATTGCCACATCCATTACAGCTCCCATACTGGAAATCAAAAGACCTGAAAACAACAGTCCGCCTACCTGAATTCCATTTGTATTCCAAAGTGTCAGCAAGCTTTCAATATCTGACACATTATATCCCGTAATACCAGAAGCAAGACTGAATAATTGTGCAGCTATCCCTGCAATCAGTACTCCAATCATTGTGCCTGCAATCGCTGCAACTGTCTTTCTTGTGCTTCCTCCAATAAAATACATTGTTACAATTGTCGTGATCATACATACAAATACTGCCGACCAAAATGGAGAAACGCCTCGATAAATGCAGGGTAAGTATACGAAAATCACGCAAAAAAACGTAAAAATCAATCCGGCGCTTCCCTTGATTCCCTGTTTTCCTCCAACCAGACAAAGTGCTAAAATATATAAAATTGCGAAAATATAGATAACCCATTCCCGGTCCTGTGCATAGACACTTGCTATTACGGTATCTCCGGCAACACTCTGAATGATAATAACATCCATTCCCGGAGTACATCCTGCTCCAAACAGATACCCGGAACTGCTTGTGACAACCAGTTCTTCTCCTGCTCTTTCTCCTGTTTTAATCCTTACACGGACTCTTTGTTCTCCTGCCCGCGTTCCGTCTGGCTGTAAGTTATCCTCCAATACTTCTTCCACTGTCGCTTTTTCGAAGCTCTGTCCGTCTCTTGAGACAATCTCTGTTTTTTCTACCTGATTCAATTTTACAACAAAAGCAGCAAAAAGGGCTATAAAAAGAAAAATGCAGAGCCATTTGACAGCTCCGCCCTTGGAGAGCTGTCTTCTCTGCTTTGTATCAATCCTTTTCACACGTATGCCCGCCTTATTCTGCTGTCTTCTGGATTGTGAACGTATCATCGATCTGTTCAACTGTTCCATCATCTGTAATCTGATACGTATCGATCTGGAAAGTTGTCTCATCCATTGTAATTACAGAATAGGATGGGAGCCAGTTCTGGCTGCGGCTTGCAATGTAATCCTGCTGTACGCTTGTCAATTCATAGAATTTTGATCCTGTTGAAGAGTTTGCTGTCATATACAATGTTCCAATTGGATCTGTTACTGTATTTCCTTCCACATCTTCAATTGTATAACAGTTATTGTCCTCTACAAATTCCTCATATGCTGCTGTGGCATCTGCATCGCTTGCTTCCGGTGCAAATGGGATCTTTTCATCTGTATCGATATTGTAAGCATTATCCCAGTCATAATCGGTACCGTCTTCATTTAAACGGAACTCATATCCAGAATGTGTCAGTCCATCGCTGTACAGTAATTTTGATCTGCTGTATGTATGATCATGTCCCTGAAGAACCACGTCGATATCATTTTCATCAAACAGTGGTGTCAACTGTGTACGAAGAATCATACCATCTGTGTCAGAATGATCCAGCCCTGAACCATAGATATCCTGATGGATTGTCACAATTCTCCATGTTGCATCTGGATCAGACGCAATTGCTTCTTTGATCGTTTCTGCATGTTCTGCCACATTATAGTTGTTTGTGTTTAAAACAATAAACAATCCGTCTCCATAAGAATAGTAATAATCACCGCCTGCTTCTGTCATTCCGTTTTCCGTTGCATTCGGGTTATAGAAATGATACATGTAATCCGGATTTAAGGAATCATGATTTCCAATTGTCGTAGCTACCGGCAGTGATGCCAGTACTTCTGGATCCAGATAAGCTGCATATTCTTCTTCTTTTGGCTGTCCTGTCTTATTGACCTGATCACCTGCTGAGATTACAAAATTTAAATCTGGGGTCTGTTCTAATGCAATATTTAAAGTTCTGTTCCATGCAAATCCATCGTTGCATGCTGCTGTGTTGGCAGCGCCTTCATCTGCTGTCAGCTCTCCTCCATCCTGTGGCTGTCCTTTAGATGCTCCGATCTGCGGGTCGCCGACATACAAAATTTTTACAGTATCTGTATCCTGTGTCTGATACTCAACTACTTCACTCTCTTCCCCATTTCTCTCCACTGTATAATAATATGTGGTATTTGGTTCCAAGCCCGTTACCGTTACATGATTATATTCATACTCTTTTCCGCCAGTTAAAGAAGTATCTACATCTCCTGATTCTCCTTCGAAAACTTCTAATGCATCTTGGTCTGTTCCAAAATGAACAACTGGCGTTGCCTCTGTATCCTGTTTTTCACTATACCACGCAAAATTCAGCTCTGTTTCATCTTTTCCAGGTGTTAAAGATACTTTTGTATAATCTTCTGCAATCTCACTCCAGTTTTCTTTATACTCTTGCCATTCTTCTGCTGTTCCTGTCTTACTGCTGTCATTATAGTGTTCTGTTGCTGCATAAACACTTGGACAAGCACTTGCTACCATCATGAAAGTTAATACACTTGCAATCAATTTTCTTTTCATATCACTTTTACCTCGATTCTTATCATTTCATTGTATCGCAGTATCTTACTGCTGAAATCACATTTTAATAGAATCACAGATTACGATTTTGCGTTCTGTTTCTTAAATTGCTATTGATAAAATAAATGTTATATTCTAAAGAAAAAATCTTTCATGGATCCATATCTCTTTCCTTTAAGACGACTGAAGTATAGCACCGTCAAAATCAGGTTTCAATATAATTTTCCGACATTTCAATTACATTTAATCTAGATTTAACATTTCCTGAAAAAATGTTAAATCCTAGTTCTTTATTTTCATTCGTTTTAACATAATTTACTTCCGTTTGCCGTCAGCTTGAATTTGCATCCAAGTACTTCTGCTGCTCTTCTGCACATGATCATTCTCTGCAAAAAAATCTCAAAGTAATCCATAACGGTACACATCGAATCATCCAACTCCATATCCATCTGAATCACTTTCTTTTCCTTGTTGACAGACAGTTTTACAGATAGTACGGCATAGTTAACACGATCATGGGCATCAAAACTTGTAATCACTTTATTGCGCACTCGATTTCGCCGTACATCTGTCTTATCTGCAAGAATCAAAGCTGCTGAGACTACGTCAATTGCCGTTCCTGTCCCTTCATCATGATTTCCAATTGCTGAGGCAATTAAAATGGCATCTTTTAAAGGCATTTTCAGTTCTTTTAATATCTGATATGCCAAGATTCCTCCGCTCTGTGCATGATCATGCCGATTGATGCTGTTGCCGATATCATGCATATATCCTGCTATTTTTGCCAATTCAATCTGACTTTTTTTATATCCAAGTTCTTTTAATATCTTACCTGCTGTCTCTGCTACCTTTGCCGCATGTTTTTTTGAATGTTCTGTATAGCCAAGTTCTCCAAGTACTTCATTTCCTTTTTCAATTAAAAGATTGATTTCTTCATTGTTTTTAATTTCTTCGTATGTCATATTTTTCCTCCTAAACGCGTTTTTTATCATACGATTCTTTTTTTTGGCTTTCTACCTAGCTGGTGTAAAGCTTCTGTAAAATTTTTAAAAATAAACCATAAAGCTAAGAGTCTTCTTGCATCTGAGAACGATAAAAATAAGGATGTGCATCAGAAACGTTTTGTTTCCCTGCCCATCCTTATCTTATCTGCTGTTGTTTCTCATTTTTGCGCTGGGGTAAATTTTTTCCATTCTTTCATCCGGAAAATGCTCATCCAAAAAATGTTCTATTGCTGTTGAAGCTTCTTCTCCATAAAATCTTTGATTGTATCTCTCAAATGCTGCTGCTGAAATCAGCATATTCACCGTCATAAACACAATCATAATCCAAGTTAAAACGGTTCCAATTCTTACCGGCACTTTTTCAATCAAATTCGAAATCTTAGGATAAAGATATTTGATCCACAATACCGCCGCTATCCCCCAGAAAAAGCAGAACAAAAGATTGATTCTGCCTCCCAGATTCAACGGAATTTTGCTGTAATCCCAAAATATCGCTCCAAATACAATTTCTGTAAATACACTGCAAATGTACTCGTACGCTCCTCCCATTACTGTTCCAAATATAAAGATAAAAGAAATTTTTTTATCTTTATATTTGTAGAGCATTGCAGTCAAAATAACGACTCCAATTCCCCATACAATACTAAAAGGTCCATAAACCACACTGCTCCTGCTCATCCATCTTCCCATAGAAAACCGACAAAACACAGTCTCTATGATATCTCCGATAAAAGCTCCGATAAAAAACAGCCAGATCAGTTTGTGAAAGCTGCATCCTTGTGCAAAAACAGTTTTTTTCGCCGTTTTTGACAAAGAATCTTCTACTTCTACAGGCGGATGTGCCTTTGTCATACGTCTTTCAATATAGAGAAAAATCGCTCTTCCCAACCTATTGGAAATCTGATGAATGCTCTCAGCAAGATCCTCCACTTTTTTGTTGTATCGGCGGACCTCCACGATAATTCCCATCACACTGATGACATCGATTCCTTCAATGACAAAAGCCGCAATTAAAAAAATGTTTCCCAAAAAGCTTGGAATCCAGCCAATCACCGTGGAAATAAGCGGATGTAAAAATTCCATTGCAAGAGCAGCTGTAAGTCCCCATAACATCGAAAATGGCAGACATACGTAACCGCCTAAATTATACTTATAATCAGAATAGTCCCACCATCTTTTTTTAAACAATCTTTCAAGTAAAATTCCGGTAAAAAATTCCAGTACCGTTGCGATTGCTCCGCACCCGATTGCCAAAAAAATAAAATTATCTTTTAAAGACTTAAAAAAAATCAGGCTCAAAATCATCCCCAGACCATACACAGGACATAAAGGACCATTTAAAATACCGCGGTTTAAAAAGCGTCGTTTTCTCACTGCCGCATAGACGATTTCCAGGCACCACCCAGTAAAAGAATAAATCAGAAAATACCACAGCAGCTGATAAAGTGAATGATTCATTGACAATACCTCTATTTCTTTCCCACCCGTCTGTTTCATTCTTGTCTATCATATCATGCTTTTTATAAATATGCAATTATCGTCAAAAAAAGTCCTGATATTTCTTATTTCTTCTCTGCTTGTCCATTTTTTTCTTTTTTTAATGCTATATTTCGACATTCTCCTATTACATGGATTCTTTATTTTTTCTTTAAAAACAAAATTTTCCATAAAAAAAGAGGCGGCTGTATCTGAAAAATTATTTCAGATACCGTCACTTCTCTTTTTTATTCTATCTCTTTTCTTTTATGAAATCTTTTTTAATGCCTGATCTAAATCGTACAAAATATCATTGATATGCTCTGTTCCAATTGAAAGACGGATCGTGTTTGGTCCAATTTTCTGTTCTTTTAACTCTTCTTCTGAAAGCTGTGCATGCGTTGTACTTGCCGGATGAATGACTAAAGATTTCACATCTGCAACATTTGCCAGCAAAGAAAACAGTTTCAGATGATCAATCAGACTCATTGCTGTCTTTGCGTCTCCTTTGATGTCAAATGTAAAAATGGAACCTGCTCCCTTTGGAAAATACCGGTCATATAGTTCTTTTTCTTTTCCCTGTGCCAATGATGGATGATGTACGTTTTCCACCGTCGGATGACCATTCAAATACTGTATGACTTTCTTGGCATTCTCTACATGACGTTCGACTCTCAAAGACAATGTCTCTAACCCTTGCAGCAGTAAAAATGCATTAAATGGAGAAATTGCCGCCCCCATATCCCGCAGTAAAATGGCTCTGACTTTTGTCACAAACGGAGCATCCGGTACAGCATCTGTAAAGCTGATTCCATGGTAACTCGGATTTGGTTCGGTCAGAGAAGGAAATCTGCCGCTTGCTTTCCAGTCAAATTTTCCGCTTTCAATAATCAGCCCTCCAAGAGATGTTCCGTGTCCTCCGATAAATTTTGTTGCAGAATGAACGACAATATCTGCTCCATGCTCTATCGGCTGAAATAAAAACGGGGTTGCAAATGTATTGTCCACGACAACTGGAACTCCGTTTTCATGTGCAATTTGAGCTACTGCATCTACATCAGTCAAATTACAATTCGGGTTTCCCAGTGTTTCAAAAAATACTGCCTTTGTTTTTTGTGTGATTGCTTTTTTAAAGTTCTCCGGATCTTCCGGATCAACAAATGTCGTCTCTATGCCGTATGCTTTCAATGTATGAGCAAGCAGGTTATAAGTCCCTCCGTAGATCGTCTTCGCCGCTACAATATGATCTCCCGCCTGAGCCAGACTCTGAAACGTATAGGCAATAGCGGCCGCTCCGGATGCCACGGCAAGTGCTGCACTTCCTCCTTCCAGTGCTGCAATCCGCTTTTCCAGTACTTCCTGAGTAGAATTTGTCAGTCTGCCGTAAATATTTCCCGCATCTTCCAGTGCAAACCTTGCAGCAGCATGAGCACAATTTTCGAACACATAAGATGTCGTCTGATAGATGGGTACTGCTCTTGCTCCTGTCGCAGGATCTGGCTTTTCCTGTCCTACGTGTAACTGTAATGTTTCAAATTCATACTGATGTGCTGTCATAATCGATTCTCTCCTTTTCTTAATCACTTATTCCTTCGTTGCCAGAATCTTCGCACATTCGTCCAAATCGGTAATTTTCTCTTAGTAGATCTTTCATCCTTCTGCTCATATTACCATTGCTCCTATCTTATTAATGGGATTTATCTTACCATTAATATCCTACTTTGTCAATAGGAGTTTTGACGACATTTCCGTCAATCAAATCTTTTAACGTCAGTTGATCTAAATAATCATTGATCAGTCTCCCCAACTCCTCCCACATTGGCAGCGTCTTACATCTTTCTGCACGCATGCACATATTTTGTCCGCATTCCAGACAACTGACAGGTGCCAGAGCTCCTTCCGTCAATCTTAAAATATCACCTATACGGTACTCTTCTGGTTTTTTTGCAAGACGGTATCCTCCGTTTTTTCCCATTTTGCTTACTACCAATCCTGCTCTGTTCAAAATTGCTATCACACTTTCCAAATATTTAGCTGAAATCTGCTGCCTTCCTGCAATATCCTTTACAGAAATATTTTTTTCATCTGAAGATTCTGCTAAATCCAGCATAATCCTTAGCGCATATCGTCCTCTTGTTGATATCATCTCTTTTTCCTTTCTTACCAACCTTTTGATTCTCTTTTTGTTTTTTCCTATCTTTTCTATTCCTATTTTTTTCTTTATTTTTTGTAGTAATCTGAATGATTTTCTTACTATCTATATTATATTATTTTATCATACTTCTTTT
>CALWCS010000012.1 GCA_944376425.1 uncultured Lachnospiraceae bacterium | reverse complement strand
AAAACTGCAAGGAGAAATTAATTTTGATGAAATCTGCGAGAGATATTGTATTTTTGCACGGGTGACACCAAGGCAAAAACAGCAGCTGATAGAAGCGTTGAAACGTCAAGGACATCATGTAGCGATGACAGGAGATGGAGTCAATGATCTTCTGGCCTTAAAAGAGGCAGACTGTTCGATTGCCGTGTCAGACGGAAGCGATGCAAGCCGTCAGCTTTCACAAATTGTACTTTTAAATTCTGATTTTACGAACCTGCCTCGGGTAGTTTTGGAAGGCAGGAAGGCAGTTCACCATGTTACCCGTACAGCAGGCGTATTTTTTATCAAGACTTTGTACTCGATTATGGTATCACTATGCTGTTTTATAATGAATATTCCGTTTCCGTTTATTCCGATTCAGATTACATTGATTGATGCCTGCATTGAGGCGTATCCGTCTTTTTTGACGATCTTTGAAAAAGACGCCGCAAAGATAGAAGAAAATTTTTTAAGAACTGTTTTAAAGAGGGCATTTCCATTTGCAGCTGCGATTACAGTGATGATTGTTGGAATTACACTGATTTCCCCATTTTCCACTTATGAAAATACAACAGTGATGTATCTCCTGTTAATTCTGACGTCTATGACGGCAGTGATAAAAAGCTGTATGCCTTTTACAAAGCTTCGTATTTTTTTGTGTGTTACAATGGTTTTGGGAACGTTTTGCGCGCTCATGCTGTTTCCGACTCTTTTTGAGATCAGCCAGATTACACAGAGAATGTTTTGGTTTACAGTCATGATATTTTCAGGTATCATAATATTTCTGTCACTGATATTAAATCGTATTTGGAAATAGTCCTTTTTGTTGCAAAGAACGTGTAATATACCGTACAATACAAGAAAAGGAAAAAGGAGATACGATATGATCATTTTGATTATGGGGGCTACCCATACGGGGAAGACGGCATTGGCACAGAAACTATTAGAAAAATATCAAATCAATTATCTATCGATAGACCATTTAAAAATGGGGCTGATCAGAAGTAAAATGACAAACTTGACGCCGGAAGACGATGAAGAACTAACGCCGTATCTCTGGAAAATTGTAAGAGAAATTATAAAGACAGCCATTGAAAACCAGCAGAATCTGACAGTGGAAGGGAGCTATATTCCATTTAACTGGAAAGATGACTTTAATCAGGAGTATCTAAAAGAAATCCGGTATTATTGTCTTATCATGACGAAAAGATATCTAGAAGAACATTTTTTAGATATCAGACAATACGCAAATGTGATAGAAAAACGAATCGATGATTCCTACTGTACAAAAGAATTAATTATGGAAGAAAATAAACGGAATTTTTTACTGTGCAGAAGATACGGATACAATTATATTTTGATAGATGATAAGTACAAAGTAGAGATAGAATGGTAATAACAAGTATCTATATGACATGGCGAATCTTCATCGATTCAGCCATGTCAAATGATATCGTTCGGCAATAGAAATAAAATGTTTTTTAAAGAATAACAAAAGCAATACTGCGCTAAGCAGAAAAATAGGAATGAGTAAAGAACGATTCTGCATAGCATCGGTGAAAAAAGTTCCCAATACGGCTCCGATGATAAAACTAAAAATGATTGCAAAATAGCGCAGACTATTGAAAAGATGGGAACGATTATGAGTCTGTATATAGTGAAAAATCTCATGAACGCCGCTGCGCATATTTCCGGTACACATCACAGAAATATAAGACAGTCCATGAAGAGAACGAAAAGCCTGCGTCTGAAGTGCACATACAAAGGAAATGCTAATGTTTACCAAATAATCAAGTTCTCCTGAAGGAACAAAGATAGAAGCAATCAAAATCAAGATTTCCAAGAGCAGTATAATATGCCGCCATTTTATAACATTATCGCTTCCGATACGCAGATGAATTCCTTCCGCTAAAAATACTCCTAACAAAAAAGCAGTGATGGGAAGCAGATAATAAGAAGCTCTCCTAAAATCCTGCTGGGAGAAGAAAATTCCAAGCAGAACCAGATTTCCGGTCTGACCATTTGCAAAAACTTTTCCGCGGAAAAGATAGGTATAAGCATCCAGAAATCCACCGACGATGGTAAGAAGGATACCGACGATCAGGGTTTCTGAGAGTTTCAAATTTTTTGAGCTGTCTTTAGAATCCGTTTCCGTATTCTTTAATGGTTCTTTCATCTGGCGATCCATTTCATATAATTTCTCCTTTCGATTTTGGCAAAATCGGAATGATCCGTTTCCATTATGATACAGAAAAAAAGTCTGTTGTTTTTGCAACGCATTTAAAAATTAAAAAACAAATTGGACTAAGAGCATATAACAGATTGTTCCGCCGGCAATTGATAAAAGCATTTGGCGTTTCCATAAATGAAGGATGACAACAACAAAAATGGAAATCAGTTCAGGAAGACCATGACTGCCTGAAAAAATAGTGACATCTTTTAAACAATAAATGACAAGCAGACCAAACACGGCACAAGGAAGAACTTTGCCGAGATATTGAATATATTTCGGTGTTGGCTTTCCGGAAGGAAAAAGCACAAACGGCAAAAAACGTGTCGCCATCGTTGCTAAAACTACCATGGCAATCGTAATTATCTGCTGTGACAAGCTCATAGTATTTCCTCTCCTTTCGTTAAAGGTTTTCTAAGTAATGTTAAAACGCCTAAAATAGCAAGCATGGAAGGAATAATAAAGTTCTCTGATCCGAAAATAATCAGACAGATCAAAGAGACGCCAAGTCCGACAAGTGCGTTTGTATGGCGTTTTTCTTTTAACCATTGTTCCATAAAGATTACGACAAACATGGCAGTCATGACAAAATCAAGTCCTTCCGTGTTAAAATGGATGAAAGATCCGAAAATGCCGCCCAGTGTAGCACCAAAGAACCAATAGAAATGATTCAGCAAAGTGACAAAAAACATGAACCATCCTCTATCAACATCATCGGGAATATCCGCAGTATAGTTGATAGAAAAACTTTCATCACACATTCCATAGATGAGATAGAGTTTTTTTAGCCCTACACCGCGAAATTTATCTAACATGGAGATGCCATAAAACAAATGCCTAGCATTAATCATAAGTGTCATGACAAATGCCTGGATGGGATTGAATGCTCCTAACAGCATATTGACTGCTATAAATTCTGCCGATCCGGCAAAGATTGTCAGGCTCATGATCATAGGATACCAAAAACTAAATCCGGAAACATTCATATAGATTCCATAAGTCAGACCAAGGAACCAAAAGCCTGCAAAAATAGGAAGTGTGTAGGGAAAAGCACAAAAAAGAGCTTTTTTTAATGTGTAAAATTTTTTCTGCATAGAAGACCTCCTTGTGTAGGGCTTTCGAGTAGCCCATATAAGAGTACCATTGTTTTTCTATATATTCAAGAACATTCTAAGATGGTCCGGAAATTTTACATAAGCATTTTTTGAACAGAAAAAGAATTCTTTCCTTGACAATAATAGATACATCTGTTATATTTGTAGCATAACAGATGTATCTATTGAAATAAGAATAAGGAGGAAAAAATGATGAGGTGGTTTGATTCAAATTTTGACTATGTGCAGGAATTTATAGAAAACTGGAATAAAAAAGTAAAAAAAATACGTCTGATCTGTTTTATCATTGCCATCTTGATGATAGTAGCGGGAATTTTGTGCATTTCCTATCCTAGAGGAACGTTTGCGCTTCTTCATTTTGCTATAGCGGGTGGAATGATCATACTGGGTGTTTATCACATCATTTCCTATGTGTCATCCACGTACTATTTTAAAGATCCGATGCTGATTGTGATGGGAATCGTAAACATTTTACTGGGAATATTATTTTTTAATATGCCGGTGATGGTGACAGCGGAAGCACTTACCTTTATTCTTGCAATTGTATTGCTCTTTAGCGGGGCAGAAAGAATTTCTTTTGCTTCAAAATTGAAATATTTTCAGATTGCGGATACAAAAATGATAACATGGAGCGGAATTTTAAACATTGTGGTAGCTTTGATCTTTCTTTTTTTACCATTTGTTTCTGCTTTAGTATTAAATACGATCATTGGAGTGTATCTGGTGATCGGGGGAATTGCACTTATTATAGAAGCGATTGCAATGAAAAATTTGCACAGAAATTAAAACGACAGATAAAAAAGAGAAAAATGAAACAGAGCCAATCAACAGCAGAGCTGATTCTGCCATTGATTGGCTCTGTATTTGTTTACAGAAATTAAATATTGGCGATTTTTTCTTTCTTTTTTTGCTTTTGAGGATATTCTCTAATCCGCACAATAAAGTCTAAATTAACTGCCTCAAGGACACCGGATTGTTCGACTAAAATAGCTCCGTTGGTGACTTCTTTGATAATACCGGTGATTTGAGAGTTAAATGTGTAAATGATACATCGTTTTTCCATAAATCTTTTGGCTAATTCTAACATTTTGAATCGCTCCTGTGTATTTTTAGATTTAATAAACTGTTTTAACAAGACTTTCTTATTTTCATATTGCAGATACAAAATAAGAAAGATGATGAGAAACAGCATCAGATAAATAGATGAATCCAATCGTTCTTCCTCCTGAATATAATAAAGTGAGAATATCGTTATCCGCGGAAACGATTCAGACAGGCAAAGAGTTCCTGAATTCGGGGTTTAACAAGCCCGCATGGAATATAAGAAGAACAAAATGCTTCCCATCCTTTTTTTTCAAGAGTATCATAAATGATATGTACAACCTGCTGTACGGTTTTTTTCCCGTCTAAGACCTGCTCTAGTCCGAAACGAAGAAGATAAGCAAGTGCGGTTGTCTGTTCGCTGTCTGTAAGCTGTTCGAGGTAACGGACATTGACGCTTTCTTTATCTAAAGAAAACGATTCAAGAGCGTAAGCCTTTATCTTCATATGTTCCTGATGCCGGTTTTTTGTGCCTGTAGAAAAGGCGGGGAGAACACGGTTAAAATCGGGCAGAAAAAATTCGGAATGATAAGACTTAGGCTCGGGATATTGGCTGCAAAGTGTCTTTACCTTTTCAGTAATATCAATGGGACGATAACAATCCATCTGTAAAATTCGGTCTGCAATGTAAAAAAAAGCCCCTGAACTGCCAGCTACTAAAATGGTAGAAATGCCCGATTGTTCATAGAGATCTCTGATACGGTCAAAAAAAGGCGTGATCGGTTCTTTTTCCCGGCAGATCACTTGCTGCATCAATTCATCCCGGACCATAAAATTGGTTGCTGAAGTATCTTCGTCAATTAGAAAAAGGCGAGAACCTGCCTCAATACTTTCCATCACAATACTTGCCTGTGAAGTACTTCCGCTGGCATCAGCAGTAGAAAAAGAAGCCGTATCTTTTTTATTTGGAAGATCATTGATAAAAAGAGAAATATCTACATTTTTAACGCAGCGTCCGTCTTCGGCGCGAAGTTTTACGGCGGTGTCATCTGTGATTACAAATTCTCTGCCGTCTCCTCTGATATGGTTGTAGATGCCAAGCTGGATAGCTTCAAGCAAAGTCGATTTTCCGTGATAACCGCCGCCAACGATCAGTGTAATTCCCCGGGGAATAGCCATCCCCTTTATTTCGCCGTGATGAGGAAGCAAAAAGGTACGTTCCATGGAAGCCGGAGAAAGAAATGGAACACTCCCAGGAAGCGGCAGATCGGATACGCCGCTTTTTCGAGGCAGGATAGAACCGTTTGCGACAAAAACGATCAAATTTTCTTTTTTTAGAATGGTACGAATTTCTTGCTGATCTTCTGCCAAAAAGACGGCACTTTCTATCTGAGGCTGATCAGATTTTCGAAAGAAGAGAGATTCTTGTATACAGCGCGGCAGAAATTCAAATAAAATTTTTTCCAGTTCTTCTGCACAGATCGTACGTCCAAAAGCCGGAAATCCAACTTGAAAACGAACAATCAATTTCGAAGAAGTGATTTCGCAAGCACTGCGCTCAAAAACCTCCTGACCACATTTACTTGTGCTTAAAAGTCCGCTCTTGCCAGAACCTTTTGCTTTAAAATTATAATGGTCAAACTGAGAAGCAAGACGTCTGAGCAAAAAATCCTGGAGAGCGATTCTGGAACAGTCTCTTTCATAGTAAACAGGAGAAAACCCGGCAGCTTGATGTGAAATTTCCACATGAAGATGAGAAGGCGATGCAAAAGGATCACCCTGAACATGATCAATAAATAAAGAAAAGCGGTCAAACTGGTAACTGCCCGTTAAGGACTTATAAGCCGGATAGCCTTTATGATCAATAGAGCGCAGTAAAATTCGCAGTTCATTTGCTGATTTCATAACTGTGTATCATTTCCTTTCCTGATAACAAAAGTTTTTTTGATCTGGAAATCAAAAAATGTATCGTATTGAGTGAATCATAGCATAAGGAAAGAAAAAGTGCAAGCCGGGAATCCTAAGAGAAATCGAGCGTATCTCAATCTTAAGCGCTAGCCGTTTATTCTTTGTTCAACTGCCTTCCAGTTTATCACCTGAAACAAGGAATCGATATAGTCTCCTCTTAGATTCTGATATTTCAGATAGTAGGCATGTTCCCAGACATCAAGCGGAAAAATCGGATACAGTCCATGCGAGAGAGGATTATCCTGATTAGGCAAAGCAATAATTTGCAGATTTTTGGAATGATCGGATACAAGCCAGGCAAAGCCGGAACCAAACTGTAAAAGAGCCGCATTTTTCATTTCTTTTTTCCACGCCTCTTCTCCTCCAAAAGCATCTGCCACAAGAGGAGAAATTTGCTGACCGGCAGGAGCCAATAAATCGAAAAATAAGTCATGGTTGTAAACACCGCCTGCATTGTTTCTGACAGCAGTCTGAAGATTTGACGGAAGTTCTGACAGGCGAAAGAGCAGTTCATTCAAAGTCCAAGAATGATACTGAGGATAAGGCTGTAGAATGTTGTTTAAATTATCAATGTAAGTTTTAAAATGTTTGTCGTGGTGGAAATGCATCGTTTCCATATCGATATAAGGCTCCAGAGCATCATAAGGATAAGGAAGAGCCGGAAGCTCAAAAGGATAAGTTTTTTCTGAAATCATATTTCATCCTCCAATTTCAAGTGTGCCGAACCGAATATGCAAAAGACGGCGGCGTTGTTTTAATAAGGTCGGAAAGCAGCAAGCCTGCATCAATTTTATGATAAAGTATTTTATAAATCAAAATGGTCATCATGTTTTTTTTTAGCTGCGCACAGTGCCCACAGGATAACAGTGATGGCACCGAATAAAATCCCAATACCAAAGCCCAATAGAAAGTTCCACATATGATTCCTCCTAAATGAACATATTATTATGTTAAGATACTGTTTTTGAGCAAAGGATTCGGTCGTTTCTTTGGCTGGCAGGCTGCCTGGGCAGTTGCCCATCTGTATTTTCCCTATTATAAAATATACGCAAAAATTATGATAATATGAGCAAATGAGAGGAAAAATAAATGGGAAAGTCCGTTGCACAGAAGAAAAGATTTTACAAATATTTGACTTGTCCATGATGATTTCTTTACATGGTGTGACATACAATAGAAGATATAAAGTTTAAAATATAAAATTCTACGGACAGAGGGAAAAAGATGAGGACAAAAAAGGCAGAAATCAAACAGGGCGGAAAAATATGGGGAAAAGCGTTGATAGCATACTTCTTATTAGTACTCTTTTTCCTGGCTTTTGTTTTTGCAGGACGCAGCATTTTGTGCAGCAGCCAGGCAAAAGGAACTGTCACAGAGATTTCCAAAAGTTTTAACCGTGATGGAGAAGAGCAGTATCTTTTGAAGATTGCTTTTCGCGATGAAGAGGGAACATCATATGAAGTAGGACAGATCAGTGAAAAATATCCGGCGTATGAAGTCAATCAGACAGTCGATGTACATTATAATCCGGATCGTCCAGAAGCGTTTTATTTGTCAAAAGAAAGCAATCAATAAAAAGAATAAAAAAGATTTGCCAGGAAGGAAAATGAAAAAAGCCGGGCAGATCTTTTTTTATGGGAAACGGAAGGAGCAAGGATTGATTTGATACAGGAACTTTGGAGCGGAATACCGCAGGACAACACAGCAATTTCCAGCAGAAATCTCTATTGATATTGCCAGCGTTTATGTATATTTGATTCAGCAAGAAGGCGGACTTGAGCGTGGCGGAACAGTTTGTGATGCAGGGGATATGGAATTTCAGATAAAAAAACAAATAAACGAATGAAAA
>CALWCS010000011.1 GCA_944376425.1 uncultured Lachnospiraceae bacterium | reverse complement strand
TTCTTCCCAGTAATCCACCTCTTCAAACGGCATCTGTTCTACCGGAGCACCTGTAATAATTAATCCATCAAACTCCTGATCTTTAATATCGTCAAATGTAACATAAAATTTATTCAAATGGCTCGTAGATGTATTTTTCGATTCATGAGAACAAACGTGCAAAAATGTCACATCTACTTGAAGGGGCGTATTCGAAAGAGAGCGCAGCAATTGCAGTTCTGTCTCCTGTTTCAGAGGCATTAAATTCAAAATCACAATCTGGATCGGACGAATATCCTGATGGATTGCTCTTGTTTCGTCCATGACAAAAATATTTTCTTGTTCCAAAATCTCTCTTGCCGGAAGATCCGCCTGTATTTTAATTGGCATACTAATCTCCTCTTTTCTCATGTTTTCTAGACCTTAAAGTCATGATTTTTCATTACAGTATGACCTTTTGACCTTAGTATAGTAGTATATTATATCACACACAAACCGTAGGTGAAAAGAATAAAATTTTAGCACATTTGTCCGTCTAAAAAAGACACCATAGAAAGGATAAACCTACATTAACGGTGCGAACAGCCGAAGTACTCTTCCTGCGATAATATTGAGCAATCCTTCTTTTCTGACATCTCCCGGCATTACTTTCCTGCATCGCTTTAATGTTTCCTGAAAATCTTTTTCAATATTTGGAATTTCTTTATTTCGATAGAGCATTGCTGCACATTCAAAATGGAGATAAAAACTCCGGTAGTCTAAATTAATCGTTCCTACTACCGCTTTACAATCGTCAGATACAAATACCTTTGCATGTACAAATCCAGGTGTATACTCATAAATCTGCACTCCCGCTTCCAATAATTCCTCATAATAAGTCTTTGCCAAAATAAACGCATATTTCTTATCCGGAATATGAGGCATAATAATAATAACCTCTACTCCACGTTTTGCAGCGTACGTAAGTGCATGAAGTGTCTCATAGTCTAAAATCAGATAAGGAGTCATGATATGTACATATCGCTGTGCACTAAACAGAATATCTACATAAACCTGTTCTCCTAAAATCTCTTCATCGAGCGGCATATCACTGTACGGTGTGACGTATCCATCTCCTTGTTCTGGAGTGTGTTCAATCGGAACTGTGACATAGCGCGCAAAATTTTCCTGAACAATTCGCTTATCCGCATTCCACATTTTTAAAAACATCAAAGTAAAACTGCGCACTGCCTCTCCTTCCAGCATAATTGCAGTATCTTTCCAGTGACCAAAACGTTCTTTCTGATTGATATACTCATCTGCCAAATTCACGCCGCCTGTAAATGCCACCTGTCCGTCAATCACTAAAATTTTTCTGTGATCTCTGTTATTTTGGACAGTTGAAAGTACGGGGCGAACGGGCGAGAACATTTTACAATGAATTCCCCTTCTCTCCATTTCTTCCGGATAATGATACGGCAGACGTGTCATAGAACACATTCCGTCATACATAAAGCGTACTTCTACGCCTTCTTTTACTTTCTGCTCTAAGATCGCTAAAATACTTTCCCACATGTATCCCTGGTTTACAATAAAATATTCCAGGAAAATAAACGATTTCGCTTTTCTGAGCTGAATTTTCATTTCTTCAAATTTTGCCTCTCCTGACGGAAAATATTTGGCAGATGTATTCTGATATGTGGGAAATCCCATTTTCCCAAGATATCTTGCCAGATTAGCCTGTGACATATTGTCTTCCTTAAGCCGCAGCATAACGGCAGGTTTTTGCTGACTTAAGTTTCTGTTTTCCCAGTCCATTTCTTCTAGCCGTCTGCGCAGAATTTTTCCATCCGGCTGAATTGCACAAAATAAATACAACAGTGTCCCAAAAACGGGAATTACCAGCATAGGGACAATCCAGGCAAGCATAAATGCCGGATTTTCTCTCTTATTGATAATGAAAATTACCAGGCACACCGTCAGAAATGCCACAATTCCGTAGGCATAAATCAAATACTCTTCCAGAATCTGATATCCCCACAGCAGTAGCCCTATCTGAAATAGCAAGATCAGAACAACAGCAACGGTTCTTCCATATACTACATTAAACAGTCCCTGTTTTCCTTTTTCTACTGTTTTTTTCTTTAATTCTGTTGTTTTTTCTGAAAAATTAAAATTATTACTCATACTCTCATCCTACTTCATCATCTCAAGCAGCTCATTTTCGGAAAGAATCTTAATTCCAAGCTGCTGTGCTTTTTTCAATTTGCTTCCTGCATTTTCCCCTGCCACAACATAATCTGTTTTTTTCGATACAGATCCTGCTGCTTTTCCACCAAATTTTTCTATTCTTTCCGCTGCCTCATTTCTTCCCATTGTTAAAAGATTTCCCGTAATGACAAATGTTTTTCCTTGAAATCTCTCATCTCCCCCTGTCTCTTGTGAATTCATATTCACTCCTGCTTCTTTTAATCTCTTTAAAATAATCTGATTTTTTTCATCTTTGAAGAAAGCACAAATATATTCTGCACTGATCTCTCCGATATCCGGAACTTCAGTCAACTTTTCCACTCCTGCCTGCTCAATCGCATCCATCGTTTTGAAATGTTTTGCCAGTGCTTTGGCTGTCGCTTTGCCAATATTCAAAATACCAAGTCCGGTTAAAAGTTTTGACAAATCATTTTGTTTCGATTGTTCAATCATATCAAGCAGTTTATCGGTATTTTTTTCTTTTCCTATAATTCCTTTTTCAATCAGTTCCTCCCGATATTTCTTCAGCTCATAGATATCCGCAATATCTCTTAAATATCCTTGTCTGGAAAGCTCTTCGATATAGGCAGTTCCAAATCCCTTAATATCCATCGCATCCCGGCTGACAAAATTAATAATATGACGTTCTAACTGTGCCGGACAATTCGGGCTGGTACATCGAATATCTGCCGTGTCTTCTTCCTTGACTGTCTTTGCTTTGCAGACCGGACAATAGTCAGGAATCTGGTACCGCACTGTCCCTTGTGGGCGTTTTTCTTTGACCACCCGTTTAATTTTAGGAATAATTTCTCCTGATTTATAGACTACAACGGTATCTCCTATTCTGATATCAAGTTCATCTATAAAATCCTGATTATGAAGAGTGGCTCTTGAGACAGTCGTTCCGCACAGACGAACCGGAGAAAGCACAGCTGTCGGGGTAATTCTTCCCGTTCTTCCCACTCCCAGCTCAATGTCTAAGAGTGTCGTCTCCTTTTCTTCCGGAGGATATTTATAAGCGACTGCCCATTTAGGAACCTTAGAAGTTTGCCCTACTTTTTCCCGATCTGCTATACGGTTTAGCTTTACTACCGCTCCGTCAATGTCATAGGCAAGATTTCCTCTCTCCTCTCCTATTTTTTCAATCGCGTTCCAGACTTCCTGCGCTGTTTTGCATACTTTATAATGTTCTATTACTTTTACTCCATTTTTCTTTAAATATTCATATCCCTCTATATGTGTTTTAAATTCTCTTCCATGTACTTCCTGTATATTAAAAACAAACATAGACAGTCCTCTTTCTTTTGTTACTTTACTGTTTAACTGTCTTAAAGTGCCTGCTGCACAGTTTCTGGGATTTGCGAATAGTTTTTTTCCAAGGAGCTCCTGTTTTTCATTTACTGCTGCAAATGCCGCCTCTGTCATATAGACCTCTCCTCTGATCTCGATATAAGGAATAGGATCTTTTAACTTCTGTTTGACATCTCGAATTACTTTTGCATTTTCTGTCACATCTTCTCCCTGCAAGATACCATCTCCTCTTGTCACTGCCAGCTTAAGTTCTCCATTCTCATAACGCAAGCCAAGAGAGAGTCCATCAATTTTCGTCTCCACAACAAATTCCGGATCATCTAGCTGTTCCTGCATATCTTCTACAAACTGCATGACTTCTTCTTTTGAGAATACATCTTGAAGACTTAACATCGGCACACGATGTCGTACTAAAATCCCAGCCTCCCGTTTTGCCGTTCCTCCAACTTTCTGTGTTGGAGAATCTGGTGTAACTTCTTCTGGATGTTCCTTCTCTAGCTTTTTTAATTCCAGCATCATCTGATCATATTCATAATCTGTAATCTCCGGATCATCTAAATTGTAATATCGGTTGCTGTGATATGCAATTGCTTGTTTTAATTCTTCAATTCTCTGATTCAATGCTCCTTTGCCCTTTCCTTTCTCATAAATACTGGCATATTAGAAGATGTCTGAAGCTGTCTGTACAGAATCTCCTTTTCTTTTTCTGTTACTTCCCGGTAAGTACCTGGTTTTAGATCTCCCAGCCAGATGTTCATAATACGGATTCTTTTTAACTTTGTCACCCGATATCCCAATGCTTCACACATTCTGCGTATCTGACGATTTAATCCCTGTGTCAGAATAATTCGAAACGTATTTTTTCCTGTCTTTTCTATTTTGCATTTTCTTGTCACAGTCCCTAAAATAGGAACTCCAGATGCCATAGATTCTAAAAAATTTTCTGTCACTTCCTTATTTACTGTCACTTCATATTCCTTTTCATGATAATTTCCAGCGCGCATAATTTTATTCAAAATTTCTCCGTTATTTGTCATCAAAAGCAGTCCTTCGGAATCTTTATCAAGTCGTCCGATTGAGAAAATTCTTTTTGGATAATGAAGAAAATCGTCCAGATTATTTTTTCCCCATTTTTTCTCTGTTGTGCAGATAATACCGACCGGTTTATAAAGAGCAAGTAAAATCATTTCTTTTTCCCGTTCCGCTTTTTTCCCCTGTACAAAAATTTCCTGTGTCGGCAAAACTTTCATTCCCTGTATTGCTCTTTTTCCATCTACACTGACCAAACCTTCCTCAATCATGCGGTCGGCTTCTCTTCTTGAACAGATACCTGACTCTGCTAAAAACTTATTGAGACGGATAAACTGTTCCTTATCTTTTTTTTCTAGTTTCTGCTGTCCTTTATCTTTGATTATCATCCCGTTTTTTCCTCATTTTCATCTAACTGCCAGATAAATAGTGAAAGCGGACCTTGATGATAAGGTCCGCTCTTTTCTGTTATGCCGTCTTCTTTTCTGTAAAGAATACACGGTACCATACAAGAAATGCATAAACTACCCAAATTTTTCTGCTGTTATCATCTCTTCCTGATTTGTGGTCATCCAGCAGTTTTACAAGTTCCTCTGTATGAAAAAATTGCTTTGCGATATCGCTTTCCAGCTCTTTTTTCATCATCTCATATCCCTGATCATCGGCAAGCCATACCCGAATCGGCACCGGGAATCCCAATTTCTCTTTCTCAGATGTTTTCTGCGGCAAATGCAGTTCTGCGACTTTTCGAAAAATATACTTTGTCACACGTTTTTTCTTCTCTTTTCTTTGTTTTGCCTTTGGCTGAAGCATTCTTGCCAAAGCAAATACTTCCCGGTCCAAAAACGGCACTCTTAACTCCAGAGAATGCGCCATACTCATCTTATCCGCTTTTTGCAGAATATCGCCCGGCAGCCAATTTTTTAAATCAATATACTGCATCTTACTTGCGTCATTTAGTTTTGAAACTTTTGCATAGCAGTCTTTTAGAAGATCCTGCGGTGTTTCTGCACCAGTCGGGTGTTTTAAAATTCTTCTTCTCTCTTCATAAGAAAACAAATTGGCATTTCCGATAAACCGTTCTTCTACTGTTTTGCTGCCGCGAATCAAAAAGTTTCTTCCTTTTACATGAGGAGCATTTTGAGCCCATGCACCAATCTTTTTTCTCAGTCTTCTTGGAAGGATCTGATAATATTTTAAGGAATCAGGCTCCAAATAAATTTTATATCCTCCGAACAATTCATCTGCGCCCTCTCCTGAGGTGACAACCTTTACTTTTTTGGCAGCTTCCTGTGCCACAAAATATAGAGCAATTGCTGCCGGATCTCCTGAAGGTTCATCCAGATGATACATCACTTTTGGAACTGCATCCCAATACTCTTCTCTGCTGATCAATTTAGAATAATGTTCCAGTCCAAGATGTTGAGCAAGCTCTTTTGCATAGGATGCCTCATTGTATTTGCTTGTCTCACTGATAAATCCAACTGTAAATGTCTTTTCCGCTGAAAATTCACTGACTACAAGGCTTGAATCTACGCCGCTTGACAAAAATCCTCCTACTTCTACATCGGCAATCATATGAGCGTCCACTGATTCTTTAATGACCTTATCCAGCTTTTTTATCAGTTCTTCATCAGACATTTTCAGACTAGGATCCAAGGTGGGATCAAAATATTGTGTCTTATATACCTTTCCTTTTTCAAAACGTAAAAAATGTCCCGGATCCAATTTATAGATTCCTTTAAAGAAAGTCTCATTTAAAACAGAATACTGAAAAGAAAGATAATGTTCCATTGCTGTTTCATTTAATTCTTTTTTATATCCAGGATACTCTAAAATGCTTTTTATCTCAGATCCGAATACAAAAACCCCGTCCACAACCGCATAATAAAATGGCTTAATTCCAAAAAAATCTCTCGCTGCAAAAATTTCTTTTTTTACATTGTCCCAGATTAAAAAAGCAAACATCCCTCGCACGCGGTCTAACAGTTTTTCGCCCCATTCCTCATATCCATGAAGGAGAACTTCCGAATCTGTATGTGTCTTAAACGTATGCCCTTTTTCTACCAATTCTTTTCTTAAATCCTGAAAATTATAAATTTCTCCGTTAAATACTAAAGCCATCTCACCAGTCTCATTTACAATCGGCTGAGAACCATTTTCCAGATCGATAATACTCAGTCTCCGAAATCCAAGCGCTGCTTCTTCTGTAATATATTTGTCTGCCGAATCAGGACCGCGATGAATTATCACATTCATCATATTTGTTAAAATTTCATCCTGATTTTGGACTTTTCCGATAAATCCGCAAATACCACACATAATCTGTTCCTCATTTCTTCTTATGTTTATGTAATAGAGCTGCTTTCAAAAAACATTTTTTGTCTTTTTCTGTATTTCTATGTGCAGCCTTCTGTATCTTTGCTTATCATAACTTCTTTATTATACACTATATTTTTATTGATGTCACGATGAAAATCCGCCGCTCTTACCTCCTTCTTTTGTTAGTATGTAACAAACCTTTTAAAATATACTTTATTTATTTTCTAAACGAAATCAAAAACAGGATAGGCTCTTTGTCCTACCCTGCTTCTTTTATTGTTCTGAAAGATACTCTGTGGCAACGTATCCTGTGATTTCTCCAAACTGGATGTTGGTCCATTCTTCTCCTGAATCTCCTAAAACAGTTACTTCATCTCCCTGAGAAAGGACAGTTAGAATCTCCGCATCTGTACTTGCTGATGCGCGGACATTGACATCGTCTGCGTTGACATACATCACAGAGTTGCTTTCCTGATTTGTCTGTGCTTCCGTCTCTCCGTCTGAGGATGCCATCTGCTCAAGCCAGTTTCTCACTCCCTCATCAGAATCTCTTAGTTCGATTGTCTTTTCTTTTGTGTCATCGATAATCGCTACCACCTCAGCTTGTTCAGAAAAGTCTTCCACTGCTTGCGTTGTTTCTTCATCTTCATTCGGATCAGCTATATAAAGGAATCCTTCCTCATCTGTCCTCAGATACAACAGAGCCAGCTGCGGCACCATAGTGTCTAAGTTTTCAATTTCCTGTTCATAGTAAACACAGACAATATAGGAGCCTTCTTTTGGTCCTGCTTGCGAATACGTCTCGATATTATTATAACTGATAATGGAATCATCATCCAGTTCATTCTCCATTTCTTCTGTATATGGATTTACAATCTGCTGTAAGGTTACCGTATCATGCTCCTGATGGGCTGTATAATACTTCTGAACGATTGCCAAAATTTCCGGATCATTTCTTGTCAGTGTCCCTTGCTGTCCCTCTGTACTGCTCGTTTCTCCTTCTCCGGTCTCATCTGTCTGCGTTTCATCTGATGTCGCTGGTTCCTGATTTTCTGTCACCTGCACATTGTCTGACGAATTTCTTTCCCCCACCGCATTCATTATCAAACGTGCTGCAAAAATTACTACTACCAGAACCAGAATAACTGCCAAACCAAGCAGGATATATCTTAGATGATCGGATATCCATTCTCTAAAATTATCCACTTCGTTTACCTCCTTTTCTGCTTTGTCCTTTCTTTCTTTCTCTATTGTCAGAAAATTAAAATAGATAAAAGAAAAACACACCCGGAGGGATTCGAACC
>CALWCS010000010.1 GCA_944376425.1 uncultured Lachnospiraceae bacterium | reverse complement strand
GTGAGAAATAATTAAAGGTTTATCCCACAAATCCTCTGGGGTAATGCTTTCTTTCTGAGCTAAGGGAGAATCTTTGCGCATCAGTACGCCCCATGTATCTTTTACAGGAACCGGAATTGCTTCATATTTTTGTAAGTCAACTTGACTGAACAATAGCCCAAAGTCAATCAGCCCTTTATCCAGATATTCGAGTACATGCTCTGCATTACCGCTGGTAATGTGATAATGAATGTATGGATAGTCTTCTTGCAGCTTTTTTGCGGCTTGGGAAAACAAGCGAATGACGTCTGTTTCACCTGCGCCAATATATATGTCACCCACAATGGCTTCACCAGAGCGAGTGATTTCTTCTTCTGTGCGTCGCATAAGTGAGAGCATTTCTTCTGCTCGTTTACGAAGAATCATTCCTTCTTCCGTCAAAGTAACTTTGCGCGACCCCTTTACACCGCGAATGAGCAGCTGCTTTCCCAGTTCTGTCTCCATTGCTTTCAGTTGTGTGGATAAAGCTGGCTGAGAGATATGCAGGGATTGTGCCGCTGCGGTAATATTTTGTTCTCTTGCTACAGCTAAAAAATATTCTAATAAACGAAATTCCATTTGGATCGCCTCCTAATGATAAAGTATGACGCTAAATTATATAAATTTCAATTATGAAAAAAGATAAAAAATAATTATTTAATATATAATTAAAGGATTAGTATACTTGAATCGTAAAAATGAATTTCAAAAGGAGGCTTTGAAGATAAAGGGAAGGTCATGCCAGAAGGAAGTGTGTTATGTTAAAAGCTGGTTTGGCGATTTCTTAAATCCCGTAATAAAGTTTAATTGCATTGGCAATATATTCTGCGCAACCTATTCCGTACTGCTTATCTGTAACCTCAGCTAATTTTTTATGAGACGAATATTCCTTTGCTAAATCAAGCAGAATATTTCTTGCATTATCCAAATGAAATAATTTTTTGTAATTTGCTGCAAGCATTGCGACCGCTTCTTGTGCTAACTGGTCATTATTTTCCATTTTTGCGGTCATAAACTGCCTGTAAATGATCTCATTTTCATCTTGTTCCGGTTTAAAATCTTCTGTATTTCCTGTAGACTGCAATACGGCTTCTATAGCCTTTTCTTTGCTTCCGTACCATTTAATTAAATCAGCTGTAGTCTGCTCGTTTGCGAAGCCGCTCGCTAAATATTTTCTGTATTTTTCTTCACTTCCGTATTTTTCAATTTGTTCTTTAAGTACTTCTTTAGACATAACTGTTATGGCATGGTCTAACATTTTTTGAATATCATCGTTATTAAATGCTTCAAAGCTCATGGTATTTACTCCTTTCATTACGTCTGTTATCAACTCAATAATTCCATTCAACCTATTTCGCTTTCTTTCAAGAAAATTTTTTTGAGCCAATAACACCTGTTCTTTGTCATAATTGGGGGTCTCCATAATTTTTTTTATATCAACCAATGGAATTTCCAACTCTTTAAAGAACATAATTTCTTGCAACTTTTCTAATGCCTTATTGTCATAAAGGCGGTAGCCGGAATTTGTTAATTTTGTCGGTTTTAATAAGCCTATTTCGTCATAATATCTAAGCGTCCGTATGCTTACTCCGGTTATCTCCGACACATCTTTAACAGTTTTCATAGATCCTCCTTCATTTTCAATCGTAAACCATTACGCAACGAGAGAGTCAATAGTAGTTTTTTTATTTTATCATATTTCTTTTGAGTGGAATAGCGGACTGTTATCTATCAAACTCATGTGGATTACTTTATGGTGTATGAGCAGTTAGCAGAGGAATAAAATAGTACCGCAGTCTTGCATAAGAGGATGAAAGAGAGGTATCATGGTCTCTCTTTTTTGCATAGGGGAGGTATGGTATGGAATATTTGCTGAGGGAAATTTTGATTGGTTTGCTATTCGGTGCCCCAGTTGGAGCCATTGGCGTATTGACTGTACAAAGAGTCTCCCAACCAGCAACCGGCAGACTATCACCCAGTCTGGAAATATAAAAATACCAAACGAATGTATCTTGACAAGAAATTTCTCAGCAGATATAATAAATACATACTGAATGTATGTTGATGGAAGGAGGGCAGGGCATGGCTCGAAATAAATATCCCGAAGTAACAGTAGAAAAAATACTTGACGCAGCCCAACGCCTTTTTTTGAAAAAAGGATACGACAATACCACCATTCAGGATATTGTTAATGAATTAGACGGTTTATCGAAAGGAGCAGTCTATCATCATTTCAAATCGAAAGAGGAGATTATGGATGCGGTAGGCGACCGGATGTTTTTAGCAAATAATCCCTTTGAGAAAGTTCGAAAGCGTTCCGATCTGAATGGTCTGCAAAAGCTGCAAGAGGCTATCCGACTGAATCAATCAGATGAAGCACGTACCAGCATGACAATACAGTCAATTCCTCTTACAAGAAATCCTCATCTTTTAGTGGAGATGATTGAGTCCAATCGGCGTGTTCTAACCCCGTATTACCAAGAATTGCTAGAAGAGGGAAATCAAGACGGCTCTTTGCATACTGAGTATACCAAAGAGATCGCAGAATTAATGCCATTGCTCACCAGCTTGTGGCTGCTGCCTTCAGTTTTTCCAACTGATAAAGAAGGAATGAAGCACAAGTTTCGTTTTCTTGGTGATATGTTGGAAAAAATGGGGGTACCATTGATGGATGATTCTATTTATGCGTTGGTGGAAGAATTCTTTGAAAAAATGCCAGACGAAAAATAAAGTTGCCGTAAGGCAATTTTATTTTAGAAATATACATTCATTCGGACGGTATCATAGTAATACCGCATTTTTTGAAAAAATATACATACCGACGTATGGTATTGAGGAGAGGGGGAAGCAAGGAAAGAAATCAGCGCAGTACTGGTCGTAAAAGATATGTGATCAAGTTGAAAAAATGGAGGTGTAAATAATGACAAAAAGAGAATTTAATCAAAAAGTAGAGGATATCACTGCGTGGTTTGAGCGTGGAATTAAAACAGAAGCAGATGATTTGGAAAGAGGTATCACTGGTAAATACAATAAAAGCCACTTATTGCACTTTACCACAAGAGGAATTTTCACTGTCGCTGAAATCGGGCTTCTGACCGGTGCAAAACATCTTGCGTGTAGAGAACGCAGGACCGCCGCTATGCGGTGTGCTGGATTAGAAGGTACCGGTCTTGTGACGGAGCTGTTGCCGATATTGATATTCAGGAGGAAAAAATGAAGCAGAAACTTTTTACACGTAATTTTACTTTTTTGATTTTAGGACAGGTCAGTTCCCTGATAGGAAATTATACGCTGAAATTTGCTCTGTCTATGTATGTGCTGGAGCAAACCGGATCAGCTTCTGTTTTTGCCAGGCTGTTGGCTCTGGCGATGCTTCCGACGATTTTATTGTCTCCATTCGGCGGTATTCTTGCAGACAGGGCGAATCGCCGTAATATCATGGTAGCTCTGGATACTCTTTCCGGGTTATCTGTACTCATTGCCGGTCTGGCTATGTTATTTGGACATGATATTTTCATTATCGGCATATTGCTTATCATTCTATCTGTGCTGGGTGCTTTTGAATCGCCTACTGTACAAGCCTGTGTCCCTCAAATTCTTTCGGAAGATAATATTGTAAAAGGAAATGCTGTTGTCAATCAGGTAGCTTCGATTGCTTCCTTAATTACCCCGTTTTTAGGAAGTGTCTTCTATACTGCATTTGGAATCCAGCCGGTATTCTATGCAGCGGTAGTGTGCTTTTTTGTCACTGCCTTGCTTGAATGCTTTATCCGGTTAGATTATAAAAAACCCGAACACACCATGAGGATTGGCGCGATCATTAAAGAAGATTTCTCTGTCAGTATGCGCTTTTTGTGCCGGGAACAGCCCATCATTTTGAAGATGCTTCTTTTAGCCGCAATCGTGAGCTTGTTTGTGGCTGGGACAGCTGTGATAGGTTTTCCCTATTTGGTACGTACAGTGTTGGGGCTTTCCGCTACGTACTATGGTATGGCCGAAAGCGCGATGGGGATTGCATCTGTTTTGGGAAGTCTGTGTGTTGCGGTATTGGCAAAAAAACTGAGGTTACGCTATTTGTCCCTTGTATTTGTGAGTTTTGGGATATGTCTGATTTTATGCGGTGTCACTTTCCTGCTGCCGGCAGGCGCTT
This sequence comes from uncultured Lachnospiraceae bacterium, assembly GCA_944376425.1. Classification (GTDB taxonomy): domain Bacteria; phylum Bacillota; class Clostridia; order Lachnospirales; family Lachnospiraceae; genus JAGZHZ01. Next base: position 16,472 of record CALWCS010000010.1, on the reverse strand, counting down.
TTGGACGGTATCTGCTTTTGCTGGTAATGTTCTGCGTTTGCCAGCTTGGGTGCAGCTTTTTCTCTACTTATGCCATTTCCATGATACAGAAACGCACACCGGAACATTTGATGGGAAAAATAATGTCCTATGTGTTTACTCTTTCTATGTGTGCGCAGCCGGTAGGACAGATTGTTTATGGAGCCTTGTTTGATCAGTTTTCTAACAGAGTCTATTGGGTATTGATTCCAAGCGGATTGATTGTGTGTATGATTGGACTGGCTTCTAGAGGATTTTTCACTAAGTTTGAAAAACGGGAGAACTCTGAAGGATGATAATAAAATTGCAACAGAAATGAGACTAATTTTGAGTTATCAAAAAAATGAGTGCAAAATAGATAGAAAATAAATAAAATAAGGAATAATATTCAACGATATTTACAGTTAAAGACAAAAATTTGCACTTTATGACATGAAACTTGCACAAATAACGGGAACGGTATTATAATCTAGACAGCTTAAGGGCGACTGAAAAAGAAATCTTTGCGCAGAGTTTTCTAAAGAAGGTATGAAACTGATGAAAGAAAATATGTATATGGGAAACTGATATAGAGAAAGGGTGTTAAGTTATGAAAAAAATTCCTGTGATACTTTCAGCAGCTATGGTAGCAAGTGCCATTGGCGTTCCGGTTTTAGCAGAAGAAGCTTCCGCAATTTTAGAAAGTTCTTCCGGATTTTATTACATCGAAGAGAATGGGGAACAAGTTCGGCTAAGCAGTAACAATGAGAACGGATTTTTACAGGCAGATGGTCTGTATTTCCGTGATCTGGATAAAGACGGAGAGCTGGATGTTTATGAAGACTGGCGCAACGATGTAGAAACGCGTGTTCAGGATTTGATTTCCCAGATGAATGTTGAAGAAAAAGCAGGTACATTGATTTTTTCTTGTATTTTTGGAAGTAATGGCAGTACGGTTACAGATCTGGCTAATGACGTAGAAGAACGTTCGAATGTTTCTGTTCATGGCATTCCATACGTAGATGATCCGGAAACTTGTTTATATTCTATGGATACTTTAGTAGAGGTAAGTGGAACGAATGTTCAACCTATGGCTTATCAAATTCAGGATGCTAACGTTACTACATTTATTGCAGCTTTGACGGGAAATCCAAAAGATCAATTAGATTTACTTAATTCTATTCAGAGTATAGCAGAAGATACACGCCTTGGCATTCCGTGTGTATTTTCAGGTGATCGTTCTTATAATACATGGGGTGGGATGATTGATATGCCACATTATGCATTAGGTGTAGCACATGATGAAGAACTGCTATATGATTTAGTCTCTGAATATTCTAAAGAATCTGTAGCACTGGGTTATAATCAAGTATTCCATGGATATGGAAATGAAATCGGCAGTTTTTATGGGGATGATCCTAACTATATTGCGACGATGTCTGCGATTGAAACAAATGCTTATCAGGACAATGGATGGAGTGCTCATTCGAAACATTTTATTGCCCGCGGTGGTCGTAATGCTTACGTTGATGCAAAATCTCCAGCAAATTTGATTGACAGCTGGATGGTAGGATGGCAGGCAGTTGTAGATGCTGGTACCGATTACATTATGACAAATAATAATGAAGGAATAACAGATGGTGTACAGGGATATATGGATCCTGCAACTTATTCACTTTTGCGCGATGATCTGGGATATGACGGTGTAATCTGCCTTGATTGGCCACTGGATATTAGCCGTATTATGGGATTTACTGGTGTAAACTCTGACGGTATAGATATTTCTACTCTATCAGAAGTAGAGCGTTATGCATTAATTTTAAACACAGGCATTGATATGTTTAGTTGTACTGGAGTAGTTAAAGGTACCGATTTTGATATTTATCAAGAAGAAATTATGTGTCGTGCTTATCCAGATCTGATTGTACAGGCAGTAGATGAAGGATTGGTAACAGAAGAAGATTTTAATGAGCATGTAGCACGCGTTCTACGTAATAAATTTGAACTGGGATTATTTGAAGATCCATATTCAGATTGGGAAGAAGCCTTAGCATTGATTGGTTCAGAAGAATATCAAGCAGAACAGTTTGCCGTAATGAATAATGACGATATCAATCGTGCACGTCGCAGTGAGATTACAGAAATGGAAGAACAGTTAATGGTAGAGTCTACTATTTTGTTAAAAAATGATAACAATATCCTTCCATTAACTAAAGGTACAAAGATATATGTAGATAGCACAACAGAAGATATCCAGACAAGTGATACAGCAGCTCTTAGTGCATTTGGTACTATTGTTGAAACTATGGAAGAAGCAGATGTTTGTATTTTCCATGTAACGAGTTTTGATGAGAATTATTATTATATGGTAGAAGATGCAAAAATAGCAGAAAAACCGATTGTACTGATCTTTGAAGGTACTGTTACTGCTGAACCAGGATTAGAGCAAGTTGAGAATTGTGATGCTATTTTAATGCAAACATATAGTAATACACCAGATCATGGATCTTCTGTTGGAAACTTTTATCGTTATGCTACACCTTCTGTTACTGCTCAAATGTTATTTGGAGAGAAGGAACCTGCGGGAAGCACATTATATGAGACGGCTTATAATGCAGATGATTATACTTTGTCTTGGGGAGAATTACAAGACGATATTGGTGTAGATACTAAGACTCGTCTGTATATGGCGATGCTAGCAAAAGAAAATCCGACTATTGATATGCCAAACAACTTAGGTGATGTGCTATGGACGACAGATTATGGTATGAGTTACAGTGATCCCGCCGAAATCGAATTAAGTCTTTTGAGTGTACCACAGACTACAGAAGAAAGGGAGATAGAAACAAATCGAGGAATCAATCTTGGAATCGTAGCAGTCAATGCAAATCAGCAAGCAGGCGTTCCGTTTGAAATTAACTTCGTTGCAAAGAATAATGGTGGAGACGGACATGTAACAGTTCAGGTATTAGATGGAGATACTGTAGTAGCAGAAAAATTTGTAGCGCTAGATGCAGACCAGTTCCGTGTAATTACAGTAGAATTGACTCTGGAAGCAGGAGAACATGTGATTACGGTCGGCGATATGAGTGAGACAATTATCGTAGAATAATCAAAATTAAGTTAGAACTGCATAAAGATATGAATTGATATGAGGGTAGAAAATACTCAGGAGTCGTCATAAGGCGAATATCCTATGGGCGCTGCTGAAATAGTAGCGCCCATTTCAGTGATACAACAGAAGAAAGGAAGAAATGACAATGGGAAAGAAAGTATTATCGACAGCAGGTATTATGATGATATGCTTGGGAACCTGTTTTTCCAGTGTATGTGCGGAGGAAATATCAGGGCAGCCGTCTGCCAGTGCATATCGTGCTGAAAGTCGAATTACGGCTGACGGAGACTTAAGTGAATGGAATCTGGCATCTCCAATAGAAATCAAGGATGCATCCCAAGTAATCCGTGATACTGATGCTTGGCTTGGCGAAACGGACGTAAGTTGCAGTACTTATCTGATGTGGGATGAAGAAAACTTGTATCTTGCAGTAGATGCAAAAGAAGCATCTAGTTTCGGAGCCGTGGGACTTTTGTCGCATGATATGGAAGATAATTTTAAAATATACATTTCGACAAATCCAGATGCTGATCCAAAACGTACTGTGTATGAAACAAATGATTTTTTGCTGTATTTAATGATGGACAATCAGAACTGGTATACTGCTTTTGATCGTTCTATGATTGAAAGGGAACAACTAGCACGATTTACTTCTAAGGGAATGGAAGAAAATACAGATGTTTTGGAAGGATATGAAAAAGGATATATCACGACGGAAGGAGGATTTATCTTTGAGGCAGTGATTCCATGGAACAATTTTTCAAATGATTATATTGAGCAGTATGTACCTGCAGCTGGCGATACGATTAACTTTAATTTTTGCATTACTGATAACGACTATCCATTTCCAAATACCCAATCTTCCGTACAAATGAGCTGGTGTGGAACGGAAGATATTAACAAAAATCCAAGCCTTTGGGGACGTGTAACATTTGAAGAATAAATAGACATATTTTCATAATAAAAAGATTATGCAACAACGTTTTTTATAGAGTAAGGTATAGTAAAAGAGATACCTTACTCTTTTTGCAGACGGAAAAAAGAGATAGAAAATATCGTGCTGTATGGAAAGAGAGAGTTGAGAAAATACAGATTGAAAAATTCTAGAAATTTACAGCTGTCACTGTAATGGGGACATTGTCAATAAGAGGAAATATTGTTATAATAATACCAGGAAATGGCTGTTTGGATAATCGTAATTTATGGAGAGGGAGGGTTTGAAAGATGGAATTTCAGAGAATAGCAGTTTGTGATGATGAAAAAGCGTCATTGATAGCAATTAATAAATATATTGAGAAAAATTTTCTTCAATACGGAATTAATTTTAAAATAAATATTTTTCAGTCAGTCAGTGTTATGCTGAAATATATGAGAGAATATACATATGATCTTTGTTTTTTGGATATTGATATGCCTGAGATGAACGGAATTGATCTCGCCGAACGAATTTATAAACAAAATACACAGACTCGGATTATTTTTGTATCGGCAAAAGAAGAATATGTATTCCAGAGTTTTCGTGCCCATCCATTTTCCTTTGTACGCAAATCCTGCTTTCAGGATGATATGGCACGAGTAATCAAAGATCTTTCCAGTCTTACATGTGAGAAAGAACAGCAGAAACAAAGCTGTAAAATTTTAGATGAAGCTGGATATGAACATAATTTTTTACTGGATTCTATCTGTTATTTAGAAGCAAAAGAGAAATATGTCAACGTAGTACTTAAAGATAATAAAATATTATTGCGTTGTTCACTTAAAAGCATAGAAAAAAAATTAGAACCGTATGGAATGATTCGTTGTCATAAATCTTATATTGTAAATATAAAAAAAGTATTTGCTGTAAAGTATGATCATCTTGTAATGTTAGATAAGACAGAATTGCCTATTCGTAGAGGAATGGTAACAGAATTGAAACAAAAGTTATGTAATATTTTAACACAGTGATACGGAACTAAGAGCAAAGGGGGCAACATAATGTATGCTCGTTATCCGATAGTCCAAATTATAAATGTATGTGGTCAATTTTTAGATGCGTTGATAAGTATTTACTTTTTACATAAGTTTTTTAGTCCAAAAAAACAAAATTTTCAATATTTATGGATTATCATAGCTGTTTTGATGACAATATTAACACAATTGGGGGATTATATTTCAGAAAATAATGTAAATTTATGGCAATTTCTTTTACTATTAATTCCATTTCTTTACACTTTTTTGTTTAAACAAGGAAGTGTACATATTAAATTATTAATATGTGGACTCCCTTATATTATTTTACTTTCATTAGAAACGATTGGTGTGATTATAACAAGAATTGTAAATGAAATTGTAATTTTAAATTACTCTTTATTTTTATTTATTTATATTTTTAGAAGGATTATTTTAAAAATTCCTTTATTATTAGCAGTAAAAATTTTATTAAACTATTCTATTTATGATAGTCATTATGAATTACAAAAACATTGGTATCTATTAGGAGGAACTTGTTTTTTTGAATATATAATTCTTTTTTTTATTCGTACATATCAAGATAATATCAAAGAAATGATATTATCATTAGTAATTGTTATTTTCTGTTTTTTAGTACCAATTTTATTTTATTATATGATCTACTTAATGGAGACGAATTTAAAGAGAACTCAGATCGGAATCAGCCAGAAAAACTATATTGACACTCAGGAACAGTATATGACACAGCTTATGACAATGCAGGATTCTCTTCGAAAATTTAAACATGATTATAAAGCGCATCTTTTTTGCATAGACAATCTTTTGATGGAAAAAAATTATGAAGAGCTTCATCGATATCTACAAAATATTCATGATATGGAAAAAAATTATGAATATTTTCAGATTTATACACAGGACAACCGGATCAATGCGATTCTGAATCAGATTCGTTATCTGGCTGAAAAAAAAGAAGTAGAGCTGACAATGGAGATAAAAAATGCAGAAATCAAAAATATTGCTCTGTATGATCTGAATATGCTTCTTTTTAATCTGGGGAGCAATGCGGTGGACGCTGCGTCGAAGACAAAAGAGAAAAAAGTAGAATTGATGCTGGAAAAAAACAGGGCATATTTTCAAATTATGATTCAGAATAGCGTGGCGGAAAATCCTCTGAAAGAAAATCCAAATTTTCTCACAACGAAAGAAAATAAAGAAATTCATGGATTTGGAATGCAGATTATCCGTAACGTGGCAGAAAAATATCAAGGAATGATCCAGATTGATGCGACAGATGAAAGAATGAAGATAAATGTATTATTGATGGATGAAGTATGAACGCCTTTCCTTTGCCTGAAAAATAAAAAGAAAGGAATCAATGAAAATGGATGAATTTTGGAAATGGAATCGGAGTTTAAAAAAAATTTTTTGTATATGAAGTTTACAGAGGAAAACCGCATCACCTTGGACAGAGACTATACCATGTCTTATTAGAGTTTGCAAAGCAATGCGGTATCAGACAGCTGATTTTTTTTAGTCTAAAATTATAAATAGGAATGATTTTCATCCAGAGCGGTCAAAAGATTGTGATTGATTATGGGACCTAGTTACGGATGATACAAAATCATATGCAGACAGGCAGTGTCTTGTTCGATATTTCTGTAAGAATGAACGGTATCCGCTTGAAAACGGATACTTTCTTCTTTTTTGATAATAAAATGTTTTTCAGACACCTGTACTTCGATGCATCCCGAAAACAGAGTAATCAATTCTGCCGTTCCTTTTAAATGGGGTTCTGACATCCAATAACTGTCTTTTTCTAATTTATGTGGCAATCGGTGCACGTTCTGTAGAAGATCTTTATTTTTATGGATTTGTAGTGGGAAGTGTGTTACAATCTAATGTGTTATCAATATCGCAGGAAAACATAATAAGAAAACAAGAAAAAGCGGTAGAGAACAGAGCGAAGAAGCTGTTCTATGTCAGAAAGGAGAGCGGGCAGATGATTGACACACATGTACATTACACACATGAGAGATTTGATAATGGGCGGGATGAGATTGTCAGAGGACTGAAAAAAAATGGAATTGAAGCAGTGATAGAAGCGGCTATTTCGTTTGAGTCAAATAAAATTGCAATTGAGTATGCGAAAAAGATCCGACCATTTTACGATACCTTTTATCTTGCAGTGGGAATTCATCCGCAGTGCGTAGATCATCCGAATCTTGACAGGCTTCATCAGCTAAGAGATCTTGCACTGGTAGATGGCGTAGTGGCAATCGGTGAGACGGGACTTGACTATCATCGGCAGGAATATCATTCTCAAAATCAGAAATGGTGGTTTTGCAGACAGATGGAGCTTGCGGGAGAGCTGAAACTGCCGCTTATCATCCATTCTAGAGCTGCCGAAGAAGATACGATTGAGATGATGCGGGAATACGCTGACTTTTTAAGAGGAGGAGTGATTCACTGTTTCAACGGAGATATTGGACAGGCAGAAGCTTATATGGAACTGGGATTTTATCTTGGAATCGGCGGGGCAATTACATATGGAAACGAAGCGTTAAACCATGCTGTAAAAGCAACGCCGCTTTCCAGAATTTTGCTGGAGACAGATTGTCCGTTTTTATATCCGCTTTCTTCAAAAAAAGACAGGAGAAACGATTCTGCCCAACTTCCTGTAATTGTAAAAAAGATTGCGCAAATAAAAGAAATTTCGGAAGAAGAGATTGAAAAAGTGACGACGCAAAATGCAAAAAAACTGTTTCAGATATAAAGAAATATGCAAAGATAGATTGATTTTAAGATAAAAAATTGATAAAATAATAGGGAATCGAGTAGCGAAAGGCGTAAATCCAGATAAGGGTTTGCGTCTTTTTTTTGCTTTGCGAAAAAATTTAAAATGTTTAAACGGCAGTTAAAAAATGGTACTGTCGTCAAAGTGATGGGAGGAACACAACATATGGAACAACAAGCTTCAATGAACAAGATGGGAATGATATCCATCAAAAAATTACTGATAAGTATGGGATTGCCGATGGTAATTTCCATGGCACTGCAGGCATTGTATAACATTGTAGACAGTTATTTTGTAAGCTGTATGGAAGATACGGAACAGATTGCAAATATGGGAGATTATGCGGTCAATGCACTGACGCTGGCTTTTCCGATACAGATGCTGATGGTAGCAATCGGAGTTGGAACAGGGGTAGGCGTCAACGCTTTACTTTCAAAAAGCCTTGGAGAGGGAAGACGGGATCATGCCAGTAAAATTGCAGGAAATTCGGTGTTTTTGGGAATCTGTACTTATCTGGTATTTTTAGTCTTTGGAATTGCAGGAGTAGATGTCTATATGAAGACGCAGACAGCAGATCCGATCATACTGGATCTGGGAAGGACATATCTTGGAATCTGTACTGTTTTTTCATTTGGCATTACGATGTATATGACTTATGAAAAATTGCTGCAGGCGACAGGAAGGACAACGCTTGCCACAATAGCACAGATTGCAGGAGCCATTACAAATATTGTGCTGGATCCAATTATGATTTTTGGATATTTCGGAATGCCGCAGATGGGAATTGCAGGAGCTGCCTATGCGACAGTGATCGGGCAGACAGTATCTTTTGTGATGGATGCTGTGTTTCATTATCAATTTAACAGGAAAGATTTTGACACCAGCTTGTTTTACAGCAAACCTGAGAAAGAAATCATAAAAGAAATTTATAAAATTGGATTTCCGGCAATTATTATGCAGGCTTTCATGTCATTTATGACATATGGGGTGAATATTATTTTTGGAACTGTCTCAAGTATGGCAGTTACTGCATATGGTGTCTACTATAAAATTCAGCAGTTTGTATTTTTTGCGGCATTTGGCATGAACAATGCTATGATACCAATGATTGCATTTAATTATGGAAAAAGAGATAAAAAAAGAATCAATGAAGGAATTAAATATGGTATGATAGATACACTGATTATCATGTTAATCGGAGCAATAGGACTTCAGCTTTTTGCAAAACAGATCTGTGGAATTTTTGCAGTGGCGCCGGAAACGCAGACTTTATGCATTCGTGCGATCAGGATTATCACACTTGGATATTTGTTTGTCGGAGCTAATATTGCATACCAGGGAATTTTTCAGGCATTTGGCTACGGAGTCAGTTCTCTGATTGTCTCTTTACTGAGGCTGATTATAGTAGCTCTGCCTCTTGCATGGATGTTTACAAAATTTCAGAATGCAGAACAGATCATCTGGGCAGCATTTCCAATCGCAGAAGCAGTCGCATTTGCAGTTGCTCTGATTTTTATGAGACGTATCAGGCATAAGACACTGGACGTGCTGGAAACGGCATAAAAGATGGCAGATTTTGTCAGAAAGGGGAAGAGAGTATGGAGAAAAAAATTATCACGATCAGCAGAGAGTTCGGCAGCGGAGGAAGATCGATAGGGCGTGAAGTGGCACGTATCTTGGGGTTTGATTTCTACGATAAGGAACTGATTGAAAAAGTGGCACAGGAGAGCGGATTTGACAAAAAATATATTGAAGATCATGGAGAAGATGCTCCTTCCAAAAGCCTCTTTGCGTATGCGTTTATTGGAAGAGATCAAAATGGAATGTCGATCAGTGATTATATCTGGCAGGCACAGAGGAAGATCATCCTGGAACTTGCAGAGAAAGGAAACTGTGTGATTGTAGGACGCTGTTCAGATTATATTTTGAGAGACCGAAAAGATTGTCTGCATGTATTTATCCACGCAGACAAAGAAAAAAGAGCAGAACGGATTGTAAAACTGTATGGAGAGACAGATAAGATGCCGAAAAAGCGTCTGGATGAGAAAGACAAAAAGAGAAAAGTAAACTATCGATATTATACAGACCGCCAGTGGGGGGCTTCGCAAAACTATCATATTTCTCTGGACAGCAGTGAATTTGGAATCTGCAAATGTGTGGAAATTATTGTGCAGCTGGTAAAAGAAAGCAGAAAATAAAAAATACCAAAAGTTTAAGCAAAGGAATAAAAAGAGAAATGAAAAAAGAAACGTATTTACAAAATAGCTGGATTGTGGCTGTTCTTGCCTTGATTTGCTGTGCTCTTTGGGGCAGTGCCTTTCCATGTATTAAGATAGGATATGAAATGTTTTCGATTCCGTCTGATGCAGCAGGATCACAGATTTTATTTGCCGGATACCGTTTTGCAATTGCGGGAGTTTTAGTGATTCTCTTTGGAAGTATTCTGCAAAAGAGATTTTTATTTCCGAGAAAAGATGCCTGGGGAAAAGTATGGAAACTCAGTATGTTTCAGACGGTATTGCAATATCTGTTTTTCTATATCGGACTTGCCCATACAAGCGGCGTGAAAGGAGCGATCATTGTCGGGACAGGCAGTCTGGTTGCTGTGTTAGTGGCCAGTTTGATTTTTCGACAGGAAAAGCTGACACTTCCAAAACTGGTAGGTTGTCTGGTGGGACTTGCAGGCGTCGTAGCGGCAAATTTGACCGGAGGCGGTTTGGATTTTGAGTTTCGGTGGAATGGAGAAGGATTTGTCTTTCTGTCCGTAATTTCCTATGCCTGCTCTTCGGCAGTCATTAAAAAATATTCTCAGCAGGAAAATCCAGTCATGTTAAGCGGATACCAGTTCCTTATGGGCGGTCTGATTATGATCGTATGCGGAATCATGATGGGAGGAAAAGTGACAGGATTTACATTTCCCTCGGCAATGATGCTTTTTTATCTGGGGTTTTTGTCAGCAACGGCATATACGATCTGGGGGATTTTGTTAAAATATAATAATGTTTCTAAAGTTGCGATCTATGGCTTTATGAATCCAGTGATCGGCGTGCTTCTCTCAGCAGTCATGCTAGGAGAAGGAGAGGAAGCTTTTAGTCTGAAAAATGTCGGAGCACTTTTGTTAGTGAGTATCGGAATTTTAATTGTAAATCTTTGGAAAAAAGAAAAATAGAAAAAGAAGAGAATTCACTGCTTTTCGTATAAATTTTAATACAGGAGGAATACTAAGGAAAAAATTTGGCTGGGAAGTGATTCTATGAGGGGCGGGATTCATCCAACGTCCGGAGAAGACAAAGAAGTGACAAAAGAGAAACCGATTCGGAATTTTGTACCAGATGAAGTAAAAATGGAAGGAAACTTTTTTGTAAAAAAAGGCGAATCTGTGAAAAAAGGTGAGAAAATTGGGACGGATTTCTGGAAGATACCGCTTCATGCCAGTATCACAGGAACAGTAAGAGAAGTCGATGAGACATGGTGCATGATTACAGGCAAAAAAGAGGATATCGATAAAGAGAAAAAATCGTTTCCTTATCAGGAAAAATTGATACAAGAAATTTCAGAGTCCGCCGAAGAAATAATTGGAAAGATCAAAGAAGCAGGGATTGTAGGTATGGGAGGCGCAGGATTTCCAACGTATTTTAAGTATGAGACGAAAAAGGAAATTACGTATCTTTTGATTAACGCAGCAGAGTGTGAACCATTTTTGACATGTGATGAGAGGTTGATGATAGAAAACGGTTATGCTGTTTTAAATGGAATTTTGGCGCTGAAAAAAGCAGCCGATGCCAAAAAGGCAATTTTATGTATCGAAGACAATAAAAGAGAAGCGGCTCAGTTCCTTCAGGAACTGCTTAATCCTGGACAGGAATTGCAAAAGGAAAACGGTAAAAAAGAGAACCAAGATGACAGAGAAATTCAGATTTTACTGCTTCCAACGAGATATCCTCAAGGAGGAGAGCGACAGCTGATACAGACTGTATTAAAGAAAGAAGTTCCGATTGGAGGACTTCCGGCAGATGTAGGAGTGATTGTCTCAAATGTTGCGACTGCAAAAGCAGCGGCAGATGCGGTTTTTGCAGATCAGCCTCTGACAGAGCGCATCGTGACAGTCACAGGAGCAGTAGAAGATCCAGGCAATTATCTTGTTCCAATCGGAACACCGATTGAAATGCTGCTGGAGCTAAGCGGCGGAGTGTGTGAAAAGGAGAATAAGATTATTTTAGGAGGTCCGATGACAGGAAAGTGTGTTGCAGAAAACTGGAACGGAGAAACCCTTCCGACTGTCAAGAAAACAACGTCTGGGGTAATTGCAATGTTATTTCAAAAAGAAAAGGAAACACCATGTATACGCTGCGGTGCCTGCATCCGTGCCTGCCCGGCAGGTTTAGCTCCATTTCAAATTGATATTGCCTATTTAGATGAAGATGAAAAATTATGTGAAATGCTGTATGCTTCGGAATGTATTGCATGCGGATGCTGTTCTTATGTATGTCCGGCAAAAAGGGAACTGACACACCGGATTGTAAAAGCGCGTGAAATTGTGCGACAAAAAAGAAAAGAGAGGAGCGAGAAAAAGTGAAAACAGAATATCTGGCGCCTTATCTTAGATCTTGCCGAAGTACAAAAGAAATCATGCGGGATGTTGTCATTTCTCTTTTACCGGCACTGGGCGGAGCCGTCTATTTTTTTGGACTCCGTGCCTTGACTTTGACGCTGTTTTCAGCGGCAGTCTGCGTCCTTTCAGAATATGGCTGGCAGAAAATCACAAAAAGACAGATCACAGCATGGGATTTGAGCGCAGCGGCGACTGGCATGCTGCTGGCTTTTAATATGCCGGTTACGACGCCGTTTTGGGTTCTCTTTGCAGCTGATTTATTTGCGATTGTAGTCGTAAAACAGATGTTTGGAGGAATCGGAAATAATTTCGTCAATCCAGCTTTGATGGGAAGACTTTTTGTGATGACGGTATGGTCTGGAGAAATTATGCAGTATGTGATACCAAAGAGCGATGGCGTTTCTTCGGCGACAGTGCTAAGTGCTGCTAAACAGCAGACACAAAGCAGTTACACATATCTTCAGATGTTTTTAGGAGATATTCCGGGAGCAATTGGAGAGACAAGCAAACTGCTGATCCTGATTGGATTTTTGTATCTTTGCTGGAAAGGAATCGTAAATGCCAAGGCTGCGCTCGTCTATATTGCATCTGTATCGGTTTTGACTTTTGTTTTTGGAAGGGAAGGATTGTTTACAGGTGATTTCCTTGGAAATCTGCTTGGAGGAGGACTGATTTTAGGAGGATGCTATATGATTACCGATTATGCTTTTGTATCGCAGAAAGGTAAGCTGCTGTTTGCGTTGGCAGCAGGTGTGATCACAGCATGGATCCGTATTTTCAGTGTATATCCAGAAGGGATCTGTTTTGGAATTTTGACGGCAAACTGTCTTGCAGGGATTCTGTCGATGACCGAAAATGATCGGGTTTACGGAACGGCAGAAAAACATCGTATCATAAAAATGAAAGATGGAGGACAAAGAAGTGAACAATAGACAGTTGCAAGGTATTGTATCTTTAGTGATCGTGGCGGCGCTTTCATTTGGCATTGTACTGGGAACGAACGCTTTGACACAGCAAATAGAAAACGGATCAAACAGTATGGAAACAGAAGAAATACTGGAAACAGAGCTGGATGTGACAGGCAGTCAAGGAATTTTGCGCGCCGGAAAAACGAAAGCAAATACGTATCAGATCACCTCGAAAGCACAAGGATATGGCGGAGAGATAATAGTAGATATCACGTTTGATGAGAATGCGAAAAAGATTTTGAACGTTAGTATCAAGGAACAAAATGAAACGCAAGGAGTAGGATCAAAGGTAACAGAAGAGGCTTTTTTACAGCAGTTTTCGGATATAGCGGCACCTGTATCTTTCAATGGTATGGTGGCAGAGACAGACGGAGACTTTCTGGAGAATGCTGTGCTGATAGACGGAACGTATGAAAAATCGTGGGAGACGGCAGATGAAAATGGATTTACAGATCAAGTCAGAGTAGTGATTGAGAATGGAACGATCCAAAGTGTTACGTGGGACAGCGTGTCAGAAGATGGACAGTCAAAAAGTAAGATGTCAGAAGAAGGAACGTATCAGATGACACAAGATGGACTGTCGTGGGCAGAACAGGCAAAGGCTCTTGGAGATGCAGTGGTAGAGGATCAGTCTCTGAAAAGAATTACGCCGGATTACACGGGAAAGATTGATACGATAGCTGGAGTCAGTATTTCTGTTTCTAATTTTGTTTCTCTGACTAGGAGTTGTCTGGCGCAAGCGGCACAGATACCAGAGCAGACCTTACCGGAAGCAAAAGAGCAAGAAGGGACAGCAATAGACGGTATTTCTGGAGCAACCGTTTCTTCCGCCGCAGTTGTGACGGCAATTAATCAGGCATGGGAGTTCTTAAAGGAAAATCTGTAAATGGAGGAACAAAAAGGTGAAAAAAGCTAAATTTCCGGTAGAAGCAATTGCTCTGGGAATCATATTGTTCTCAAAAACAATGCAAGAAGCGATGATTGTAGGAATTCTCGTCATTTTTTCAGCAATTTTTGCCGAGGAAATAAAAAGAATATTAAAACATAGAGTTCCGGAATGGAGTGAGACAATTTCTGTCTTAGTGCTGACAGGAGTTGTCTGTGCCAGCATATTACAGCTTGCCTATGCATTCCTGGGATGGGAGAGAAGCCTGAAATTATGGGGAATTCATCTGATTTTGGGATTGCTGTGTGCAAGACACGTTTTATGGAAAGGAAGAGAAGACGACGATTTATTAAGACAGTCGGCCGCAGTATGGGGGCTCTGGATTTTGTGCGGTCTGATCAGAGAATTCCTTTCTTATGGCAGGATTTTTGGAAAAGAAATGGTTCAGTGGGACATTCAAAGCATACAGTTTCAGAATGTAATGTTTGGATTTCTTGCTTCAGGCATGATCCTTGCTTTTGCAAACAGTCTTTTTAAGACAAAACAGTACAAAAAAAATGGATATTGTTTGGATGCAATGTATGTGGTGATTCCTGCCATCTGCTATATCCAGCCGATGAAATTTTCTGCTTTTAGAGAATGGATAGGAATAGGACTTGCCATTTTTTTAGTGTTATTCTTCTTTCTATCGATACAGAAAAAACTGATATTCTCCAGACCAGCACCGGCATGGCGAGGTCTTCCGGTCGAACTATTGTCTATGGGATTTTTATATATGATTTTAAATGTCTATTGAAAAAAGACATCTAAGAACGTGCTGCTTTTAAAAAGTGGATTCTTAGATGTCTTTTTTATAGGATAGAAAAGACTTTGTCACCATAAAATGTGAAAGTACTTTCCCGTGACATCAAATTTTATTTGTTGATTCTTCCGTTAATTTAAAAGGAAAGGTATCAAGCATGCCGTCACTGTAATGGAGTGTGCCGTCTTCTGTGATAAATACAGCGTAAACATCTGGAAGACTGTTAATCAGTTCCATTCCCCGCTCCAGTCCGAGTGCGAAACAGGTAGTGCTCAGACCATCTCCGTCAGTTGATTTTTCAGAAAGGATTGTGACGGAAGTCAGACCATTATCAAATGGATAACCAGTTTTGGGATTTAAGATGTGATGGTACAGTGTTCCGTCTGCCTCGAAATTCCGCTCGTATGTTCCAGATGAGACAACAGACTGATCTGATATCTGAATGGAGCCAAGAATTTCGTTTTGCTCGGCAAATGGTTTTTGAATACCGATACGAAACGGTGTTCCATCTGGTCTGGAACCAATGCATAAGACATTTCCGCCCAGATTAATCAAAGCACTTTCTACTCCGCATGAGAGGAGATAATCCTTAATGCAGTCTGCAATATATCCCTTTGCGATACCGCCAAGGTCAATTTCCATGCCTTCTTTTTCAAAACGGATCAGATTCCCCTGTAAATCCACATTTTCCCATCCTACAAGCGAAAGTGCGTTTTCAATTTCTTCGGGATCAGGCACATGAGGATCCTCAGAAGAGAAATCCCATAAAGAAGAAACAGGAGCAATTGTGATATCGAACACACCGCCTGAGAGACGACAATATTCCAGACCTTTTTCAATCAAATCCGCAGTCAGATCAGACAAAACGTAATAATCTCCTTCTTTTGGAAGCGTACCATGATTCAGTCTGTAAATTTCGCTGGTGGAAAGAGTACGGCTAAACAGAGATTCGTATGTACGGCAAAGTTCCATACATTGATCAAGTAAAGATTCATCTTTAGAATCATAAATCGTAATAGTTACGACGGTGTCGAAATAAAATCCTGTGGTGCGGATAAAGTCAGAAGAGACAACATGAGTATTTTGATTCTCCGAATCAGAAGTTCCAGGTAAAAGAAAGTAAACCGCAAAAAGAGCGGCTGCAGTTGCAAAAATTAAGAAAATTACCGATAACAGCCAGCGTGTTTTTGATTTTTTCATACCAATCTCCTTTCAAAGTGATAGAATAAAATTATTTTAAAACAAAAAAGAAAGGTGTGTCAACGGGGTTCAGATTGCAGGAAGGAAAAATATGTGTTAAGATTTAAACAAAGAAATTTCCAAGCACGGAAAAATGGAGGAGACA
>CALWCS010000009.1 GCA_944376425.1 uncultured Lachnospiraceae bacterium | reverse complement strand
CTAAGCAAATCTTTTAAAAGACCGGAATAAAATTCTAATGAGGAATTTTCCTTTTCCGACTGTTCGAAGGATTGGACAATAATAGCACGACACAGATCATTTGCAAGTGCCTGGGTGTCAATATTGGTGATAGAGACGGTAACGGATGCCTGATCCTCATCCAGCTCTGAATCTTGAATTTTATAAGAGAAATTTTGGAAAAACAACTGCATTGCTTCCATCGTATCCTGCTTAAGCTCTTCAGAGAAAGTATCATCAGCGGAGAAAAAATGATAGGAAAAATAAGACTGAACGGTCTCTTCATTAAGATTTTTGAGAAGATCTAATTCTCTTGCGACAACCCCTTTTGGAGAGTTTTGTCCCGTCTCGGAACAACCGCCCAAAATAGCGGCACACAGAGCAAAGAGAAAAAGAAAGAATGAAATCTGACGAAATGATTTTTTGCACATAAGAAATCTCCTTTATCATATTTTGCATAGAACTAATAAAATGACAGGCAGCCTCGGTGATAAAAAGCAAAAACAACTACGGCAATTATAATCTGAAGCAGTAAGATAACGGGGATTCCAAAACGAAACATAGGCTTTCGTGTCTTATGGTGCAATAAATGCATCCCCAGATAGATTCCAATACTGCCGCCAAATATGGCAAGACCGAAAAGCGTTTTTTCGGCAATTCGCCATTTTCCTTTTTTTGCTTTTCTTTTGTCAGAAGCCATAAAAAGAAAAGAAACAAAATTTAAGAGAAAAAAATAACAAATAATCACTTTTAACATAATAAACCTCTGAAATATAAAAACGGAATGAAAAGAAAAAGATAAAAATACGCTTCCAGTTTAATAGAAAATTAAGAAATTGTCAAATAGTTCTAAAAAAATAGAAATAGATTTTCTATAAAAATATAGAAAATCTCAGTGAGGAAAAAGTACTTGACATGAAATTATAGACAAAGTAAAATAATGATAATTATTACGTTAATGTACGAAAGAATATTGGAGGTCAAAAAAATGTATTCATTAGAAGAAGTCAGAGCGGTTGATCCTGAAATTGCGGAATGCATCGAAAAAGAGCAGAAACGCCAGAACAGCCACATTGAACTAATTGCTTCAGAAAACTGGGTAAGCAAAGCGGTTATGGCAGCAATGGGAAGCCCTTTAACAAATAAATACGCAGAAGGATATCCTGGAAAGAGATACTATGGAGGATGCGAATGCGTCGATGAAGTAGAGACAATTGCGATTGAGAGAGCAAAAAAGATTTTTGGATGTACTTATGCGAACGTACAGCCGCATTCGGGAGCACAGGCAAACATGGCTGTCTTTTTTGCAATGCTGAAACCGGGAGATACGATCCTGGGAATGAATCTGGCTCATGGAGGTCATCTCACTCACGGAAGTGAAGCAAATATGTCGGGATCTTATTTCCACGCAGTTCATTATGGCGTAAACGATGAGGGATTTATCGATTATGATAAAGTGCGCGAAATTGCTTTAGAGTGCAAACCTAAATTAATTGTGGCAGGAGCAAGCGCTTATGCCAGAACGCTGGACTTTAAGAAATTCCGTGAAATTGCAGATGAAGTAGGAGCTTATCTGATGGTGGACATTGCGCACATTGCAGGTCTGGTAGCGGCAGGAATCCATCCAAGTCCGATTCCTTACGCGGATGTGGTGACGACAACGACTCATAAAACATTAAGAGGTCCAAGAGGAGGACTGATTTTATGCAGCGCTGAGACGGCAAAGAAATTCAATTTTAATAAAGCAGTATTTCCGGGAATCCAGGGCGGACCGCTGATGCATGTAATCGCTGCGAAAGCAGTCTGCTTTAAAGAAGCGTTATCTGATGAATTTAAGAGATATCAGCAGAACGTGGCGGCCAATGCAAAGGCACTTTGCAAAGGATTGATGGATCGCGGCATTAAAATTGTATCAGGTGGCACGGACAATCATCTGATGCTGGTAGATCTGACAAATTTGAATCTGACAGGAAAAGAGGCCGAAAATCTGCTTGATGGTGTAAATATCACAGCAAACAAGAATACCATTCCGAATGATCCAAAATCTGCTTTTGTGACAAGCGGTGTACGTCTTGGAACACCTGCCGTGACTTCGAGAGGAATGAATACAGAGGATATGGACGTGATTGCAGAGGTGATTGCTTCCGTTCTGAAAAATCCAGAGGCTGATCATCAGAAAGAAAAAGAAATGATCAAAGGACTGACAGACAAATATCCGTTGTTATAATAAAATGATATCAGAGGCAAAAACTTTTGTCTTAACATTATAGAATACAAAGATAAAGAAAGAAATCAGACAGGGGGCTGTGGCAAAGCTGCTGGTAGCAGGCGGTTTTGCACAGCTCTTTTTATCAGATGGAAGAAGAAATTTACCTCTATAGGAGGCGAAGAACAAAATAGTATCAGAAACAAGTCTAGAACAGTATGGAGACGGACAGCAAAGAGCAGAAATATGTTTAAAAGGAAATTAAGACAAATTTAATTTGTCTGAAATGGGTTCTATGTTATAATAATTAAAAATTTGGAGACAGGGTGATTATCATATGAAAAAATTTTTAGTGACAGTTCTGATACTGGCAATCCTTGGAGGAAGCGGCTATGCGGCGTGGCGCTATCTCGGACCGGGAAGCACAGGAAGTTCAGATGCTGACAATGTTGTCTTTGTAGATTCCGTGGCGATGATCACAGGTCTGGAAGGCGGAAATGGATTAACAAACCGCTATAATGGTGTCATAGAACCTCAGGAAACATGGAGCGTAGAACAGTCTGAAGATAAAACAATTGAAGAGATGTATGTAGAGGTTGGAGATACGGTCAGTGCCGGACAGGAATTATTTAAATATGATACGACAGAGGCGCAGAACAGTCTCGCCCAGGCACAGATTGATCTGGAGCGTACGGCAAATGATATCGAAAACACAAAAGCACAGATTGAAGAATTGAGAACTGCCCAGGCGCAGGCAGGTCAGGATGAACAGCTGAACTATACGATTGAAATTCAGACGGCAGAAAATACGGTAAAGCGTACAGAATATGAACAGCAGAGCAAACAGGTAGAAATTGAGCAGCTGCAAAAAACTATTGACAATTCTATTGTAACAAGTGAAATAGACGGTGTCGTTCAATCGATCAATACAAGCAGTTATGGAAGCGTAAATTCATACAATGGAGAGCCACAGCCTTTGATTACGATTCTTGCCACTGGTGATTACAGGGTAAAAGGAACCGTAAATGAGCAGAATATGGCGTCTTTAACACTGGGAAGCCGTGTTATTGTCCATTCACGTGTAGATGAAAATCAGATATGGAGAGGAACATTAGAGTCGATTGATATGGAGGATCCTTCGGATAATACGAGCAACACATATTATTACAGTGATTCTTCCTCAAACAATACAAGCAGTGTATATCCGTTTTACATAACGTTGGATAATGACGAAGGACTGATGTTAGGACAGCACGTCTATATTGAGATGGACAACGGACAGGCAGATGTAAAAGCGGGAATGTGGCTGGAAACGTATTATATTGTACAAGAAGACGGAGAAACGCCGTATGTCTGGGCTGCAAATGACAGAGACAGACTGGAAAAAAGGGAATTAACGCTGGGAGAATTTGATGAAGAGACTCAAAAATATGAGATCTTAGACGGCTTAAGTTCCGACGATTATATTACATTCCCAAGTCAGGGATTAGAAGAAGGCTTTCCTGTCACTCACAACATTGATGAGGCAACCTTTGGCATGAGCGATACGACAGAGGAATATGACGTAAACGACGATATCTATGACGACAGTTATTATGACGATTTCCTTGCTTCGGATTATAATGCTACTATATACGATGCAACGATGGGAGAGGCAATCGGAGACGATATCATAGAGGGAGAGACAGCCGATGAAGGACTTCTTTCGGATGATCAGATGTTAGAGGAAGGACAATTCAGCGACAGCGATCTTAGCGACGGCAGCTCAGTGCTGATCGGAGGAGTGGATACAGGAGTATAAAGATGGAACGGAGTGAGCAGCTGTGATCTTGAAAATGGAACATATTTATAAAGACTATATTCAGGGAAAAATGATTGTTCCTGTCTTAAAAGATATTAATCTGGAAGTGGAAGAAGGAGAGTACGTAGCGATTATGGGACCGTCCGGTTCCGGAAAATCGACCTTGATGAACATTATCGGGTGTCTTGACAAGCCGACAAAAGGAACTTTTTTATTGGACGGTCAAAGAGTGCTAGAGCAAAAAGACAATCAGGTTGCGAGCGTACGTCTTCGCAGTATTGGATTTGTTTTTCAGAATTTCCAGCTTTTGCCGAGGCTGTCGGCACTGGATAATGTAGCGCTTCCTCTGATTTATGCCGGCATCAAAAAAAGAGAACGAAGAAAGCGCGCTAAGCTTGCGCTGGAGAGAGTAGGATTGGGAGACCGTTTAAATTTTGTACCCAACCAGCTCTCCGGAGGTCAGAAACAGCGTGTGGCAATTGCACGCGCCATGGTGAATAATCCGAAAATTCTGCTTGCTGATGAACCGACAGGAGCGCTGGATTCTAAGTCCAGTCATCAGGTAATGGAATTGTTTGAAGAACTCAATCATGAGGGAGTTACCGTGATTATGATTACACATGACGCCAATGTAGCAAAATGTGCAAAGCGAATTGTGGATATTTTTGACGGTGAGATTTCAGAAAGATCACGAAAGGAGGAAGCAGTATGAAAGCAAAGACGATCATCGCAGTGACCTTGAGTGTCTGCCTGGTTTGTACAGGCGGTGGCTATGGAATCTATTATTATGTACAAAATAATAAAACACCGGTGGAAGTAATGCCAGTTTCTTATCTGTCCACACAGTATTATGGAGGCAGTTCTTCGATATCCGGAACGGCTTCTTCAGATGTCAGCCAGCAAGTACAGCTGACAGGAGAAAATAATGTCAAAGAAGTATATGTCGAAGTAGGGGATCAGGTACATGTCGGAGACAGATTAATGGCATACGACATGACACTGACAGAACTGGACCTGGAGATGGAAAGACTGAACAAAGCGACATTGGGACTGAGACTGGAAGCGGCACAGGAAGAACTGGACAAATTGTATAATACGACCCCGGTAGAGAGGAATGATACGGCTCTTGTTGTCTCCAATGAAAATACCGTATCTATGGCAGGAAACGATGAGACGATTCAGGAACAGACAGGAAGTGAATCGGATATTTTGGGGCAAAATTCGGAGACAGAAACTCTGACAGAAGCACAGACACAGACGACAGAAGCACCGCAGACAGAACAAAGTGAGCAGTCGGTCCCAGACCAGACAGAGACGGAGGAAATTGTGATTCCTTTGAATCCTCAGTCTGAGTCATCTGCACCTGAGACGGTGCAGACAGAACAAAACGAGGTGCCTGAGACTTTGCCGGAGACACAGACAAATCCTGCTGAGACTTTACCAGAGACACAGACAGAGATCGCATTGCCGGCAGAGGGACAAAATACGATCGTTCCGGTTGACACGCTGGACTACGATTCAGCGGCAGATGACGGAGAAGGAACAAAAGAAAAACCGTTTATTTTTTACTGTACGGAAAATGCAGTGATAAAAGGAAGCTTTTTAAATCTTGTCCGCGGATGGGATGAAGAGGGAACAAAACAGATTGCAGGAGGCGCTTATGTCATTGTTGCTGTGCGGGCTACAGATGCAGCGGACGGAAAACAGCGTTTACTGTATCTTGATGGAAACAGCGATAAAAGACTGCAAGGATACCGTGCGGATTCGGAATGGAGATTTACGACACAAGGGCTTGAAATTTTGGTAGATCAGGAAGGCAATCGTGTTGCAGACGGTCAGATTCCGGAACTGATTCAGAAAGAGGATTTTGAAAAAGAATTTGCTGATAAGACAGAAGAAACACAGACAGAAACAACAATGACGGAAAGCCAGACACAGGAAGAAACACTGCCGCAGACAGAGACAGGAACAGAAACACTGCCGCAAGACGAGTGGATGACAGAAACTGTGCCCTCTCAGACAGAAATGATACATGAGACTCAGGGCAGCGAGACAGAACAGGAAGAATCAGAAACCAGTCAGCCAGAGACGGTCGTCAATCAAGAAGAGATAAAAAAGCTGGAAAGTATGATTACACAGGAAGAGATGCCCCAGACAGAAACAGAACCGGAAACAGAGGAGAGCGAAAGTGAGACGGAGACAGAATCAGAACCTTTAGAGACAGAAAGTGAAACAGAATCGGAAACAGAGGAGACCGAGACAGAATCTGAGACAGAACTGTGGATTGATCTTGCAACATTGCCTAATGCATCTGTGACGGTTGCAACAGAGCTGGTATATGCATCGATTGATAAGGGGCGTTATAGTGGAGGAAGCGGTACAAAAGAAGATCCGTATCTGTTTGTCTGTGAGGAAAACGCAAAGATTACAGGCGGTTTTTTAAACCGTGTGATGGGATTTGACAAACAAGGGCTAAAGCGCGATATGGAGAAAAGCTGCTACGTCCGTCTGGAAATCAGGGAAAATGAAGACGGCAGTTATACTGATAAAGTGATCACAAGTCTTCTTTTAGACGGAACCGTTCCGGGAGAAGTGGGATTTGTCAGCACCGATATTTGGATTTTTGGAGCGACCGGACTGCAAAAACAGGAAAATCCCCAAGAGCCGGAAGAACCAGATCCAGAGATGGAAGAACTGGCAGAGCTGACATATGAATCATTGGGAGACGAAGAAGCAAAGAATGGAACTTACTATAAAGGAAGCGGCACAAAAGAAGATCCGTTTGTCTTTCGATGTATGGAAGGCGCCACTGTTTTTGGATCGTTTATCAACCGTGTGCTTGGATATGATGAGACAGGAGAAAATAAGATTTCAGACGGATATTATGTCGTGCTGGAAATAAAAAATACAGATCCTGAAGCGGAAGAGGAATTCTTCCAGTATTCCATTGACGGACCAGAGCTGGAACATGAGCCTTACAGCGTGGATGCTTATTGGTTTTTTACACGGGAAGGACTGATTGCCGATCAAACGCCGGAGATCGATCCGGGATGGGATGACGGATATATCGATGACGGCGGAGGCGGAATGACTTACACTTCAGAAGAACTAAAAGCAGCGATCCGGGATCAGGAAGCGCTGATCAAAACTTTAACGCTCGATGAGAGAGAATCGGATTTGAAAATCCAGCAGTATGAAAAGCGTGTAGAGGATGGCGTGGTATTAAGTTCGATCAACGGTGTAGTTAAGACAGTAGGAGATCCGGAAACCGGAGAAAGCAATGGAGAAGCTTTTATTGTTGTGACAAGTGATTCCGGAATGTATATTGTCGGAAATGTCAGTGAGCTGAATCTTGAAACAGTTGATGTAGGAGATGAGGTTTCTGTACAGTCTTTGGAGACAGGAATGCAGTACAGTGCAGTGATTACTGAAATTTCTCCGTATCCCGATGATTCTAACACGTATTACGGATATGGTACGGAGAATACGAATGCCTCGTATTATCCGTTTAAAGCATACGTGGAAGAAGCGGAAGGGCTGACAGATATGACATCGGTGACGATTTCTATTTCCGCAGATCCGGCCAACTTAGATACGATCTATCTTCAGATGGCATATATCCGTACTGAAAATGGACAAAGCTATGTTTATAAAGCAGGGGAAGATGGAACGCTGAAAAAGCAGTATGTAAAGACAGGACAGATTATTTATTCGAGTTATATGGAAATCAAAGAAGGCTTGACTATGGATGACAGTATTGCCTTTCCATATGGATCCGATGTAACAGAAGGCGCGAAGACACAGGCATCAGATATAGGTTATTATTGATAGTTAGGGGGAAACAGATGTGATTGAAAATATACGGTTATCTTTCCAGGGAGTCTGGTCACATAAGATGCGTTCCTTCCTGACGATGCTCGGTATTATCATTGGGATTGCCTCTATTATTTCGATTGTCTCTACGATTCAGGGAACAAATGAGCAGATTAAAAGAAATTTGATTGGCTCTGGCAACAATACAGTCAGTATCAAACTCAGTCAGGGAGAATATGACTATGAGATCGCATATAATGGAATCCCAAATGGGGTTCCAGTGATTTCGGAGAGCACGAGACAAGAAATTTTAGCTCTCGATGAAGTGGAAAATGTTGCCCTTTACACTTCCAGAACGTATGCCGACGGTGTTTTTTATCAGAATACAGCTCTTCAGGGAGCAAATATTTATGGAATAGACGCCAATTATTTTGACACGGCAGGCTATATTGTCCGAACGGGAAGGCAGTTTATTGACAGTGATTACACAGAATTTCGAAAAGTGGCAATTGTGGACGATGTGGCTGCGACAGCGCTGTTCCAGGATGCGAATCCTCTCGGAAAAACGATAGAAATTAATCAGGAACCTTTCATTGTAGTTGGCGTAGCGCAGCAGTCAGAGCAATTTGAGCCGGTCATCAATTCGATTGAAGATTATTATATGTACACGACAGAGTCAAGCGGAACCGTTTATATTCCGTCAGCGAGCTGGTGTATTGTTTATCAGTATGACGAACCGCAGAATGTTTTAGTAAAAGCAGTAAGTACAGAAGATATGAGCGCTGCAGGCAGCAAAACAGCAGATATTTTAAATACGTATGTCTCAGCAGATAACAGCGATATTCAGTACAGAGCAGCGGATGTGCTTGAGACAGCAAGAAATCTTCAGGAGCTGAGCAATGCTACGAATAATCAGTTAATCTGGATTGCAAGCATTTCTCTTTTGGTAGGAGGAATCGGCGTTATGAACATTATGCTGGTTTCTGTGACAGAGCGTACGAGTGAGATTGGGTTGAAAAAAGCAATTGGAGCAAAGAAAAGAAGAATTTTAGGACAGTTTTTGACAGAAGCAGCAGTTTTGACAAGCCTTGGGGGAGTAATCGGAGTAGGAGTCGGCATTGGACTTTCTGAGGCAATCAATCGGATTTCAGGGACTCCGATCGCCATCAGTGTTCCGGCGGCAGTCGGATCTGTGATTTTTTCTATGATGATTGGAATTATTTTCGGATTGCTGCCTTCGATCAAAGCCGCTAATTTAAATCCGATCGATGCATTGCGCCATGAGTGATGAATTATGAGGAAAAGCTTGACTTTCTGGGAAATTCTATGATATACTACAAAAGTTAGCAAAAAACACGTATGTGGATTCCGAGAATGGTGCCGGACAAAGGTCTTTGAGGAAAAACGAAACATACGGAAGAATGAACCAAAAGGAGAAAAAATCATGAGTGTAATTTCAATGAAACAGTTACTGGAAGCAGGTGTTCATTTCGGACATCAGACAAGAAGATGGAACCCTAAAATGGCTCCATACATTTATACAGAGAGAAATGGAATCTATATCATCGATTTACAGAAATCGGTTGGTATGGTAGATGATGCTTACAAAGCAATTTCTGACATCGTAGCAGACGGCGGAACCATTCTCTTTGTTGGAACAAAGAAACAGGCACAGGATGCTGTTAAGACAGAAGCAGAACGCTGCAATATGTTCTATGTAAATGAGAGATGGCTGGGCGGTATGCTGACTAACTTTAAGACAATTCAGAGCAGAATTCAGCGTTTAAAAGATATCGAAACTATGCAGGAAGACGGAACATTTGATGTTCTGCCAAAGAAAGAAGTTATCGCATTAAAGAAAGAATTAGAGAAACTGCAAAGAAACTTAGGCGGAATCAAAGAAATGAAGAGACTGCCAGATGCAATCTTTGTAGTAGATCCGAAAAAAGAAAGAATCTGTGTACAGGAAGCACATACACTGGGAATCACATTGATCGGTATTGCAGATACAAACTGTGATCCGGAAGAATTAGATTATGTTATTCCAGGAAACGATGACGCGATCAGAGCTGTAAAATTAATCGTTTCTAAAATGGCTGATGCCGTAATTGAAGCAAATCAGGGTGCAGAAGCAGACGTGACAGCAGATGATTTTGCAGCAGAGACAGAAGAGGAAGAAAAAGACATCGAAGAAGTAGCGGCAGAAGCAGACGCTGAATAAAACAGACGGGAAAATCATCCCGATCAGACATAGAGCCTCCGGCGTATTACGCCAGAGGCATATGTTTTTCAGATCATGGAAAAGTTATCAGAGCTTTTCTTCAATGAAATAGAAAATAAGATATGATTGTGTTTTAAATCGCAATACTGTGAGAATAAGTTTAAAAACATAATGGAGGGAAAAACGATGGCTATTACAGCAGCAATGGTAAAAGAGTTGAGAGAAATGACAGGCGCTGGTATGATGGATTGCAAAAAAGCGCTGGCAGCAACAGAAGGAGATATGGACAAAGCAGTAGAGTTTTTAAGAGAGAAAGGACTTGCTACAGCACAGAAAAAAGCAGGAAGAATTGCAGCAGAAGGACTTTGCAAAGTATTAGTATCCGATGATGCGAAAAAAGCAGTTGTAGTTGAAGTAAACTCTGAGACAGACTTTGTTGCTAAAAATGAGAAATTCCAGAACTATGTTGCAGAAGTTGCTGCACAAGCTCTTGATACAACAGCCGCTGATATGGATGCATTTATGGCTGAGCCATGGAAAGCAGATACAAACAAGACAGTACAGGAAGCTTTGGCTGCACAGATCGCAGTGATCGGCGAAAATATGAAGATCAGAAGATTTGAGCAGGTTACAGAAGAAAACGGATTTGTAGCTGATTACACTCATATGGGCGGAAAGATCGGTGTGTTAGTAGACGTTGAAACTGATGTCATCAATGACGCAGTCAAAGAGATGGCAAAAAATATCGCTATGCAGGTAGCAGCTATCAAACCAGTGTACACAACAAGAGCAGAAGTAGATCAGGCATATATTGAAAAAGAGAAAGAAATCCTGACAGTACAGGCTAAAAATGAAAAACCGGACGCAAATGATAAAATCATCAGCGGTATGGTAATGGGACGTATCAACAAAGAATTAAAAGAAATCTGCTTGATGGATCAGGTATATGTAAAAGCAGAAGATGGAAAGCAGAGCGTACAGGCTTACGTTGATTCTGTAGCAAAAGAAAACGGAGCAAAGATCAACATCAAAGGATTCGTTCGTTTTGAGACAGGCGACGGACTGGAGAAAAAAGAAGAAAACTTTGCAGAAGAAGTTGCAAAACAGATGGGAATGTAAGGGTTTCGCACAAGAGCGATAGAAATATAAAAAGAGCCGATTGCAAGTTTATTTGTAATCGGCTCTTTTTATATTTCTATCAAGATGTTTTATGGGACATGAAATAATATTTTAGAAACAAAACTTCAATATTGTATAAACAAAAGGCTGATACTTTTATTTCACAAGATAAGCAGGAGGAAGATAGAGATGATAAATATACTTGTAGTGGAGGATGACGTAAAATTAAATAAGATCGTCTGTACGTATCTAAAGGACAGCGGATTTCAGGCAAAAGGCTGCCTTAATGCGAATGAAGCATATGAGGAAATGTATAACAATATGTATGAACTGATCATTTCAGATATTATGATGCCAGAAATTGACGGATTTGAGTTTGCCCAGACTGTCAGAAAGGTGAACAGGACGATTCCAATCTTATTTATGTCAGCAAAAGATGATCTATCCTCCAAACAAAAAGGGTTTCAGCTTGGAATTGACGATTATATGGTAAAACCGGTTGAACTTGATGAACTGATATTAAGAGTAAAAGCACTTCTGCGCCGTGCCAATATTGAAATGGAACGAAAAATTACAGTGGGGAACTTAGTACTGGATGCAGATGCTATGAGCGCGGAGGTCGGAGGAAGAGAGATTAGCCTGACGACAAGAGAATTCCATATTATTTATAAACTCTTATCCTATCCGAAGAAAACATTTTCCAGAGCACAGCTGATGGATGAATTTTGGGGTGTGGACAGTGAATCGAGTCTTCGGGCGGTAGATGTGTACGTTACCAAGCTAAGAGATAAATTGTCGGGCTGCGACGGTTTTCAGATTGTAACGGTAAGAGGATTAGGATATAAAGCAGTGCTGAAATAATGATGATCTGATTTTAGGATGGCAGGAGTGAATAGGACAGATAAGCCAGAAGTAAAAATAATAAGGACGGAAGGAAATAAAAATGGATAGCAGTAAATCTAAAAAAAGTGCATTTATTACATATGATTATAAGGAAGTGATAGCACAGCCGAGCCAGACATCATTTTTAC
Organism: uncultured Lachnospiraceae bacterium; assembly: GCA_944376425.1. Taxonomy (GTDB): domain Bacteria; phylum Bacillota; class Clostridia; order Lachnospirales; family Lachnospiraceae; genus JAGZHZ01. Next base: position 17,647 of record CALWCS010000009.1, on the reverse strand, counting down.
GGGACGTTTATAAAAATTTTGGATGGCAGGCAGATGGATACTGCCTTATTTTGTCTATAAAAAAATAGTACAGAAGCAGACAGAAAAAGTAATGCCGCTCATTGAATCAAAATTAGATGAGATTTATGAGATTTGTGAAAAAGGAAATAAATTGCTTTATTAATATAAGCGAAACATTACAACAACAAAAAATAAAAATGCAGATGATAAAATGGCGACATCATCGGACAAAGGAGAAAGAATTATGGAATTAAAAAGAAATGTAGAAGCATTTGCAGTAAAACAGGCACTTTCTTATCTGGATAGAGATCCGGAAAAGAATCTTCCCAAACTTTTAAACTGGTTTGACCGGTTTGACAGAAAGGATACGTTAAAAACACAAAGAGAAATTGTTCGGGAAGTAGTATTAGATAAAAACAATAACTGGCACCAGCTGGTAATGAGTCTGTGGTCAGATATTGACCCGGGCGTGAGAAACAGGATATTTGAGAATCTGATCATCAACGGCTGTCTTTTGGGATATCAAAGACAGAATGAAAATAAAGAGAAATACAACTGTAACATTCCATGGGCAATCCTTATGGATCCCACCAGTGCCTGCAATTTAAAATGTACTGGATGTTGGGCAGCAGAGTACGGAAATCATATGAATCTGACTTATGAAGAAATGGATGATATTGTAAATCAGGGAGTAGAGCTTGGAACCTATGTCTATCTTTTTACCGGAGGAGAACCTCTTGTGAGAAAAAAAGATATCATTCGGCTTTGTGAAGAACATCCGGACTGTGTGTTCTCTGCTTTTACAAATGGAACGTTAATTGATGAGGCATTTGCCCAAGAGATGCTGCGGGTGAAAAATTTTATGCCGGCAATTAGTATTGAAGGATTTGAAGAGGCGACAGATTCCAGAAGAGGAGAAGGGACTTATCAGAAAATTATCCGTGCGATGAATATCTTAAAGGAGAAAAAACTTCCATTTGGAATTTCCTGCTGTTATACCTCCGCCAATGCAGAAATCATCGGAAGCGAAGCATATTTTGATCAGATGATTGAGATGGGGGCAAAGTTTGCCTGGTTTTTTACCTATATGCCGGTCGGAAAAGGAGCCGTAAAGGAGTTGATGGCAACTGCGCAGCAGCGGGAAATGATGTATCATAAAATCAGAGAGTATCGCAGAACAAAACCTTTATTTACGGTAGATTTCTGGAACGATGGAGAATATGTAGGCGGCTGCATTGCAGGGGGACGGTGTTATTGTCATATCAATGCCAACGGAGACATTGAACCATGTGCGTTTATCCATTACTCAGATTCTAATATTCGAGAAAAAACACTGTTAGAAGCATATCAATCTCCACTGTTTATGGGATATCACGATAATCAGCCATGGAATGAAAATATGTTGCGCCCATGTCCGGTATTAGACAATCCGGGAAGCCTGACTAAAATTGTAGAGCAAAGTCATGCAAAGAGTACCGATTATCAAAATCTGGAGACGGCAAAAGAGTTTTCCGATAAATGCGTGGAGACAGCTCAAAAATGGGCGCCTGTGGCGGAACGGCTTTGGGAACAGTCCCATAGAGGATGCGCTTCATGCAAAAGATGTAACAGGGCAGTAAATGAATAGCACAAACAGAGAAAATATGAATTTTTGAAATCTGAATCAGTATTCTGAAAAGATTTTGGCGCACAGGAGTGTTTCGGCACGATAAAAGACACTATGCGAGGTATCTGCAATCCGAGATTAGCCGTAAATGAAAACGAAGATGAAGAATTTAAAATAGATAAAAAAATAAGGATTAATATTTCGTAAACAAAACAGAAATGTTTTTCCAATATTATGGCGTTATTCTTATGCCATCAAAGTTAAGTACATAAAAGGAGGAAGACATGATGGCAAAATCAAAACTTGTGAAGGCAAATGAAAAAATTGCCGAAAGAGTGATTGGAAGCTACAAAAAAGTGGAAGAAAGTGTAGTCGGAGGTTACAAAAAGATTGAAGAAGGAGTAGTCAGCGGTTACAAGAAAATGGAAAAGAGTGCAGTGAATGGGTTTACGAAGATGTCGGATTCTTTCGTGGATCAGTTTCTGACGAAAGACGGAGAAACCGTGGAAGAAGCAAAGAAAAGAATGGAACAAGAAAAACAGGAAAGAGAATCTAAAAGAGCAGCGAAAAAGGAGAAAATGAGATCATGAAAAAGAGTAGCTTTGTAGCAATGATTTTAGGCACAATCGGAGGAATTTTATTTGCACTTGGAATGTGTAGGACTTTGATACCAGAGTGGAATGCATTTCAACCAGGAATTGTTATGGGGGTAGTCGGCGCAGTTGTTCTCCTGATTATGGTACTTGTTTGGAGAAAAATGGAAAATAAGAATCCGATTCATGTCTCAGGAAAGACAATAGGGACAGTGCTGCTGGGAATTGCAGGAGCATTGCTTTTAGGAGTTGGAATGTGCCTGAGTATGGTATGGAGCAATATGATTGTGGGAATTATTATCGGGCTTGTAGGAATTGTAGTGCTTTTATGTCTGATTCCTTTGACGAAAGGATTAAAATAAGGATAAAAAGAAATAAATTTAGGAAAATTCATTCCGGATAGTATCGAAAGAGAAGAGATATCCGGAATGAATTTTTATTGTATGGGAAAGATGGTTTCCCCTTCTGGAATGATCGGACCGCAGGATTACAGCAGAAGTGATACGACGGAATTATTTGCTGTGCAAATGCAGATACTGTTGGAGAAAATTACATTTTATCGAATCAATATATTACGGTAAAAAGAATGTTTGATCTATGATCAGACCTTACACGGAAAGCTCAGTCATGAAAAAGCAAGACGGGAACTTGGATATCATCCAAGACCTCTGGAAGAGACGCGGACATAATACAGTGGATTGAGACAACAAAGAAAATACAGGCAGGAGGAGGCGGTGGAGTAAGATAGGAACAGAAGGAACAAAAAATATTTCAAATTCATCTTACAGAAACAAAACGCTGACAAAATAACAAAAAAGTTTGGATATCGTAAGATAGTAGAAAAGAACAGAAAAAGCATTGGAACCCGTATAAAGAACGAAATACATCCCCAAAGAAATAGGTTATAAGAACAGGAGGAAGCGGTATGAAGGAAATCATTATTCTTACAGGGATCATATTGATGATATTTATTTTAAGGAAGCCGCTGATGCTTCGATTTTATCTGAAACTGGCGATTGGCAGAACAACCAGGGGATTACGATTTCTGGAGCAGGCACTGACAGGAAACAGGAAAAGAGATCGGGAAGCAGAGCGGGAGATAGAATGGGTACACGGACAGAAGTTTGAAAAGATAGAAATTCAAAGCCAGGATGAACTGGAACTGACAGGATATCTTTTAGAACATCCAAAAGCAGAACGCATGATTTTAATGTTCCATGGATGGAGAGGAAGATGGGATAAAGACGGAGCTGCATTGGCACATGGACTGTATGAAAAAAACTGTAGTATTCTGATGGTAAATCAGCGGGCGCATGGTTCAAGCGGTGGAAAATATATCGGATTTGGAGTGTTAGAGCGGCATGACTGTCAGGAATGGATTCATTATCTGACTGAGCATACAAAGAAACTTCCAATCTATCTGGCAGGTGTTTCCATGGGAGCTTCTACTGTATTGATGGCAGCGGGAGAAGAATTGCCGGAGAGAGTAAAGGGAGTGATTGCAGATTGCGGTTATACCTCACCATATGAGATGGTCAAAATCTTTGCAGCGAAATTTATGCATATGGAAGGCAGGAAGGCAGAGAATACGGTAGATGCAGTCAATCGTCTGTGCAAGAAAAAAGCAGGATATGATTTAAGAGAGTACAGTACACTCGAGGCAATGAAAAACTGTAAGATTCCGGTATTTTTTGCTCACGGCACAGCAGACCATTTCGTACCGTATGAGATGTCTGTGAAAAACTATGAAGTGTGTGCCGGAAGGAAGACGCTTTACACTGTACAAGGCGCATCCCATACGAAAAGTTATATCTCAGAACCTTACAGATACATGGAAGCAGTCATGCATTTTTTTCAATGGGAACCCCGTTTTTGGAATCATGTAAGATAGAAAAAGACATTTGATTGTAAATATGGTATACTGAAACAGCGAAAAATAAGAAGAATTCTGAAAGGAAAGCAGAAGAGGTACCTAGAATGAAAAAAGAAAAAAGAATCTTTCGGTCTATACCAGGGCTGAGCAGGGAAGAAGAAGAAAAACAGCTTGCAAAGATCATTGGTATTGCACAGGATAATCTGATAAAGACAAAAGAGTATATCAGACAATTGTCAGAGGAACTATATGATTTGATGGAGACTTACGGAACAAAAGACAAAGAAGCATTGGCTCTTCTGCACAACACACAGTCACAGCTGTATGAACGAAAACGGGATCTGATACGGGGAAAAAAGGCTAGAAAAAAGCCGTATTTTGGACGAATTGATTTCAAAGATTTCAGTCAGCCCCATGAAGAGTCCTATTATGTAGGACGAGTCGGCATTTCTCAAAATGGAACGGAACCAATTGTAATAGATTGGAGGGCTCCGATAGCGTCTGTCTATTATGAAAATGCGGTCGGAACTTGCCAATATACCGTAAACAATGAAAGAGTCTATCACATTGATCTGAAAAGGAAACGCACTTACGAAATTGAGGAGGACAGATTAAAAGATTTTTTTGACTCTGATGTGGTGGCAAATGATGAGCTTCTGACAAAATATTTGGCGAAAAATAAAAAAGCGGTACTGGGAGAAATTATTGCTACGATACAAAAAGAGCAAAATACAATTATACGAAAATCGCCAAAGACAAATCTGATTGTCCAAGGAGCAGCAGGATCAGGAAAAACGACGGTAGCGATGCACCGCATTTCTTATATTTTGTATAATTATGAGGAAGAATTTCGACCGGAAGATTTTTATATTATCGGAAGTAACCGAATTTTACTCAATTATATCACGAGTGTCCTTCCTGATTTAGATGTCTATGGCGTATCACAGATGACAATGGAGCAGCTGTTTGTCCGTCTCATTTATGAGGACTGGAATCCGAGGATTCATCATATCAGACCGATTGATAAGGCGGATCCGTCGATTTGCCAGAAAGGAAGTTATGAGTGGTTCCATGATTTAGAACAATTTTGCAGAGAATATGAAAACGCTGTGATCCCAAAGACACAAATATGTCTGGAAAAAACGGGAGTTGTTTTATTAGAAGAAACGACGATTCGAAATTATCTGGAAAATAATCCGAAGATGTCTGTACAAAATAAGATTGTGATGCTAAACGAAATGCTTCTTTCAAAACTGGAGAATGAATGTACGGGAAAATATATTTCTTATACTCCGGAAGAAAAAAAAGAATGGAAACGCAGGTACAGGTGGCATTTTGGAAAGAAGATCTGGAACGGTTCTATCTTTAAAGTTTATCAGGATTTTTTACAGAAACAGGAACAAAAAGGAAAAAAGACAGAATTAAAAGAAAATCAATTTGATTTATATGATCTTGCGGCACTTGCCTATCTGTATAAACGGATTAAAGAGACGGATGGCATCCGGGAAGCAAGTCATGTAATTATCGACGAGGCACAAGATTTTGGCATGATGGCATACGCCTGTCTTGCCTACTGTCTTCGCGACTGTACTTATACGATCATGGGGGATGTCTCACAGAATATTCATTTTGGATACGGTTTAAACGACTGGAAAGATCTAAAAGAATTGATATTAACAGGAACATTTGACAGCTTTGAACTGCTGCAAAAAAGTTATCGCAATACAATAGAAATTTCTGAATTTGCCACAGAAATTTTACGCCATGGAAATTTTTCCGTCTATCCAGTAGAACCTATTATCCGGCATGGAAAAAAAGTACAAGTGACAAAGTGCAAGAAGGAAGAAGAAATGATTGCAGAAACGGTCAGGGTAATTAAAAATTGGCAGAAGGAAGGATATGAGACAATTGCAGTAGTCTGCCGGGACGAAGAAGAGACAGATAGGGTAAGTGGACTTCTAGAGAAAGAAATAGAACTCTCGGGCGGCAATCTGGAGAACGCAGAATTTGGAAAAGGCGTTATGGTACTTCCTGTAGAATATACAAAAGGTCTGGAATTCGATACCGTATTACTGTATCATCCTTCGGCAGAACATTATCCTGAGGAAGATGCGTATGTAAAACTTTTATATGTAGCGGCTACCCGTGCACTGCATGAATTGACAGTTGTCCATAAAGGAGATTTGACAGATCTGATTGGGAAAAAAGTATCCAAAGAAAAACAGATGGGTTCTCTGGAAGAAGAAAACCTTAAAAGAGACAGAGAAGCCAAAAAGGGAGAAAGAACGACATCTCAGAAAATGCCTGAAAGAATAGAAAAGGGGAATCAGTTAAAAGAAGTTGCGAGACAAAAAAGAAAGAAAGAAGACCAAAATTCGTTCCCTATGAATTCATCACCACACCATTTTCGGGATTGCCCTGATAATCGTCTGCTGCGGCCAAAGACACACGGCGCCATGGACCAATCGATCCGTATGTTAAAAAAGACAAAAAGATATCTGGATTTGATCAGCGATTACGGAATACTGCGTCTGACACCTTTGGAAGAGGAAATGATCAGAGTCCAGTTCATAAAAGGAAAATCAGCGGAGTTTGAAAAGGGATATTGGAATTATGAACCGGAAAATCAGGTTTTATGGAGCGCAAGACAGGGAAAAGATCTGGTAGAAATTGGGGTTGGTAAAATTACGGTCCGAATTGACAAAAAAACGGGAGCAGTGATGTTTTTTAATCAAGAAGAAAAATTGCTGCTTTCAGAAAAAAAAGCCCTTCCCAGACAAATAGAATGGACCGGAATTTCTCAGACATGGTCATATTTCGAATGGAAAAAAGAGGAGAAACTTTGGGCAAAGGGAAATTTACCGGACGATCTGGAACGAATGAACCAGAAAGCGAGATATATCAGTTTTGGGGGAAGAAAGCTGCGTATGCCACTGTTGATTTCAGAGTATGGATATGGAATTGGAGTATCCGCAGAGAGGACAGTGATGTGCTGCGATATCCCGATGTACGGAACGTACCTGTATACAGACGGAACAAAACAGATCGACTATTATTTTCTTTATGGAGGAAACAATAAAAATACATTGGAACTATACCGGAAGCTGCAGTAATCTGCGGCTTCTTTTTTTGATGAAAAAAATCGCACAAGGGATGGACTTTCTTTTTTGTTTGATAGGATAATAGAGGAATCTCACAATCCATGAGAATATTATGGCTAAAAAAGTCTTTTTTTATCTATTATATAGAATATTTTTCTATTTTCCTCTAATTTGATTATACAAACTAATACAAAGGAGAAAATTCAATGAAAGAAATGAATAAGTTTTCATCTATTCAAGTCGCATTGCGTACGGTGGGAGTCTTTAAACATTATCGGGGATATTACTATTTTGTATCAGCAGTCGAACTTGCTATGGAATCGCCGGAAAAACTCCAATCGGTTCGAAAGAAAATCTATCTGCCTGTTTCTGAAATGTATCATACCAGTCTTTCCAATGTAGAAAAAGATATCCGCACAATACGGGATGTCATGATGAGAAACGATGGAAGAATCCTGCTTCAGGAAATGTCTGGCGTTTCCTTTTGGAATAATAAATTGCCTTATCCGCGAGAAGTGATTGGAATCTTTGCGGAATATTTCAGCGAATAACATGGGACAAAAATCAGGGGGAAATATTCCGATATTCAGTTTAGAGTACATAGAATTTGAAATCTAAATCTGTGAGAATTCTCTGGAATTTAGAAATAAAGTGGAAAAGTTCAGATTAGTCGACTTTTCCGCTTTGTTTTTATCATTAATTTATAGCATAAAAACAGAAACCATTACAGCACAATAAAATGAAAATAAGAAAGACAAAACTAAATTTTCATCAGATGAATCAATTCTTTAAACTCTCCGATTGTGATGCCGGTCTGCTTTTTAAAAAGTTTATAAAAATAAGAAGCATTTTGATATCCGATTTTTTCACTGATTTCCTGGGCAGAATATTGACCGGTATATAAAAATTCCAAAGCTTTTGTCATGCGGTAGTTTGTAAGAATCTCAAGAAAAGTTTTTCCGGATTCCTGCTTAAAAAGCCGGCTAAGATAAAAACTAGTAATTCCTACAGCATCAGCCACTTGCTCTAGAGAAAGATCTTCAGAAAAATATTTTTCAATAAAATGCAGGCTGGATGCCATATGTTTATTGACAGGAGAAGGATCTGCATGCGGCAAAATAAGCGGAGTGATAAGAGAAAGAAGATATTCTTCTAACTGCGGCGTATTTTCTTTTTCAAACAAAGATTTCCAATAAATAGAAACATACCATTCATGAAACGAATATTTTTGGAAAATACAATAGAGAAAGTAGGCTGCAAATATTTTTTGATAAGAAAGAAAGTCAGGTTCAGAAGGAAGTTTATGAAACATCTGAGATAGGATACGGCTGCAAGCCTCTTGATTGTGGTGTTCCATCGCCAGAAAAAAGGCAAGCATATCAGAGGGGTGCCAGATCGCAGAGGGATTTCCTTTTGCCTGCATATGATAGAAGAAAATCCCGCATTCTTTTGAAAGTGTGGCAAGTTTACTCTCCTGATATGCGGCAGGTAAATCTTTGTAGTCATATTTCCAGTCGCTGATGCCAATTAGCCACTGAACACCATGAAAACTGATTTTCTCGATCATTTCTCCAAACAGATGAAATAACGTCTCTTGGTAAGTATCCCGCATCATACTGTGTTCTTCAGGTAAAATGCAGACGATTAAGGCAGAATGACACAGTTTTGAAAAACATCTGCACACTTTTTTTAAGAGACGCAGGAACTCACCGTAAATTTTTTGAAAAGTAGCTTCATTTAGGTCATCTTTATTTGCAGAAGTAATCTGTGCCGTGAAAATGATTCCTCCTGTAAATACACAGTGGAGCGAATCAAGGTAGTTTTCCCAGTCACTGCTTAGTGTAAATCCAAGCATAATATCAGAAAGCAGAATGTTTTCCCAGAGACGGCAGATTTCCTGTTTCAGCACTTCGGTCTCATCTTGTCTTATAAATTCTCTGGACTGCTGGTCTAATGAGAATACCGTACGGCGAAGCGTATCAATGAATTCCTTATCATCGACAGGTTTTAACAGATATTCCGAGGCGCCTAAATTGAGTGCCTTTTTTGCATATTCGAATTTACTGTAAGCAGATACGACAATTACTTTTAAAGAACGTTTTTTTAAGCGCAGAATTTCAAGTGCATCTAATCCGTTTAAACCGGGCATTGCAATATCAATTACCGCAATATCAGGATGATAGTGGTCAATAGAATGGAGAAGTTCGATTCCATTAAATACGCTTGGCAAGAGGGTAAGCTCTGAAAAATGATCACGAATCATTTTTTCCAATACCTTACATTCCATCATTTCATCATCGGCAATTAAGATTTTATACATAACACATTCTCCTCCACAGGAATTATAATAGAAATACTTGTCTGTTCTTTGGGAATGCTGGCAATTTCAATCTTGGCTTTCTGATTAAAAAACAGCTGCAAGCGCAGATAAACATTAGAAAGCCCGATTTTTCCAGTGGCTTCTGTAGAAGATTTCATCCTCTCTATGACAGTTTCCAATTTTTCAGGAGAAATACCTTCTCCATTGTCGGCAATGCGAATAATACCTTGGTGATGATCCGGATCATAGATCGTCTGAATAAAAATCTTGCCGCCTTCCAGATACATTCCGACCCCATGCATGATGGAATTTTCTACTAAAGGCTGCAAAATCAGATTAGGAATCAACACCTGGTGAAAACATTCATCGAGATAAAATTTAAACTGAATTCGATTTCCAAACCGTTCCTCTTGCAGAGTAATATAATTTCCAAGCATTTCTATCTCATGTTCTAAAGTCACTGCTTTATTAGAGTAATCGAGGGTATAGCGCAAAAGAGAAGCAGTAGTCTTTAATAACTTCAATGTAGTAAAGTCATTTTCCATATAGGCAGACTGTGATATCATATTGAGCGTGTTAAATAAAAAATGAGGATTAATCTGCATCTGAAGATTTTTTAATTGACTGTGTTTTAACTGTGCACGAATTTTAGAAATCGTAAGTTCTTGTTCTTTGAGTTTTAACTGAGCGCTGATATATTCGATGCGTTCTTCCACCTGAAGTTTTAATCTCTTTACCATAGTATCAAATCCAGAAAGTAAAATTTTGATTTCTTCGTTAGAAGCATGGAAAGAACCAGAGACATCGATCAGCTCTAACTGATCGAGATCCATATGTTTCACTGTTGAGGTAAGATCCTGAATCGGCTTTACAATCCGGAATTCGATGTTTTTTAAGCAGAAAAAGATATAGAGAATACAGCAAAAAAGATCGAGACACAGGATGGCAAAAAAGAAGATAAGGTTCCTCTGAAAAATTTCTTCCTGGCTTTGCTGATATTGAAGCAGCATCTGATATAAATTCTGGTATGTTCCCTGCATTCTGATATAGAGTTCATTTGACTCATAGAATTTCTGATTGAGAGAGGAGGTCTCTTCTTTCTCTAATACTGCTATCCGAATTTCTTCTATCTTTAAATAATAATTTTCTAAAATACCGGACAGATCTTCAATTTCCCTTTGAAAGGCAGTCTGAATATGAAAACGATACAGATCACAGATATCCCGATCGAGCAGATCAGTATGATTTTTCAAAGATTGATAGCTTAGAGAATTTTTTTGTAAGACATACTGGTATAACAACCGATGTTCTTCGTTTAGATTAGAGTAAAAATCGTTAAGCAGAAATAATTGCTGCTTTTCTTGTGTGACCCATTGGACTGTTTTGAGGTAGAATATGGTTCCAGTCACAAAGATCAGAAATAAAATCAGAAAGATCTGTTTTAAATACTGAAATAATTCAGAACGTATAGTTTGTACCTTGTGTTTTTTTAATAAAAATGCCATAGTTGTTCCTCATACGAAAGCTGCGGAAAATGATTCAGATTTTCCTGAGTAATAGAAAAAATATCTGTATAAATATATTCATCAACCGGTTGATTGCCGGTCATTTGATATAAGGTTTGAACGCTTAAATATCCTTCATCGTAGGGAGACTGGGCAGTGGAGGAAAGGTAGGTACCGTCTAAAATATGCTGTCGGATAGTATCTGTGTCATCCGTTGCCACAATCGTCAAATCAAGAGAGGAATACCTGTCCTTTATGATATCGCCTACAACTACAGAAGTAAAAGCTTCTGCTAAATACAGTGCATTGATCTGAGAAAATTCTGTGAGCAGTTTGGGAACCTTTTCTAAAATTTCCAGCTGGTTCGAATGACATTCCAAAATCTCTACCACCTGTATGGTGTCGTATTGGCTGATCTCATCGAGAAATCCTAAAATCCTTTGTTTTTGATTAGGGTTTTCAAGATCTGAGATAATAATTCCTACAAATAAATCTTTTTTCGTTTCTTGAATCATACTTTGGGCGGACAGAACACCCATTTGATAATTATTGCTCCCAATATAGACATTTCGGCTGCTGTTTGGAAGATCACTGTCAATGAGAACGACAGGAATTCCGTGATCAGATGCATTTTGGATGGCTTCGCAGAGATTTTCGGAAGTAGAAGTACCAGAAGTGATAATACCATCGACTCCCGATAAAACAGCGGCATTGATTTCTTCAGCCTGCTGGTCTGGATCAAGAGTATCTGATCCGATTAATTTGGTATTGGTGTGAAAAACAGCGTCAGCGTCCAAAATTCCCTGACCTACGGGGACCCATTGCAGCGGTGCAATTAAAGTAAAGCGTTTTTCATAGGTATCACTTGAAAAGTCCGAAGACATATCTCCGAAAACGATAAAGGAAGACAGAAACAACAGAGCTGTCAAAAAGCAGAGAATCAGTTTAAGATATTTCATTTTATCAGAAAACATAAGAAATCCTCCAGTCAGATCGATCAATGATAAAAAGAGAACCATAGAAGAAAACAAACAGAATAAAAAGAGGGTGTGTGAAAAGGTCAGTTTTATTTTAGCATATCGAAGTAAGATTTTCCAGAGCCTGAAAAGATACAAAACAAAAAACGATATACAGATGAAGACTGATTTTTCATCCACCCTCAATACAGCTTGATTTTACTGGATATGATGCTATATTTTAAAACATGGCATTTTTAACGGATACCGATTCATAAAACTTTTTTGTTATTTCCAGAGATATTCTTCGGCAAAAATCTTGATCAGCTGCGGCCACGTATTCCAGTCATGGGAACCGTAGACTTCTTCATAACCAAAAGATAACCCTAAATTCTCAAAGGTTGACTTTAAAGTGGAAACTGTTAAATCTGCTTCGGAAGTATCTTCTTTAATTAAACCAAAATCATAGATTCCGCCTCCCATAAGGATGGATGGCTGATTTGAGGAGTCCATCTCGACAGCAGAAAAATCTAGGTTGGTATCAGCGGCGCTGAAGATTCCGAAGTATCCAAACTGATCCCATTCATAATATAAGACATTTGTGGTGATCATACCGCCCATGGAAAGTCCGGCATAAGCACGTCCGTCAGGTTCTGAAGAAACATTGTAATTTTCTTCCATATATGGAATGATATTGTTCATAAGATTATCGATTAAAATGTCTCCCACAGAAAAACCATCCATATAAGGATTGTTGTCCATGGTTACTAAGATGGTCGGCTCTACCAGATTATTTGCAATCAGATTGTCGAAAATATCATCGACACTTCCCCCGGCAAACCAGTCAACTTCATTTCCGCCGCCGCCATGGGAAAGATATAATACTTTATAAGGTTCTTCACGCTCAGTATCATATCCGTTGGGAAGATAAATGCCAAGAGGTCTTTCCTCGCCCTGGCAGTCCGTATAATTGACATAGGTAACCTCTCCTGAGAGATCTTCTTCCAGCGGTTCCATATAGGAAAAATCGATGGATTCGGACTGTTTTTCTGCATCATACGGCACACAGAACGTACTTCTGTTATAGGCATTTCCATTTTCTACATTCGACGCCTCAAATGGGTTGGTAGGATCCTCCACTCGTTCTGATCCATCTATCTGGAAGAGATACTGATAATGTCCGGAAGGAAGCGGCATAGATACTGTCCAGTAATCGGTGCCTTCCACTTTTTCCATTTCTGCTGTATAAGCTTCATCCCCTGCTTCAAACATGCCGTTTTTCCAATCGTACGGAGAGGTGTACGTATCAGGAGTCACACCACGGATAGATGGATCATCATGGTAGAAGGCAAAAGAACCTATAAGACTGACCGAGGCTGCATCTGCATCCTCATATACGAAACTGACAGTGTATCCAGTAGGGGAATCCTCATCTTCCAAAACAGTTACGCCGGGAATGAGATCGGTGCTTTCAGCAGCGTACGATAAAAGTCCCATACAGGACAAAGAAGAAGATACTGCTGCAATGGCGAGAAACTTTTTCCAATACTTCTTTTTCATAAAATACCTCCTTTTGGCAGTGGTTCGCAGAAACTGCCGGTGCTTTGCCGGTCAGACTCAAGCGAACGGTCATTGTGTTGATAAAAAAATTATAGCAGGATATCAAAAAAACAAAAGAAAGATTCTTGATATAAGAAATAATGATTAAAAAAGGAAAAGAAAAGATTTTTGACAATTGTGCAGAATCTTGACATTATGATAAAATAATACCAAAGTGAAATAAAACGCAGGCAAACGATAAGAACGTAAAACAGACAGCATTGGTAGGAATAAGAGTATCCCTGCGAGCATGGATTTACAGAGAGGAGGGATAATATGGACAGTAAAAATTTAAGATGGTTTCAGGAAGTATGCCGTTTAGGAAGCATCACAAAAGCAGCATCGAATTTATTTATCACACCACAGGGATTGAGCAAAGGAATCAAAAATCTGGAAGCGGAGCTGGGAGTGAAACTTCTGGAACGGACGCCAAACGGTGTGCTTTTGACTCCCTATGGGGAAAGTCTTTCGTACCATGCGGATATTTTGTTAAGTGATTACCATGATTTGATGTCAGAGATTGACAAGTTAAAGCAGCAGGAACGAGGATTATTGCGTGTATGCAGTGCATACGGAGTATTTCGAATTTTGGGAGTAGATTTTGTACTGAATTTTGAAAAGGAAAATCCGGATACGAATCTGGATTATGCGGAATTTCCGGATGAATATGTAGAAAAAGAAGTGCAGGAGGGAAATTATGAAATAGGTTTTGCAATCGGACCGGTGAAGGTTCCGGAATTAGAAGTAATTTCTTTATTTAGCTCTCCAGTCAGTCTGCTGGTATATGAAGGGCATCCTCTGGCACAGAAAAGCTCGGTAAAGTTTTCAGATTTAAAAGAAGAAGCACTGATTTTGGAATCGAGAGCGTTTAAAATTCACAGCCTGGTAAAAAGAAGCTGCCATGAAGCAGGATTTGAGCCGAATATCATTTTCTGTACCAGCGGTTTTAGTCTCTGCCATAAACTGACAGCACAAAAAAGAGGAATTTCTGTGATTGTGGATCGGATCAGCGACGATATGAGCAGTCAGCATCTGAAAAGAATTCCGATTGAAGATTCATTTAGCTGGGAAGTCAAGATGATTTGCAAAGACAGAGCAAAAAACGATCGCCATGTCAGAAAATGGAAAATGTACACAGAAAAATATATGAGTCAGATGAGAGGAGAGGTTCACCGGCTGGAGATGTAATCAACAAGAATGCAAAAGGAAAGTTGATAATTCCCAACCAAATGTTTATGGAAAAAAGAGGCAAAGTTGTGGTAATCTAAAGATAACCATTATAAACCTGATCTGCCGGATGGATTTTATGTTAATCTGTCCGGCAGATCTTTTTTTAGGAAAGTTCCTCAGTCTTTCCGGTGAAATAAAAAACTTTGCAAGGAGGCAACCTGCAGTTTCGTTCATCCAATCCGTTGATAGGTATCAACCATCTCTTGATACCAGAACAGATCAGAACTTTTGTATAATAAGAGTACAGAAAATAAGTGAAAAATGATGCGTATCATTTACAGGAGGTTATATAATGGGAAACTTTAAGCTGACAACGGTGGAAGAGTTTGAAGCGGCAACAGAGCGGCTGCTTGAAACAGGAAAAAAAGTAGGAGCAGATGCATGGCAGATGCGTGTAAAAAATCAGACACCGCACTGTAAATTCGGTGAACAGGGAGTTTGCTGCCGAATCTGCAGTATGGGACCTTGCCGGATCACACCAAAAGCACCGCGCGGAATCTGCGGATGTGATGCACACGGAATAGCAGGAAGAAACTTTCTTCGATTTACTGCAGGCGGTGCAGCGACGCATTCTGATCACGGAAGAGAGATCTGTCATACTCTGCATACAGTGGCTCCGGATGGAAATTATAAAGTGAAAGATCCGGAAAAACTGCTTCGCATTGCAAAAGAGTGGGGCGTAGAGACAGAAGGAAAGGATATTTATGATCTGGCACATGAGATGGCAGAGCTGGCTTTATTAGAATATGGAAAACCGTTTGGCGTACAGCGATGGTTAAAGAGAGCACCGGAACATACGCAGAAACTGTGGAGAGATGCAGAGATTGAACCGCGTGCGATTGACCGTGAAGTATCGACTGCAATGCATATGACACATATGGGAAATTCCAGTAAGGCAGAGGCACTTGTTCGCCAGTCTTTAAGATCCGGTATGTCGGATGGCTGGGGAGGATCAATGTGCGGAACCGAATTTTCCGATGTCATGTTTGGAACGCCAAAGCCGGTAGATACAGAAGCGAACTTAGGTGTTATGAAAGAAGAAATGGTCAATATTATTGTTCATGGACACGATCCGTCTCTTTCTGAGATGATCTGCGATTATGCAGAAGATCCGGAAATGATTGAGCTGGCAAAATCAGTCGGAGCAAAAGGAATCAATGTAGCAGGTGTTTGCTGCACTTCCAATGAAGTGGCAATGCGCCGTGGAATTCCGATGGCAGGTAACTTCTTACAACAGGAAAACGTCGTGCTGACAGGTGCGTGTGAAGCAATCGTAGTCGATGTACAGTGCATTTTCCCGGCATTGGGACCTTTAAGCAAATGTTTCCACACAAAATTTATCACGACTTCTCCAATTGCGCAGATGCCGGATTCCGATTTTATCCGCTTTGATTCAAAAACGGCAGGAGAAAATGCAAAAAAAATTGTGCGTACAGCAGTGGAAAATTTTGTAAACAGAAAACCAGAGCTGGTTTATATTCCGCAGCTCAAACAAAAAGCAACCGTTGGTTTTTCCACAGAAGCGATTGTAAAAGTATTAGATGGAGTGACTAACTCACAAGTAGATGAACTGGGAACGACAAAACCACTGATTGAGTGTATTACTTCAGGCGTTATCCGCGGTGCAGCAGCATTGGTCGGATGCAACAATCCCCGCGTCCGTGCAGACCATGCCCATATTGAACTGATGAAAAAACTGATCGCAAATGATGTCATCGTTATCCTCTCAGGATGTTCGGCACAGGCAGCAGCAAGAGCAGGACTGATGGATAAAGAAGCAAAGAACCTGTGCGGAGCAGGATTAAAAAGAGTCTGTGAACTTGCTGATATTCCTCCGGTATTACATATGGGTTCCTGCGTTGACATTTCACGTATGGTAGTGCTTGCTTCTCAGCTCGCCAAAGACTCAGGACTCAATATTTCTCAGCTTCCGCTTGTGGGGTGCGCGCCTGAGTGGATGTCAGAAAAAGCCGTTTCGATCGGCAATTATGTCGTTGCAACGGGAATTGACACCTTCCTTGGAGTAGAACCGCAGGTAAGCGGATCGGATCAGATGGTATGGTGGCTGACCCAAGGAATCCGGGACTGGGTAGAAGCGGCATACACGATTGAGACAGATATTGAAAAATTAGGAGATGCTATGCTGGCACGAATTGAAGAAAAACGTGCGGCACTTGGAATTTAAGAAGAAATGCAAATAAAAAATGTCTCACAGTCATAGTGAAAGACCTGTCATATCGAAAGAAGAGAACGAAAAATGAAAAACGCAAGATTTTCGGAATGACAGGGAAAGCATCAGACAGCTGAGACATTTTCTTTGTGAAGCTGGGAAGAATTCGATTTTTCTTGATGAATCGCTTCGGTACCGGCTTCTAAAGCCGCCTGGTAATATTGACATTTATAATCAATAAAATGGAGTGTATTTTGCAGTTCGCAGATTTGAGATTCTACAATTCGCTTTCTCTCTAAAAACATTTCATATCTTTTTTCCAGAGAACTGTCTCCTTCTTGAATCCATTGAATAAACTGCCGGATTTCTTTTAAAGGCATACCAGATTTTTTCAGACACTCAATGACGCGGAGAGAACGAATATCCTGTTCGGTAAAGATGCGATATCCGGAGTCAAGACGCTGAATAAAAGGGAGAAGTCCTTCTTTTTCATAATATCGTATGGTAGAAGCAGGAAGATTCATAATCCGGGCGACATCTTGAATTTTATAAGTTTTCATCATATTTCCTCCTAGTATAATAATGGTGTAGTCCATAATGACTACAAGTTAATAGTCACATCGTCTAAATGAATAACTGAAGGAGGGATTCCCCTCTCCATCAGAAGTTATTGTCTCCTTACCGTGTCTGAGGC
>CALWCS010000008.1 GCA_944376425.1 uncultured Lachnospiraceae bacterium | reverse complement strand
CTCCGACCATCCGCAAAGCTCAAAATCATGATGAATCGTAGCCATTTTAAATAATCTCTTTCCGCCTGTTTTTTTAAAATATGTGACCTGAAGAATCACAGAAATAACCTCTACAAAATAGATCAGTCCAATGATTGGTATAAACAGCGGCATCTTCATCATATACGCCGCTCCTGCCACAAATCCTCCAAGCGCAAGAGAACCGGTGTCTCCCATAAATACCTGAGCCGGATGTACATTAAAAAGCAGGAATCCCAGCAACGCTCCGGTGACTGCTGACGTAATCGGAGTGATTCCTCCGTTACTTACCATAGAAATAATCGTATAAAATACCGCTACCATTGTCGTGACACCGGTAGCAAGACCATCTAATCCGTCTGTAAAATTTACTCCATTTACGGTTCCAATCACTGCGATATAAGCAAGCGGTATCGCAGCCCACTTGATATCAATTTCTTTGCCTTCACTAAATGGAACAATCATCTTAAAAAGATCCGGCTCCATTTTCAGCACATATACAATGAAAATAGTTGTTATCACAATCTGACATGCCATCTTTTGTTTTGGCATCAATCCATCAGATCGTCTTAACACAACTTTTAAATAATCATCTAAAAATCCAATCATACCAAATCCCAGTGTTAAAAATAAAACCGGAATCACTCTTGGATAATCTCTTACAAAAAACAGACACGTTACTAAAATACTGATTAAAATAATCAATCCTCCCATTGTCGGGGTGCCTGCTTTTTTCAGATGAGACTGTACGCCCTCCGTACGCTCTGTCTGCCCAATTTTCAGTTTCCTCAAAAATGGAATTACAAACGGACTCAGTCCGACACTGATAGCAAACGCTGCCAGCAATGGAATTACAATATCTGTTCCTATCATCCTTTCACACCTCTTAAATTCTTTTGTTTTAACCCAAAAGCGTCTCTGAGAACCGCATGATCTCTTTCCCTGCTTTAGATTCGATTTTTAGTATAATTCTTTTTTCCTCATTAATCAACCTTTTTATTCATTTTCCGTCTCTTGTGCTATCTCGTCGCGTTCAATTCCAAGATATGGAAAAATATTCGAAAAAATATCTTTGATTACCGGTGCAGCGATCGTCCCTCCATAATATGTTCCCTGCGGATTATGGATTACACAGATTCCTATAATCTGAGGATCATCAGCAGGAGCGAATCCGAGAAAAGAAGAAATGTATTGATTTGCACTTCTTGGAAGTGTCTCTGAAGTAGCCGTCTTTCCTCCGATATGATATCCTTCAATATAAGCATTTTTTCCGGAACCGCCGTCTACTACCTGTTCCAAAATCTCTCTGAGTATCTGTGAAGTATCTTCGGAAACGATATTGTTTTCTTCTTGATATTCTAAAATCTTGGTATATGTCTGATCTTCACTTTGTATCTTTACGCCAAAGTGAGGAGTGACTCTTGTACCGCCATTGATCAGAGAACTGACCGTTGTAATTAATTGCAGCGGTGTAATCTGAAATGACTGACCAAATGCACATGTTGCAAGTTCTACATTCCCCATATTTTCCTTGTTGTGCATAATCGTTCCCGCCTCTCCCGGAAGATCGATTCCTGTCTTTTTCAGCAGTCCAAACTGCTCAAAATAATCGTAAAACCGATCTACGCCAAGTCTTAATCCCACTTCAATAAAAACAGGATTACATGAATTTCTTGTCGCCTCTACAAAAGACTGCGCACCGTGTCCAACCGTTTTACTGCATCGGATTCGTCTGTCATCTACGATCTTATATCCCGGACAGTAAAAGCTGTCAGTTGGTGTCACTACGCCTGCCTCCAACCCTGCAGCCGCAGTAATAATTTTAAAGGTAGATCCGGGTTCATATGTATCATTGATACACTTATTTCTCCACATCTGATTTCGGGCATCCTGAAGTTCTTCTTCCGTCATATTTTCTGAATTTTCTACTGTAAACGGATCATTTAAATCAAATTCCGGAGCATTGACCATTGCCAGAATTTCGCCATTTTGAGGGTTCATCAAAATAATCTCTACACTGTCTGCCTGTTTTTGTTCAAGAACTTGATATGCCGCCTGCTCTGCATATTTTTGGATATTGACATCAATACTTAAATACAAGTCTTTTCCTGCAACTGCTTCCAGCCTTGTCTCTCCTTCTTCTTCCAGTTCCACTCCTCTTGCGTCTGTAACTGTGAGGATCTTCCCGTTTTGTCCTTGCAGCACCTCATCGTACACTGTCTCAAGTCCAATAATGCCCTGGTTATCGCTTCCTGTAAATCCCAACACTTTTGATGCGAGACTGCCAAATGGATAATATCTCTTAAAATCTTCATCTACCTTTACACCGGCATAATTGTACTCTCTGATCCGATCTCCCACTTCTTTTTCCACATTTGTCTTAATTCTCTCAATAGAACTATATTTTTCTACACGTTTTCGAACGGTCTCCTCAGAAAGACCAAGTTCTTTTACCAGCATCTCAATCACTTTTTCTGGTTCCTCAATTTGATTATGGATTACTGAAATTGTACATACTGTCTCATTATCAGCAAGAACTACGCCATTGGCATCTAAAATTCTGCCTCGCGCTGCTTTAATATCTCGTTCTCTCTCATGGAGCTGCTGCGCTTTTTCTGAATAATATTCTGACTGAAAGATCATCAAATATCCCAGTCTTACCATCAGAGAAATCAAAATTACTGCACATCCCAGAAAAATTACAACAATTTTTTTCTTATGATATGTTTTGGTTCGAAGCATAAAAAACCTCACAAAAGCTTTAATACAATGTATTTCCGCTTTTATGAGGTTATGTCTACTCATATAGATCCGCCTGGTACATACCGCCCTGATACAGTTCATCTGCTCCCTGATCTGCTCCGGATTCCGTAGCGGGCACCGGAAAATTCTGGTTTCCGACCCATTCTTCCGTTTCCAGATTTTGATAATCAGAACCATCTCCTATCAGTTCATCACTTGTCGTCTGTCCGGAATCGGAAAGTCTCATTCCTTCCGTTGCCTCCTCACGGGTAATTCCAAGTGTCTCAAGAAGCTCGTCTGTGATCTCTTCGGTCGGATAAATCTTTAAATAAGGCAAAATTTCCATCAATATTTTTCTTGCTACTACCTGCGTAAAAGATCCCTGTTCCTGATCTTCCACGTTTGGCTGATCTACTACTACATAAATTACAATCTGTGGATCATCAACTGGTACAAATCCAATAAAAGACACTACATACCGGTCTTCTACTCTCTGTCCGTTTTCTACCATTTCTGCCGTACCGGTTTTCCCGCCTACACGGTATCCCGGAACTTGTGCATATTGAGCCGTTCCTTCTGATACCACATTTTCCATATAACTTTTTACAAGTTCGGAAGTGCTTTCCGAAATCACCTGACGGATCAAAACAGGTTCTATATTTTTTACTACACCGCCGTCCGCATCCAGAATCTGTTTTACCAGATGCGGCTGATAATAATATCCTCCATTGATAATCGCACACGTTGCGGCCAGTTCCTGAATCATTGTACATGTCATTCCCTGTCCGAAAGAACAGGTAGCTAGTTCCACCTCTCCCATAGAGTCCGTATCAAAAACAATTCCAGAGCTTTCATTCGGCAGATCAATGCCTGTCCGTCTTCCAAAATTGAACAGCTCCTGATATCTGCAAAAATTCGCTGCGCCGATTTCGGCCCCGATTTCCATCAGCGCATCATTGCAGGAATTCTCCATCGTTTGGGATAAGGTCTGCATGCCATGACCTGCTATATTATTGCAGGCAATATAATAGTCAGGATACTGTTCTCCTCCATCGCAGTAAAACGTATCATTATCCGTAATCACGCCAAGTTCCAGTCCGGCTGCCACTGTAATCGATTTGAAGGTAGATCCCGGTTCAAAACTGTCTTCCACACAATAATTTTTCCATCTGTCGTTTAAAATCTGGGAATACTCTTCATCACTGAGGTTTTCCAGTTCTTCTCCTGTATACCATCCTTCCAGATTCGAAGGTTCATTCAGATCATACGACTTATTCGTAGCCATTGCCAAAATCTCTCCCGTATTGGGATCGGCAACAATAATTCCCATATTTTGGCTTCCCCTGTTTCCTCTAATCTGTTCAGGTCCTGTAGCCGCATGTTCTTCTTCCACTTCATTTAAATACTTTTCTACTACCCTCTGAATATTGATATCAATTGTAGAAACGATCGTATTGCCGTCCTGAGGTTCTATCGTTGATCTTTGCAGTTCAGAATTTTCTGTCAGATATCCATATTCTCTTCCATTGACCCCGTTTAAAATATCATTATAGTAAGATTCCAAACCTACTACACCGGTATTTTCATCGTTGGAAAATCCAATTACAGTACTTGCCATTGTATTTAATGGATACTGCCGGATATAATCTTCCTCAAAGTGAACGCCCTGAACACAATTTTTCCACTCATTTTCAGCATTGATCCGATCTTTCTCAGCTTCCGATGCATCATCCGGAACTTCTTCCAACGCTATCAGAGCCTGAAATTCCTGTTCTTTTTCCAATTCCACATCGTATAAAATCACCTCATACTGACTGTTTCGCGTTTCCTCCGAGGTAATCCGGTCACGTATCTCAGCTGTGTCAATCTCGAAAACCTGATCTAATGCCTCAATAGTCGGTTCCAGGTAATTTTCATCGCTGTTAATGGCCACACAGTCCAACACTACATTATATACTTTTTCGCTGCTTGCAAAAATATTTCCGTTTCGATCTACAATGTCTCCTCTTCGGTATGGAATCGTACTGCTGTCATAGTACTTCTGGGCTAATACCTGTTGTGAATAGTCATCGCCGTCTCTTAACGTAATGCCTGCAATTCTCAGATTCAGAAAAAATAAAAACAGACTCACTACTCCAAATACTACTAAAAGCTTTTTTTGCATCAGCACATTAAATTTTTTCTCTTTTTTCTTTGTCCCTCTTTCCTTTTGTCTTATCTTGCTATTCTTTTTTCTGGATGCCAATTTTTTTACACCTACTTACTTTGTCGGAACATCACTGTATTGTTTTATATAGTCGCTCTCCTGGCTGCTATAAGTAATAATTTGTCCTTCCTGCGCATATACCATGCCAAGTTTATTGATCGCTACATCTCTGACGTAGTTTAGATCAATGGATGCCATCAATTTTTCATACGTTGCATCATTTAACATCTTTGCTTCATTAATACTGGTCTCTTTTTCAACTAATTCTGCATGATATGTCGTATTGGCTGACTTTAACTGTACATAGTTGATACAGACTGCCAGACTTACTATAACCACCGCACTTAAAAAAACTACATACGGCATAGTAATCTGTCTGGCTCTGATTCTTTTTCTGCGGGCAGTAGCGCTTAGTTTTTTTGTCTGTGTTTTCTGTTGTTGCTGCTGTCTTGTTCTTCCAGTTCTTCTCTCCGGTACTGCATTCATCTGTCGAACAGTATTCCCGTACACATATATTTTATTGTTTTGTTTGCCGACACTTCTTCGGTAATCATTATTCGGTCTTTTTACTGTTCCATTCATAATTATAAATTCTCCCCTGAATTTTCTGTAGGTATCTCAAACAAAACAGCACCCGCTCTTTTGCTTTTCTTATACTGTTTTCTGTGCCACAGAATCTGTATTTTTTTCGTATCTTCGTTCAAAAACTCTTAATTTTGAACTTTTCGCTCTCTTGTTTTCTAAAAGTTCTTCTTCGCTTGGAAGAATCGGCTTTCTCGTAATTACTTTTCCTTTTGATTTTCTTCCGCATACACAAACCGGAAACTCTTTCGGGCAAATGCACGGGTCTTCTTTCTCACGAAATATCGTCTTTACAATGCGATCTTCCAGCGAATGAAATGTAATCACACAAATTCTCCCATTATCGTTTAACAGATCAATCATTCCTCCAAGTGATTCCCTCAGTACATCCAGCTCCTGATTCAATTCAATCCGAATTGCCTGAAATGTTCTTTTTGCAGGATGTCCTCCCACTGCTCTTACTTTTGCAGGAATCGCAGCTTTAATCACTTCAATCAGTTCCCCTGTCGTCTCGATTTCTTTTTTTTCTCTTGCCAAAACAATATGTTTTGCAATATTTTTGGCGAACCGGTCTTCTCCGTAGTCACGGATGATCCGATACAGTTCTTTTTCGCTGTATCGGTTCACAATATCTTTTGCCGTTGTAGCCTGCCGCTGATCCATTCTCATATCAAGCGGCACATCTTCACGATACGTAAATCCGCGTTCTGCTGCGTCTAACTGGTAGGAAGATACTCCAAGATCTAACAAAATGCCATCTACTCCCGACAGATTCAGGTGGTCTAAAACTTCTTTCATATGACGGTAATTGCTTCGGACAATCGTTACTCTGTTTCCAAACTCTTCCAGTCTTTTTCCCGCTGCACGGATCGCATCTTCATCCTGATCAATGCCTATCAATTTCCCTTTATCGGAAAGCCGTCTGCAAATTTCATAAGAATGACCGCCGCCGCCAAGTGTTCCGTCTACATAAACGCCATCCGGTTTGATCTGCAGCGCCTCTATTGTTTCTTTTAGCAATACCGACTTGTGTTTAAATTCCATATGTGATCGCTCCCATCTGGCTTTATCAACCCTACTGTCTCTTCTTTGATTTTGACTGTGTTTTTATCATAGCTCAGTTCTTATCAAAATACAACCCTAAATTGAAAAAATGAACGAAAGAATTTAAATTTCTTTCCCTTAATCTCACACAAATTGTACAATTTGCACAATTTTATCGATAGAATGTTCGAAATCATCTTTTTCAAAAAAGGCAATGTTTCCCCATATGACAAAGGACAGCTTCTTGCAATGTTTCTTCCACTGCAAAAAACTGTCCTTTTTTATGCCTTTACGCTGTGATCTTTTTTTCCATATCCAGATATTGTTCAATCAGCAGATCTAGTTCTACACTCTGTCTATAAATTTCATCCAGCTGTTTTCCTTCTGTAAGCATTCCATCCAGCTTCTGGCGTTCTTCTTCAATTCTCTGTTTCAGTATTTCTTTTTGATTCATTTGTGCCACCTGCTCTCTTTTGTTTTTTTCCTTTTATTCTTTTTACAAGAATTATGGTTAGAGAAGCAAGGACCATCAGACCTGCCAGTATCTGTGATACCGGAAATCCGAATTTCGGAAATAGAAGCTGATCCGTACGCAGGCCCTCAATCCACATTCTTCCCAGTCCATATCCCATCAAATAAAGTAAAAAAACTTCACCGTCAAATTTTTTTCTCTTTGTATACCAAAGCAAAAATACAAGAACACCGAGATTCCACAGAGACTCATACAAAAATGTCGGATGCACCTGAATATATTCTACTCCGTCAATGATCTGAAGATGCTCCATCATTTTTTCTGTGACTTCTCCTTGTCTGACCGCATCCAACGGCAGTCTCATAGCAAGTAAATTATTTGTATAGTCTCCAAAAGCTTCACGGTTAAAAAAATTTCCCCATCTGCCGATTACTTGTCCTAAAATCAATCCTGTACATGCCGTATCAGCCACTAAAAGAAAATTTTTTTTCTTCCACTTTGCAACCAGGTATGTTGTCAGTACTCCTGCAATCACACCTCCATAAATGGCCAGACCACCACTTCGAAAATCAAAGATCCCCCACACATTGTCTTTATACAGATCCCACGAAAAAATCACATAGTAGATTCTTGCTCCAATCAAAGATGTCGCAACTGCAATCATTGCCAGATCAAAGTAAAAATCCGGATCTTGCTTTGTTCTTTTTGCAACAGCCATAGCAAGAAAAATTCCACAGACTATCGCAATTCCAATCACAATCCCATAGTAAGCAATGTCTATTCCCAAAATCTGAAATGACTTTCCCACGTGATTCAGAGTAATCCCTAGATTCGGAAAGCTTATCGTATCTGTCATTTATTTTCTCCTAAATATTTTATTATCAGACATTGAAACGGAATAAAATTACATCTCCGTCTTTTACCACATAGTCTTTTCCTTCCAGCCCCACCAGACCTTTTTCTTTTGCCGCTGCATAGCTGCCGCAGTCTAAAAGATCCTGATAGTTTACAACTTCGGCACGGATAAATCCACGTTCAAAATCCGAATGAATTTTTCCAGCTGCCTGTGGAGCTTTTGTTCCCTGTTTAATCGTCCATGCCCTTGTTTCTGTCTCTCCTGCTGTCAGATAACTGATTAATCCCAAAAGACTGTAGCTAGCCTTTATCAGTTTTTCCAAACCAGACTCTTTCAATCCCAAGTCTTCCAAAAACATTTTTTTCTCATCGTCATCGAGCTCTGCAATCTCTTGCTCGATCTGGGCACAGATAACAAAAACTTCGCTGTTTTGTTCTTTTGCATGTTCCCGTACCTGCTGAACGTAAGAATTAGAATCTCCATCATCTAAAAGATCATCCTCTGAAACATTTGCCGCAAAAATCACTGGCTTTCCTGTCAAAAGATTATACGAAGCAATCCACTGCTGTTCCTCTTCATCGTCCGTTGCGAATGTAATCGCAAGTTTTCCACTCTCCAGATGTTCTTTTATGCGGTTAAGCAGATCCAGTTCTTTTGCAAGTGTCTTATCGTTTCTTGCTCCTCTTACTGTCTTTGATATTCTTCTCTCCAAAATTTCCAGATCAGAAAAAATCAGCTCCAGATTAATGGTTTCGATATCCCGCACCGGATCTACACTGCCGTCTACATGAATCACATTCGGATCTTCAAAACAGCGTACCACATGGACAATTGCGTCTACTTCACGTATATTTGCAAGAAATTGATTTCCTAATCCTTCTCCTTTAGAAGCACCTTTTACCAGTCCTGCAATGTCCACGAATTCAATCACAGCCGGCGTTATTTTTGCAGAGTGATACAGATTGGCAAGAAGCTGCAACCTCTCGTCGGGAACCATAACTACCCCTACATTCGGGTCAATGGTACAAAATGGATAGTTTGCGGATTCTGCACCGGCTTTTGTTAAAGAATTAAACAATGTACTTTTCCCTACATTTGGTAAACCTACAATACCTAACTTCATTTGTATTTTCCTTCCTGTTTCTTGTTTTGTATTTTTTCTGATATTTATTCCTTAACGCTGTTAAGTTTATCACATATTCTGACAAAATTGCAAGCAGTTCCGACATGCAAGTTTCGACAGCAATCGTCAGTCTTTTGATTCAATCACAAATAATTCTCCTGTTTTCAAAAAAATCTCTGCTTCTTCTTCTACAATTTCATTGCTTATGCCAAGAGATGTTTTATTATCTAACCGGGCATTTGACAGCGGATAATAAAATCCCTTGAGTGTTAATCCGGTCACGCACTCGGAATGAGGAATCAAGGAGACATAGGTTCCAAATTGTTCTTTCTTTTTTAGCATTAAGTAATCGCTGCACAGACGGACTCTGTTATGGGAGTCAATCAGATAACAGGAAATTCCCTCTTGAAATGGTTTTGATAAAATCTGAAGATTTCCAAGCATATGGTCGATTCTTGTTCCTGTTCCTCCCAAAATATAAATCGCCTCACACTGACGCTCCATAGCCAAGTCTATTGCAATCTGCGTATCTGTCTCATCTTTTTCAGGCAAAAATGTGCGGATTTCAATTCCTTCTTTTTTTTGAAACCACTGCAATGTCTCTTTTGAAGAAGAATCGAAATCACCTACAATATGAGTTGGAATTTTGCCGTCTTGTTTTAAAAATTCAATTCCCCGATCTACTCCAATCAAATAGTCATAACGATGTGTTTCTAAAAAAGAATGCGCAAATTCCGGTTCAATCATTCCTCCAGTCACTATAACTGCCGTCTTCATCTTTTTATGCCTCATATTTTTCCATAATTTCTAAAAGTTCTTTCGTATTTTTCTGTGCATCTCCTCCAAAGATACTAGAACCTGCCACAATTACATTTGCCCCCGCATCAAGAACCGTTTTTATCGTCTCTTTATTGATTCCTCCATCCACTTCTAAATCAATGCCGTATTTTTTCTGATCGATCCATTCTCTCATTTTTTTTATTTTTAAAGTGCACGAATCAATATACTTTTGTCCTCCAAAGCCTGGATTTACCGTCATTAGAAGTACCATATCAATTTTCTCAATCACATATTCCAACACGGAAAGCGAAGTCGCAGGATTTAAGGCAACTCCTGCTTTGATTCCCTGACTATGAATCTGCTCAATCACCCTGTCTAAATGTTGACATGCCTCAACATGAACCGTAATCAGATCTGCACCGCACTTTGCAAATTGCTCAATATACCGCTCAGGATTCTGGATCATCAGATGTACATCCAAAACTTTCTCTGTTGCAGAACGTATGGAAGAAAGGACTGGCATTCCAAATGAAATACTCGGTACAAACATTCCGTCCATCACATCCACATGAATATACTGTGCCCCAGCGCGGTCCACTTCCTGAATCTGCCCGCCTAAACATTTAAAATCAGCTGCCAAAATTGATGGTGATAAAATCTTCACATCAATACCTCCTTTTTTCTTTTAATTCCTGATATAACGCAAGATAACTATCATAACGCTCTTTACTGATCTGACCTTCTTCCACCGCTTCTTTGACAGCACAATCCGGTTCTTTTGCATGAACACATCCCAAAAATCTGCAGTTTTGTTCCCATTCCAAGAACTCATAAAAATAGTTTTTTAACTGATCTGCTTCCAGATTTTCAAGATAAAGAGAGGTAAATCCCGGTGTATCAATCAAATAAGTCTCTTGATCGATTCGAAACAGTTCGCTATGTCTTGTTGTATGCTTTCCTCGATCGATTTTTTTGCTCACTTCTCCGATCTCCATCGATGCATGAGGATACAACAGATTAATCATTGAAGATTTTCCGACTCCGGAAGGACCGGCAACGGTTGTCGTCTTTCCAGAAAGCATCTGTCTTACTTCTTCGATTCCTTCTTTTGTTTTTGTGCTTGTAAAAATCAAACGGCACCCGCTCTTTTCATAAATTCTTTTCAAGTCTTGAGTGTCTTCTTTTAAATCCAGCTTGTTAAAACAGATGATTGTTTCAAGATTTTGCCGTGCCATTGTCACAAGAAACCGGTCCAGCAACCCTAAATTCGGATTAGGTTTTGAAACCGCAAAAATAACCAACGCCTGATCGACGTTGGCTACCGCTGGTCGAAACAAAGTATTTTTTCTCTGTTGAATTTTGACAAGGTTTCCTGTCTTTTTTTCCTCATCAATCACATCAATTTCTACCTGATCTCCCACAAGAGGTTTCATCTTTTCCTTTCGAAAAATTCCTTTTGCTCTGCACTCATAAATTCCGGATTCTATTACGTAGACGTAATAGAATCCGGAAATTCCTTTTATAATTTTTCCCTGCATTTTTTACTCCACTTCTGAAAATGGGATGTTGTTATAGACGACAGCTGCTCCGTACTCTCCAGTGTCCGGATCCTTAATATACAAATATGCAGTTCCTTCTGTTACTCCTTCTTTCCCTTTCACTTCCAGAGTATAGGGAAAGGTAACTGCGGTATCTTCCAATACAACCGTTCGTTCCCCTTCCTGTTCAATCTCAATTCTGACTTCTTCTCCATTGTAGTTCGACGGCGATGTCAGCTGACATCTTGTCATCCAGGTTCCGCTCTCTATCTCTGTAGATGCCCCTTCATCTGCTCCTGTACTTACCGTCAGCACAATACTGCTTCCAATGTCTACTATAGAATTTGGTGTCAGACTCTGAGAAATCACATATCCTTCTTCTGTAGAGCTGCTGGCTCTTTCCTGAATATTGACAATCAACCCTGCATCCATCAAGTCTTCTCTTGCAGCTTCTAATGTCTGTCCTTGGACGCCTTGCACTTGAACCTGAAGACCTTCTTGGTAACGTGAAACTCTCAAAGTTACCGTTTCTCCCTTTCCAAGTGTCGTTCCGGCTTCTGGATTCGATTCAATCACACAGCCATCCTCCACATTCGGATCATATAAGTTTTCACTGACTACAACAAATCCCATATCTACAAGCTGTGTCTGTGCTTCTTTTAACGTTAAATCTCCTACATCCGGAACCGTTAACTCTGCTCCTTTACTGACCACATAATTTACAGTTGTTCCTGGTGTCACGGATGTGTCAGCAACTGGATCCTGCGAGGCAATCAGTCCTGCCTCATAAACATCTGAGGCAGTTTCTCCATTATAGTTTGCTACCAACTGATTTTGTTCCAACAGCTGTTTTGCTTCTTCTTCGGTTTTTCCTACTAAAGTTGGAACATTTACTGCATTTGCCGCATTTGAGGAATTATTGTCTCCTCCTGCGATCTCTGCTGACTGCGGGAACAGATTATCGCGTATTTGATTTAAATCTATGATACCGGTTGCATTTCCAGCCAACGCCAAAAAAATCAGAAGAATAATCACTGCAATGACAATGCTGATTCCTGTCAGAATCTTTTCCCATTTTCTCCCCTTCGGTTCTTCCTCCTCCAGATCGTATCCTTGATACTCTCCATATCCGTTTCCGTAGGAATCATAATTTCCATGACTGTTGTAGCCGCCGCTGTAATTATTGTAACCAG
The DNA here is from genome assembly GCA_944376425.1 of uncultured Lachnospiraceae bacterium. Lineage (GTDB taxonomy): Bacteria > Bacillota > Clostridia > Lachnospirales > Lachnospiraceae > JAGZHZ01. The sequence continues at coordinate 43,738 of CALWCS010000008.1, read as the reverse complement.
TGTTATAGCCGCCGTTATAATTGGAATAACCGCCATTATAGCCGCCGCCGTTATAGCCGCCCCCATACTGTCCCTGATCGTAATATCCGCCTTCACTGTAGTTTGGATCGCGATAATTTATATTTTGACTTTGGTCATGGTAATTTGGATCACTGTATCCCGTCTCGCTGTAATTTGTCTCTGGGTAACCGCCCTGCTGATCATTTTCATATTCTCCGGCTGCTTTATGTGCATTTTCATTTTGAATCTGTTCCAATTCCTCTTTTGTGATCGTTCTGGTCTTCGCCATTGTATCCACAGGCGCAATTACAACAAAATCTCCTTCCGGATTCACCAGAGATTCTTTCAGATCCCGTATCAGTTCTGCCATATCATTATAGCGTCTATCAGGACTTTTCTGCGTACATTTATAGATAATCTGAACAATGCTCTTTGGAAGTTCCGGCACATATTCTCTTGGAGAACGCATTTCTTCTTGTAAGTGTTTGATTGCAATCGCAACCGTCGTATCCCCGTCAAACGGCACATGTCCTGTCAGCATCTCGTACATTGTAATACCCAGAGAATAAATATCACTCTTATAATCGCTATATCCTCCTCTTGCCTGTTCTGGAGAAGTATAGTGGACAGAACCCATTACTGTCGAGCTGATGGTATTCGCCGATGCTGCTCTTGCGATTCCAAAATCAGTCACTTTTACTTTGCCGTCTGTAGAGATAATAATATTTTGCGGTTTTACGTCTCTGTGAACAATAGAATTATTGTGCGCTGCCTCTAGTCCCATAGAGACCTGGATCGCAATGCTTGTTGCTTCACGGACAGCAAGTTTTCCTTTCTTGCTGATATAATCTTTCAGAGTAATTCCTTCGACCAGCTCCATCACGATATAATAAATTCCGTCCTCATCTCCTACATCATATACATTTACGATGTTTGGATGCGCCAGCCCTGCTGCTGACTGTGCTTCTACCTGAAATTTAGAAATAAACGCAGTATCTTCGCGAAACTCAGGTTTTAAAACTTTTACTGCCACAAACCGATTCAGTTTGTGATCTTTTGCCTTATAGACATCCGCCATTCCGCCTGAGCCAATTTTATCAAGAATCTCATAGCGTTCTTGGATAAACATTCCTTCTTTTAACATTCTCCCACCTCATCTGTCAGCGGTTCAATCAACACGACAGCTATATTGTCCTTACCTCCATTCTGATTTGCCCTGCGCACTAACTCACCGGCAATCTCAGAAAGATTTCCGCCTTTTTTTATGATTCTCTCGATTTCGTCGTCTTCCAACATGTTTGACAACCCGTCAGAACACATTAAAATAAGGTCCCCTTTTTCAAGACGCATATCAAAAAAGTCAATCTTCACTTCTTTTCCTATGCCAACAGCACGGGTAATAATATTTTTATCAGGATGGTTTCTTGCCTGTTCCCTGTTAATTTCCCCTATACGCACCATCTCTTCTACCAGAGAATGGTCTTTTGTCACCTGTCTTATTTTGTCTGTAATTAAATAAAGGCGGCTGTCACCTACATTCGCCACATAAAGATAATGGCCGATCACCGTAGCAACTACAACCGTCGTTCCCATTCCTGCCAATCCTTCATCAGATAAGGACTTTTCCAATACTTTTTCATTTGCTTTTTCAATGGCTTTTCTTATGATTTTAATTGGATTTTTTTCTTCATCTTCCGCAATACTTTTGATCAGCGTCTCTACTGTGTAATGTGACGCATAATCTCCCGCCTTATGACCTCCCATGCCGTCTGCCACGACAAAAAGATTCGGTAGATTCCCTACAGCCTCATCAGAACGAAAGACAAAATCCTGATTTGTCACTCTTCTCTGCCCCACATCGGTAATGCAGTATGATTTCACTACGCTTCCTCTCCTTCTGCTCGATCCATATAGCTTTTTCTCAATTGTCCACAGGCGCCGCCTATATCTCTGCCCATTTCTCTTCTAATAGTAACATTTATTCCGCATTTTTCAAGTTTATTTTTAAAATTTAGAATAACTTTTTTCTGCGACTGTCTGAAATTGCGTTCTTTAATCGGATTTACCGGTATTAAATTAATGTGACAATTCAAACCTTTTATCAGTTCACACAGCTCTTTTGCATCTTCCTGTGTGTCGTTTACACCGCCTACCAAACTATATTCAAATGTAATTCTGCGACCTGTTGTTTTGAAATAATTTCTGCATGCTTCCATTACTTCTTCCAATCCATATTTTTTGGCGATCGGCATCAGTGCTTCTCTCTTTTCCTGATTCGATCCATGGAGTGACAAAGCAAGTGTAATCTGGAAATTTTCTTTAGCAAGTTCATACATCTTAGGCACAATACCGCATGTAGAAACTGTGATATTTCTCTGACTGATATGTAATCCATGCTCATCTGTCAGCATATGAATAAAACGAACGATATTGTCATAATTATCTAACGGTTCTCCAGTTCCCATTACAACAACATTGGAAACTCTCTCTCCTGTCATTCTTTGAATCTGATAGATTTGATCCAGCATTTCAGATACCTGCAGATTTCTCGTCAGCCCTCCGATCGTAGAGGCACAGAAACGGCATCCCATTCTGCATCCAACCTGTGAGGAAATGCAAACGGAATTGCCGTGTTTATAGTGCATCAATACGCTTTCTATCACATTTCCATCTGTAAGTTGAAATAAATATTTCTGTGTTCCGTCCATTTCTGATGTCAAAACCTTTACCGGAATTAATGCCTCACATTGATATGATATCTTTAATTTTTCTTTGAGATTTTTGGAAATATTTGACATTTCATCAAAACTGGCTGCGAGTTTTTCATGGAGCCATTCATAGATCTGTTTTCCCCGAAATGGTTTCTCACCAATCTCTTTCATCTCCTCAAGTACTTCCTCATACATCATGGATTTAAGATCTTTTTTCTCCATCTTTTTCTCCTTTTTATTGAATTCTCTTAAATTTTGCCAGGAAAAATCCATCGCACTGATGAATGCCCGGAAGCAACTGCAGATATCCTGCCTTTGTCGTCTTTCCTTTTAGTTCCTCGCACAGATACGGGTCAATGCTTTCTAGTTTAAATGGATAATGATCTAAAAACCATTTTACATTAAACTGATTTTCATCGGCGCCGATCGTACAAGTACTATAAATCAAAGTACCTCCCACTTTTACATAACGGTACACCGTATCTAAAATTTTTCTCTGGAGTTTTACGAGTTCTCTTTGTTTTACCGGTGTCATCTTATATTTGATATCTGGTTTTTTGCCAATTACTCCCAGTCCGGAACATGGAACATCCGCCAGAACAATGTCCGCTTTTTCTACTGATTCCGGATCGAATACTGTCGCATCGGCAACAACTGCCTTCATGTTAATCACATCGATTCTGTCGATGTTTTCTTCCATTAAATTGACCTTGCTTTCTGTCACATCTCTTGCTTCCACAAAGCCACTTCCGCACAATTTGTCAGCAAGATGAAGACTTTTTCCTCCTGGCGCTGCGCAGACATCGATACAGTAATCTCCCCATTTTGGAGCCGCTACCTCAGCTACTAACATAGAACTGACATCCTGAACCTGAAAATATCCTTTTTTAAACGCATGAATTGCTCTCATATAGTTATAGTTTCCGATTTCCAGCGCATAATTTAAATAAGGGCTTTCTTTGACCGTAATGCCCTGTTCTTTTAAGCTGTTCATCACTTCTTCTTTCGATGCTTTATCTAAATTGCACCTGATTGATGTCATGCGTTCTTTCTGAAAACTCTGACAGATTTTTTCTACCGTCTCAAATCCAAACTGTGCTGTCCACTTTGTGATAATCCATTCCGGCATTGAGTATGTGACAGAAAGATATAAGTTCGGATCTTCCTGAGGCGATGGATAGATAATGGAGTCCATCCCTCTTGCAATGTTTCGAAGCACGCCGTTTACAAAACCCTTTAAGTTGTAAAATCCTCTCTTCTGTGCAATTTTTACTGCTTCATTGCAGACTGCTGAATCAGGTATCGTATCCATAAAACGCAGCTGGTACACAGACATACGAAGAAGATTTCGAATAATCGGCTTCATATTGACTACTTTTACTTTTGAAAACTGTTCTATCATATAATCCAGCAGAATCATATTTTCAACCGTGCCGGCACATACTCTTGAAATAAAAGCACGGTCTCTTTTCTCCAAAAATTGATATTTCTCCAGCACATTGCGTATCACAATATGGCTGTACTCTTCTTCTTCTGTAATTTCCATCAGAATTTCCAAAATAATTTCCCTGATATTAATCGTCTTAATCACGGTTTCTTCCTCCTGCGAGTAAAAGCAAACGAATCAGCTGCAAAACAGATGCCGCCAAACTTGCCACATACGTCATCGCTGCCGCCTTTAATACCTTTTTTACTCCATTTACTTCAGTATCTCTCATCATTCCTGTATTGCTTAAAATTTTTACTGCCCTTGAAGATGCATTAAATTCTACAGGTAACGTCACAAGCTGAAACAGTACTGCAAGCCCAAATAATATAATCCCGGCTGTCAAAAGCGGACGCATGGAAAAAATCAGCCCCAGCAAAAAAATCGGCCATGCAAGAGAAGAGCCGATATTGGCAGCAGGTACTAAGGTACTGCGAAGAACAAGCGGAGCATATTTTTTCTGATGCTGCAAGGCATGACCGCACTCGTGCGCTGCCACTCCGACAGCTGCGACAGAATCTGAAAAAAACGTACTGTCGGAAAGTCTTAAAACCTTGCTGCGCGGATCGTAATGATCATTCAAATTTCCTCTGATATGTTCAATCCGGACATCATAAATTCCAGACTGATGTAAAATTCTCTCTGCTGCCTGTGCTCCCGTCAGTCCGCTTGCGCTGCGTACACGGGAATATTTTGCAAAAGTAGATCGCACGCCTGCTGAAGCAATCAATGACAAAATAAGTCCTAAAACAGCAAAAATCAGTGTAGGATCAAAATAATATCGGATTGGATAATACCCAAAAGTTCCTAGCATCTGTGTCATAGAGATTCCTTCCTTTCTATTACGTCAGACCAAAAACTGTCCCTTTCTCCACTGCATTTCCCCGCAGGAAGGCATCTATCTCCATTCGTTTTTTTCCCTCCAGCTGCACTTCCTCCAGCGAAAGGATTCCTTTTCCAGTCTGAACTTTTAATTCTTTTTTATTTACTTCTATTACGGTTCCTGGTTTTTCTCCTGTCTCTCTTTCCTCTACTTGTGCCTGCCAGATTTTGAGTGTTTTTTCTCCCAGATAGGTGTAGGCACTCGGCCATGGATTAAGTCCCCGGATCAGTCTTTCTATTACTTTTGCTTCTTTTTCCCAGTCGATCCTTCCCATTTCTTTCGTCAGCATTTTGGCGTATGGCGTCGGACTTTCTCCCTGTTTTTTCGGAGTCACGCTATTTTCTTCCAGAGCTTTTAATGTCCTGATCAAAAGATCGGCCCCTGCCTTACTTAACTTTTCAAACAGACTTCCTCCCGTCTCTTTTTCCTGCAGTGTCACAACTGTCTTTAACAACATATCCCCGGTATCCAAACCGGCATCCATTTGCATTGTAGTGACGCCGGACTCTTGTTCGCCATCGATTACCGCCCATTGAATCGGCGCTGCTCCTCTGTATTTTGGAAGCAGTGAACCATGGACGTTAATACATCCGTACTTCGGTAAATCAATGATCTCCTGTGGTATAATCTGCCCAAATGCGACGACAACAATTACATCTGGAGCAATTTCTTTTAAAATTTTAATAAATTCCGGATCACGTACCTTTTTGGGCTGATAGATGATCAAGCCTTCCTTAAGTGCTATTTCTTTTACCGGCGGAAACTGCATTGATTTCCCCCGTCCCTTTGGTTTGTCAGGCTGGGTTACTACCGCTGCGATTTGATGCTCAGAGCGAATCAAAGCTTCCAAGGTTTCCACTGCAAAATCCGGTGTTCCCATAAATACTACTTTCATGTTTCACCTCATTCTTCTTCAACTTCCGGTTCTACATCCATCAGTTCTCCTTCAATATGCTCCACATAAAGAATTCCATCCAGATGTTCGCATTCATGACAGATTGCTCTTGCCAGCAATTCTGTTCCTTCCAGTTCGTACAGGTTCATATTTTCGTCATATGCTCTGACTTTTACGTAATTCGGTCTTGTCACAATCCCATATTTTCCCGGAAGGCTTAAACATCCTTCTTGTCCTGTCTGTGTGCCTGATGTCTCAATAATCTCGGGATTAATCAATACATAAGGGGTTCCGTCCGTATCAATTACTACAATCCGTTTTAAAATTCCCACCTGAGGCGCTGCAAGACCGACTCCGCCTGCCTCGTACATTGTCTCAAACATATCATCAATCAAATCTTTTGTTCTTGCTGTCATCTCCTCTACTGTTCTGCATTTTTTCTCCAGTATCTCATCACCCATTGTTCTGATCGTTCTGATAGCCATTTTTCTTCCTCCACTTCATTTCATTTTCCTGGCTTTTGCCGCATCGGCTAATTCATATCAAATTGAACCAAAATCGTACGGTATCCCTCATTTGCTTCCATGTACTGTTCCATTCTTTCTTTTATTTTTAACAGCATCTGCTGATCTTTATACTTTACATACATTACTTTTCGATAAATATCACTGATCTTTGAGATCTGTTCATCTGCCGGACCAATCACTGTTATGCCTGCTTTTTTCGGAATAATCTGTTCTATATATTTTTTCAGATAAGTCATTCCCATATCCAGATGATTTTTATCTTTGCACGAAGCATGAACTCCCATCAAATGAGAAACCGGAGGATATCCGGCAAGTGTTCTATATAAAATTTCCTGTTCATAAAAACTTTCATAATCTTGATGTGCTGCATTGACAATACTGTAATGTTCAGGATTATATGTCTGAATAATCACTTCACCTGGTTTTTCTCTCCGTCCTGCTCTTCCTGCTGCCTGTGTCAAAAGCTGAAAGGTCTTTTCTGCTGCACGATACGTGCCGGCATGTAAGGACAAATCTGCCGCAAGGACTCCTACAAGAGTAACTTCTGGAAAATCATGTCCTTTTACAATCATCTGTGTTCCAATTAAAATATCCGCTTCATGTCCTGAAAATGCCGATAAAATTTTGGCATGTCCGTCTTTTTCTTTTGTTGTATCGAGATCCATTCGCAAAATCTTTGCATTTGGAAATTCTCTCTGCACAACTTCCTCAATCTGCTGTGTCCCAACACGAAAACTTGACAAAAAAGAAGACCCGCACTCAGGACATATTTTTTGTCGTTCTTCTTCGTAGCCGCAGTAATGACAGATTAATTTTCCATTATTATGGAGTGCCAAAGATACGTCACAATGCGGACATTTTATTACATGTCCGCATGAACGACAGGATAAAAATCCGGCGTATCCTCTTCTGTTTAAAAACAGCATGATCTGCTGTTTTTTTTCCAATGTTTCTTCTATTTTTTCTCTTAAAACAACGCTTAATACGGAACGATTTCCGCTTTTTAATTCTGCTCTCAGATCTACAATCTGAACTTCTGGCAGCTTACTTTCTTTTGCTCTTTTTTTCAGTGTATAGAGACGATAAATTCCTTTTTGAGCACGATAATATGATTCCAAAGATGGGGTCGCTGAACCTAAAATGACTTTCGCATCTTCTAAATTTGCACGCTGAATTGCAACTTCTCTTGCATGATATCTTGGAACAGTCTCACTTTGATAAGTATCTTCATGTTCTTCATCGATAATAATTATTTTCAAATTGGGAAACGGTGTAAAAAGCGCAGATCTAGGTCCAATCATCACATCAATTTCTCCGTCTTTTGCACGCTCAAACTGATCATATCTCTCTCCAGGAGAAAGTCTCGAATGCATAATGGAAATTCGTTCTCCGAATCGTCTGTAAAAGCGCATCACTGTCTGGTAAGTCAGCGCAATCTCAGGAATCAGAACAATTGCCTGACCTCCCTGTTTTACAGCATACGCAATGAGTTCCATATAAATTTCTGTTTTCCCGCTTCCTGTAATTCCATGGATCAAAGAGGTACGATATTCTTTTTCTTCCCAATGAAAAATAATATCCTGAACAATCGCCTCTTGTTCCGCGTTTAAACAGATCCTGGCGCGCTTTTTTTCCTGTATGGAAATCGGATTGCGGTATACCGTTTCCGATTCACACTTTAAAATACCCTGTTCCTCCAAAGTCCGAATTACCGAAGCAGTTACGTTTAATTTTCCCGTAACTACTCCATATGGTATCTGCTCTTCCTCTAACAACGCTTCTAATATTCTTGCTCTTGCTGTCTGATGCTTTTTTTGAAAAAGTTCTAATCTCTGTGCCGCCTCTTCTTTTGGAATTGCCAGGTAAACGGTCTTTTTTTCTTTCGGTCGTTGTTTTTGTTTCACCGGAATAACGGTCTTAATTGCCTGAATCATAGTCCCGCCGTACTGTTCTCTCATCCATGCAGCAAGTGCCATTCTGTTTTCCTCTGCTCCGATTTCCTGTTTTCGAACACTGTGAATTTCTTTTATCTTTTTCTCATCTAATTTTGGTTTCCCAGACAGCGATATCACATATCCGCGAATCAGACGGTTTCCCTTTCCAAAGGGTATCTCCACAGCAGTTCCTTCTTTTACCTGGGAAGACAGTTCCTCTGGAATTTTATACTGAAACGTGTGATCCAGCTTTTCCTGCGTAATATCCACGATAATATCCGCATATTGCTGTTTCATCTGTTTTCCTCTCTAATCTTCCTGCATAATTTCCTGGATCAGTATCCGTTCATCCATCGGATATTTTACACCTTTGATCTCCTGATATGTCTCATGCCCTTTTCCTGCCATTACAATGATATCCCCTGGCTCTCCGTGATGAATCGCCCAAGCCATTGCTTCTTTTCTGTCTGTAATTTTTACATATTTTCCGTTTGTCTTTTTGATTCCTACCAAAATATCCTCAATAATATCTTCTGGATTTTCAAATCTGGGGTTATCCGACGTAATAATTGAAAGATCTGCGAGCTTTCCGGAAACTTCTCCCATTTGGTATCTTCTGTTTTTATCGCGGTTTCCTCCACATCCGAACAGACAAATCAGACGGTGCGGATGGTATTCCCTCAGTGTTTTTAGAAGACTCTCCAGACTCATTGCATTATGAGCATAGTCCAGCATTACTGTAAATTTATCGGATACCTTAATCAGTTCAATTCTTCCTTTTACTTTTTCTTTTTTCAATGCAGTACAGATATCATCTTGTGTCACATGAAAATGGCTGCAGACTGCAATTGCCGTCAGAGAATTATATACGCTGAATTTTCCAGGAATATCGACCTCTACCGGAAAGTTCATTTTTCCCTCTACATCATAATGAACTCCCAAATATCCCGGTCCATTGATCATTTTGACATCTGATGCGCGAAAATCAGCACTCTTATCAAATCCAACTGTCTCTACTTTGCAGGTATGATTTTTTAAGATGTTTTCCACATAAGGATCATCGATATTTACAATTCCTAGACGGCATTGCCGAAACAGCATACTCTTACATTCCATATATTCCTCAAAACTGTGATGTTCTGCCGGTCCGATATGATCTGGCTGTAGGTTGGTAAACACACCGATTTCAAACATCACGCCAGCTGTCCGATGAAGCATCAAGCCCTGGGAGGAAACCTCCATAACTGCAATCTCACATCCGGCATCTACCATCTTCCGAAAATACTGCTGTACCGTACAGGACTCTGGCGTTGTATTTTCAGCCGGAAAAGCTTCGTCTCCGATAATTGTCTGAATCGTTCCAATCAGACCAACTTTATATCCTGCCGTCTCCAAGATAGATTTTATCATATATGTAGTTGTCGTTTTCCCTTTTGTACCCGTAACTCCGATTACCTTCAGCTTTTCAGCCGGATATCCATAATAAGCCGCTGAAATATACGACATTGCAAGTCTGCTGTCTTTGACACGAATTACTGTTATATTTTCCGGTACTTCCACAGGATCTTCCACAATCAGTACACGCGCTCCCTTTTCTACGACTTCTGATACATATTGATGTCCATCACTGACTGCTCCTTTGATGCAGAAAAATAAAGATCCTTCACTGACCTTTCTGGAATCGTTGATAATATCTTTTACCTCTACATCCAGACTGCCATTGACACACTCATATTCCACTCTTTCCAACAATTCTGTCAGTCTCATTGATGCTCCTCCATTTTAATCCATTTTTATTCTATTTTTTCTTGGCTTTCTTTTCATCCTTTTAAGAATAGCTGATTTCTTTTTCATTATATCATTATGAAAGGATGATAACAACCGGAAATAGAAAAAGAGCGCTGCCATGTGCCGCACCCTTTATCTAATATCGTTCAGTATCACTGCTGTCAGATTTGCCGCCATATGCACTGCAATCGGTCCTTTAATACTGTCGCATTTCTCATAAACAGCACACAAAAAAAGTGCCATCGGAAATGCATAAAGCATCTGAATCAAGTTTCCATGGTAGATAGCAAACAGTAAAGAAGAAAGTACGATTCCCCACTGCATCCCTGCCATCCGCTTCATTCTTTGATACGTTAGTCCGCGAAATAAAATTTCCTCTGTAATTGGAACAAACACACATGATCCTAAAATCTGCACCAAAAACTTTCCATTGAAAAGTTTTTCTTGTGTTTCATTTGAAAAATATTGGATCATACCGCTTACATTGATCACCCATGTCAAGGTCTGACTTACAATGATTCCCAAAAGTGCCGCATAAATCAGATCTCTTTTCCCTGTTTTTTTTCTCTCCCGGTCTTGATACTGCATGATTTCTCTGCGATATAGAAAAATTGCCACCGGTACAAGTAATGCTGCTGTAATAGCTGTCAATTCTGCCATATCGCAGTATCTCCCAAATAAAGCAACAACTGCCTGCGAAGTTAAAAAATGCAGCACCATCGGCGTAATCACTGAGAAAAGACTTCTTTCTGCTATTCTCACTCTATTGTACTACCCTTCTGTGAAAAATATGTGTCAATTCCGTCTGCAATTCCTTTCGCCATGATTTCCTGATGATTTTCGTCTGCCATATACAGATCGTCACTGGGATTTGTCATAAAGCCCATCTCTATAATTGTCACAGGCATTGTACTCCAGTTGAGTCCTGTCATGGTGTCTGTCTCTACCACTCCATTATTCTCTAGCCCGGTTGCTTGGCAGTATGACTCTAATACTGCTGCTCCAAGGCTATAACAATCTTCATACAGTTCTCCTACGTAAGGATTTGCAGAAGAAGGGATCATTGTCAAAGCCCCACTGACAGAAGCATCTTCACTTCCATTTGCATGAATTCTCACTGTAATCTCAGCACCTTGTTCCGTGGCAATCGATGCACGGTCAATATTGCTTAAATCAACATCCTGCTCCGTGCGAGTCATAATTACCTGATAGCCACGTTCTTCCAATTCATCTCTTAGTTTCAAGGCAACAGAAAGATTCAGCTCTGATTCGGCAAGCCCTGTCGTGGAGCCTTGCGTCCCTGCCACAATTCTTGCTTTCATGACATCAGAACCAGGAGCATTTGGCTCCATTCCGCTCATATCCTGTCCTGGTCCTTGATGTCCCGGATCAATCGCTACCATATGCGTTATTTTTTGTGTCTGTTCTTCTGTCTGATCCTGTAAACTTTTTTCACTCTCCGCTGCCTCTACTCTTGAAAGAAATGTAAAAGCAAGAAAAAAAGCCGTAAAAACACTTGCTATTTTATTGACTTTTCTTTTTTTCATAAATTCCTCCTGTCTTATGACTCTGCGGCCAGTTCTGCTTCATAGGCAAGAATTGTTTCAACATTTTGTACTTCAATAGAAGAAAGTAAATCATAGGAAAATTCAGAAGGTGAGTAAAGAGGCTGATACCACGATTGAGAATTAAAATACGACTGCAGCCATTCATCTTCAAACATTCTTCCATGTCTTGCAAAAATCTCATTGCGTGCCAGCATCAAATCGCTTGCTGACATTCCCACAAGAGAGTCTCTTGTCAGAAGTTCACTGCTGCTGTTAGGAAGAATATATCCTCCTCCGCTGTAGATTGGTTCTTCTTCTTCTCCCCACCCCTCTTGATATGGATCTGTCTCTGATTCTGTCTGTGGTGGTTCTGTCTGCGGCGGCTCTGTCTGCGGCGGTTCTGTCTGCGGCGGTTCTGTCTGCGGCGGCTCTGTCTGTCCCGGATTTGTCTGTCCCGGATCTGTCTGTCCCGGATTTGTCTGTCCCGGATCTGTCTGTCCCGGATTTGTCTGTCCCGGATCTGTCTGTCCCGGATCTGTCTGTCCCGGATCTGTCTGTCCCGGATCTGTCTGTCCCGGATTTGTCTGTCCCGGATCTGTTTGTCCCGGATCTGTCTGTAAACTTTCTGTCTCCGTCTCTTGACGCTCTCTTCTAATTGTAACAGGAGCCACCTCTTCTGTCTCGGTTCTGCGGTTTCCAGAAACCTGGATAGATACAGATCTAACACTCTCTGATTCACTTTCTGTCTCAGTTTCTGACTCTGTTTCCGACTCTGTTTCTTCTGTTTCTCTTTCTTTTTTTATTGTTACAGCACTGACACTTGGGGTTGCTGTGTTCACTGTCTCTTCTATATCTGATTCGTCATTTGTTTCCGGCTCAATCCTTGTAACTGAAGTTGGCTCATCTGGTCTTAATATTACATTTCTTACAAGAAAAAATGTACCGACTCCAAATGCAACTGTAGCGGCAATCATCCCTGCTGTCATAGCAATTGTCTTTTTTACCTGTTTCTTTCTTTCCAGATATTGCTTTGATTGTTTGTAAGGCAGCTTATCTGTCACCTTAAATTCCGTAGGTAAAGGCTCTCTTAAAAGTTCCTCAATTGAAAGATCTTCTTTTTCCTCCTCTTCCATCTTCTGGATTTCCTGTTCTTTCTCCTTCACCTTTTTTTCCATATTTTCTTCGATAATCTCGCCGCAATATTTGCAGATTGCTGCATCATCTGGAATTTCCTGTTTACATCTTTTACAAATCATATATCATACCCCTTTTTCCAAGTTATCCAGTCTTCATTTTCGTGTCACAGAAAAAACAGAATGTCGTTTTGAAATTGTACTACATTCTTTCCGGGGAAGAAAATCCCAATACCTGAATGCAATTCTCTAAAACATCTTTTGTTAAAACAAGAAGCTGAATCCAGCCGGCACGTTTTTTTTCGTCCTCTTCTGAAAGAATTTTGGTTTCATGGTAAAAACGGTTAAATGCATTTGCCAGATCATAGATATAGGAGCAAATCTTATGAGGAGCAAGTTCCTCGTAAGCCGTCTCCATAACCTGATTAAATTTTACAATTTCTAACATCATTGCCTTTTCGCTTTCGTTCCAAGGAATTCCAATGATTTCCTCTCCCAGTTTTTTTCCGAGTCCCTGATATCTGTTTAAAATAGATTTAATTCGAACAATCGTATATAGAATATAAGGTCCTGTATTTCCTTCAAATGAAGTAAAGCGGTCAACATCAAAAATGTAGTCTTTGGAAGCCTGATTCGACAGATCTCCATATTTTATCGCCGACAAAGCTACAATTTCTGCGGTCTTTCTTGCTTCATCCGGATCAATTTCATGATTTTCAATAATCTTTTTATACATTTCCTCATTGATCTCAGAAAGAAGTCTCTCCAGTCTCATCACGCCGCCGTCTCTTGTCTTAAATGGTTTTCCGTCTTTTCCATTCATCGTTCCAAATCCCAGAAACTTCAGTTCTGTATCTTCTTCTACCAGTTTTGTTTTTCTTGCGCAGCGAAATACCTGTGTAAAATATAATTCCTGTCTCTTATCTACCACATAGATAATCTCATCCGGGTGAAACAGTTTCATTCGTTCCACAATTGTCGCAAGATCTGTCGTATTATACAAAGATGCTCCATCTGATTTTAAAATCATGCAAGGAGGGATTTCCTTTGTATCTGTCTCTTCCTTTACGTCTACGACAAGTGCTCCATCATCCAGATGGGCATAACCATTGTCTTTCATATACTGTACCATCTCCGGAATATAAGGCTGAGCATCTGATTCTTTTTTCCACAGATCAAACGTCACATCCAAATTGCTGTAATTTTTCTTTAAATCTGCAATGGAAACCTCTAAAATATGATGCCATAAAGCTACGTATCCACGGCTTCCCTTCTGAAGCAGATACGTCGCATGCATTGCTTCTTCTTTAAATTCCGGATGCTCTTTTGCGTAAGCATTCGCAGTTGGATAGATTTCTTCCAATTCTGAGATTGTAAATGGCGCTTCTTTCGGATATTCTCCCTCATAGGTCTCGTCAAAATATACCAAGTCTGGCTGTCTCTTTTTTAATTCTGTGATGATCAGTCCCATCTGAAGTCCCCAGTCTCCTAAATGTACATCTCCTATCATATGATGACCTAGGAAGCGTCCCATTCTTTTAATACTTTCTCCTATAATAGCTGAACGCAAATGTCCGACATGGAGCGGTTTGGCCACGTTTGCTCCACCGTAATCAATCATAATCGTCTTAGGATTTTTCACCTTTTCCACAGACAAATTTTCATCTGCCTGCATAGCCCTAAGATAGCTGGCCAAAAACTCCGGATGAAGCCGCAGATTAATAAATCCCGGGTTTACCGCATTTACTTCTGAAAATACGTTACTCTGTGACAATGCTGAGACAACATCATTTGCAATCAGAATCGGCGCTTTTTTATATCTCTTTGCAGCCGCCATCGCTCCATTGCACTGATATTCGCATAAATCCGGGCGGTTTGACAGCGTTGCCTTTGCAAATTCCGCATCATATCCAGCTTTTGTAAATGCTTTTATCATCTCTTCATTGATTCGTTCTATTATCTTTTTCATGGTGTCTCCTTTGCTCTTATACAGCATACGCTGTATTTTCCTCTTTTCTGTAAGGCTGCTATTAATTTCATCTTGTGTCTTTTTATGAAAGCAGTCTGTCTGCTGTTCATCTGCCTTTAACTTAACACATTATAGCATTGATTTCTTTTTATGAAAAGTGTATTTTCCTCGGAAACTATGATATAATATCTTAAGATTTTCTAAGTATACCATTTTATGGTATCGATATAAGGAGGATTTCCTATGGATGCAAAACAAAATTACTATCGGACATTATCGGTCTGTGTCCTGAAAAATCTGACAAAACGCGGAATGGAAGCTTACTACTGTTTCTCTAAAGAAAATGCCGTCAAGACAATTCTTGATCTGATTCCGGAACATTCTTCTGTTTCCTGGGGCGGTTCTCAATCACTGTTTGAATCTGGGGTTATAGATGCTTTACGTACCTCAAATTTTCATCTGCTTGACCGCAGCACTGCAAAAACTCCAGAAGAAAAAAAAGAGATTTACCGGCGTGCTTTCTGCGTAGATTATTATCTGATGAGCAGCAATGCGATTACTTATGACGGAGAACTCGTTAATACAGACGGAACCGGAAATCGTACCGCAGCTCTTATCTATGGACCTGAACACGTAATTTTAGTTGTTGGTATGAATAAACTAGTTCCTGATCTCGACGCTGCTTTGAAACGAATTCATAACATTGCAGCTCCTATGAACACAATCTCTCTTGGAATTTCTACTCCATGCCAGAAAACAGGGCTATGTGCAGATTGCAAAAGTCCTGAAACGATCTGCTGTCAGACTGTTATAACAAGATATAGCAGAATTCCGGGAAGAATCAAAGTCATTCTCGTTGGAGAAGATCTGGGATATTAAGTCGTTTTATGCGTCCATGTATGTCTGCAAACTATAGTTTGTGTCTATATTGGACGCATTCTTAAAATAATTTTTTCAAGGATTCTCTTTTATTTTTTTAATTTCTCTTTCTATTTTTTTCAAAAAACGATATAATAAATTGATTCATTTTTTCTCTATTTGCCGTTTTTTCTGGATTTTACCATACCGGTCATGGCAAATATTATCTTCGGAAATATCTCGTCAAAAATGGTTTCACGAGAAAATCTGCAATCTAAAGTCTTTATAAAAAATAAAAAAGGAGTATCTGTTATCATGAATCTTTCTATCATTCTTTCCCAGATGACACAGCTTTTTCTTTTAATCTTTCTGGGATTTTTTCTGTACAAAGTACATATTTTATCCAAACCTCTTAATCAGGGACTGACAAAATTAATTCTCCATGTCACACTTCCCGCTATGATTTTTTCCTCTGTTTTAGAACAGACAAATCGTCCGCCTGTAAATGAAGTTTTATCTGTGTTTTTAATTGCGGCTGTCTTAAACTTTCTCATGCCGTTTTTCTGTCTTCTTGTCGTTAAACTTCTTCGTTTTCCCTATAAGGAGCAAGGGCTTTACGCATTTATGGGAGCTTTTTCTAACATCGGATTTATGGGCTTTCCGATTTTAAATGCTCTATATGGAGAAATCGGACTTTTTTATGGCGGAATTTTTAATATTATTTTTAATATTTCTATTTTTACCGTTGGTATTTTTCTTATGAACTATGGTTCTGAGGAAAAAACTGCTATTCGTTTAAAAAATCTTTTGACGCCTGGTGTCATCTTTTCCAGTCTTTCTATCGTTGTCTATTTTCTGGACCTTTCGTTTCCCAGCGTCATTGTCAACACGATCTCAAGCCTTGGGAGTATTACCTCTCCGTGCGCTATGCTTCTGATCGGATCGACTCTTGCTACTATGGATTTAAAATCTATCTTTAACGGATGGCATGTATATTTCTTTTCCGTTGTAAAACAATTTATTTTACCGCTTATTCTCTTTCCGCTGTTTCGCTTCTTTATTAAAGATGACTTTTTGCTTGGTCTTAGTTTCATTCTTTATATGATGCCGACAGCCAATACTGCCGTTTTATTTGCCACGAACTATCATAAAGATGAACATCTAGCTGCCAAAGGAGTATTTATTACAACTGTCTTTTCCATGGTTAGTATTCCTCTGTTAATCTCTATTTTGTTATGATTTTTTACCGCAGGATACATTAGTGCAGCTTTTTCTGCCTGGAACGTAAAATTTTCCGGGCAGAAAAAAACTGCAAAACATTTTGCATGTCTTGCAGCTTAAATTTGGCTCTGTCTGTAGACAATAAATTGTACCTTTTTTTACTTTTATCTTAATTTTTTTCTGCCTATCCTTGAGGAATAAGATAATAATTCTTTTTTCTCTTTTTCATAATGTTGTATGACCAGATTACTATTAACAGCATCCAGGATTTCGTTTCTGTAATACTCATTTCAATTTTTTCTGTTTTCAGTTTGCTTACCGATTACTAAGATCTTATCTCTTCTTTTCCAAACATCAAGCTCAGTCCTCCTGCAATGGCAATCAGCAAAGCTGGATCTGCCACACTGCTGATTCCCAATCCCAGCCCTGCAATGCTGCTTAAAGCAAATATTAAATTAATAGATTTTTTGCATCTTTCATAAAAATCTTTTCCTGAAAGTTCTTGAATCTCCTCTGAAGTTAAGAGTGCGTCTTCATAAAGATGTACCGCATTTTCCTGAACAAGCAGCAAAAATTCACTGGTCATCTTATCATATCCATACCTGTGTAAAACTTCCAGAGTACTTTCTACATCCTCTTTTTTCAAAATCTCTTTTATCAGTTCTTCATCTGAAGCTGTTGCAATCACTTCATTAATCAGGTCAAAATGTTCTTTTGTAGTAGTTATCCCGTAAAATTCCAGCTTTCTTCGGCAGCTCTCAAAATCTTTATCCTGAAAAATATCCATAAGAGCATCCCAATTTTGAGATAAAGCAAGATTTTTATAACTTTCTTCTAATTCCTCCTCGCTGAATTCATAAATATTTCCTCGATTCAAAATTTTTCTCAGCTCTTCTTTTGAAGAAGCTGCTGCTACAGCATCTACAAGTTCTTTTCCTCCCGCAAATACTTCTTTCGTTCCATCTTCTTTTTCCTTAATAATCGTATCTTTCATGACCAGACTCCTTTCTTTTTCTATTCCTGACGTTTTCTATTACTCGCTTTTTAGAAATATCCCAATATTCATTTCTTTATTTAATATATCCTTCTGCAACCAACCATTTTGCCTCATCTCTTAAAGTTTCTGAATAAGGTCTTGTATGGTATCCTAATTCTCTCTCTGCTTTTGAATAATCAAACTGGTTATTTCTTGCCAGATTGTAAACTGCAAAGTTTGTCATCAATGGCTTTTCTCCTGTTTTTTTCGCTTTCTTTTCCATTTGTTCTGCGAGTTTATACGCCATGCCGATAGGCACATAGAAATATGGTGTCTTACATCCGCTGGCATCATGCAGCATTCTGCACATTTCCTTCAGCGTCACTTCTTTATTTCCAAGAATATAACATTCACCGGTTCTTCCTCTGTCTGCCGCTGCCACACAGCCATGTGCTAAGTCACGTACATCGCAGAGATTAAAAGAACCTCCCATTCCCACTGGCATCTTGCCATTCATAATTTTAATAACCGTTCCTGTGGTCTCTCCGATTGCATAATCCTTTGGTCCTAAAATTCCACTTGGATGAACCACACATGCTTTTAATCCTTTCTCTCTGCATGCATCCAGTACCTCTTGCGTCGCCATTGCTTTCGACTGGCTATAACACCCTACCTGTCTGCTCTCATCAATCGGAGTAAACTGGTCCGTCTCTTTAATTGCAGTCCCCTTTGGCTGCTCTGGAATTGCCCCGGTTGAACTTACATATACCATCTTTTTACATTCCGGATGACGCAGGCATTGGTCAATCATATTTTTTGTCCCTCCTACATTGACATCAATTAACTTCTGATTAAACTCTGCGTTTGTTGTGACCATACTTGCACAATGAATCACTACTGAATCATCTCCCTTCGGGATTGTAAAAAATTTCTTCAGAGATATTACATCACACAGATCTCCCTCCACAATTTCTACCTCTTTTGGAACGTATTTCACAGATTTGTCTCCTGAAAGAACCAGCGCCCTTACGTGTTCTCCACGTTCCAACAGTTCATCACAGACATGACTTCCCAAAAATCCCGCTGCTCCAGTTACTAAATAGATTGTTTTTCCCATCTTATAAAAACCTCTCTTTCTTCATTTTATTCTGTTCTTGTTTTCTGCCGTAACTATATCAGGGGACTATTATTCTTCTGTTTGCAAAATGTTTATGATTTATTAATTCATCCTTCCATCATTTCCATCAGCTCTGTTTAAATGATACCCATAGACAAGGTTATCTCCATCTGATGCTATTTGATTTGCCAATATATTTGACATATTGTTTGCAAAACACGCTTAAACGAAAAAAACATTATGTTTCAATAGTAGTCAAGCGCAAAAAAAGACCACCTTTTCTCGGTGGTCTTTTCTTCTTCACATCCATTTTTCCTTGTAAAATCAAGGTTTTTAAAAAGCTAGCGACGGGAATCGAACCCGTGACCTCCTCACTACCAATGGGAAAAATTACTTTACCTATATTTTCCTGTCTCCCGTTTTTGCCCTATTTATCAGCTTTTTTTGAAATACGCTTTGTCTATCATACTATATGATTTGACTACTTTTTCTGGTTTTAGTAACCAAATAGTAACCAAACTATCTTTTTATCTATTCTTTGCAATATCATATAATACGTATTGACTTTATACGTATTATATGATATTATAATAATGCAAGGAGGAAAGTAAAATGCCAATGAAACCAACAGAGATGGAAAAATTAATCCTTGCGGATGGATGGATTTTCAAAAGCCAAGAAGGTTCTCACAGACATTACGTTCATCCAATAAAACCGGGGAAAGTCACAATACCTTTTCACAAAGGCAAGGACTTGAACAAAAAAGTAGAAAATTCCATCAAAAAACAGGCGGGGCTTAAATAGCCCCATTGCCTGTGTTACCATAAATTAGGAGGTGTTAATGTATGTTGTCAATGTATCCAGCATGTTTTTTTAAAGAAGATACTGACGGTTATTCAGTTGTATTTCCAGACTTGAACTATCTTTCCACACAAGGTGATAGTTTTGAAGATGCTATGGAAATGGCTGTTGAATGTCTAGCTGGTTATCTTTATACTTCTAAAAAGGATGGAGATCCTATTCCTGAACCATCAAAACTGTCAGATATTAACCCAGATGCTATCGCAAAAGAATTAGACCCAGATGCACCTATGTGCGAATCTTTTGTCAATATGGTATCTGTAGATGTTGATTTGTATGCAAAAGAACATTTTGAAAAATCCGTTAAGAAAACCCTTTCTATTCCGGCATGGCTTAATACCGCTGCACTGGAAAGAGGAATTAATTTTTCTCAAGTCTTACAAGATGCATTGAAATCTCAGCTCAATTTAAAATGAATCGTATCAGAGGAGTGTCAAAAGTGTGACATTCCTCTTCTGTTTTTAAATTTTCTCGGCATACTCCAAAGCAATCCATCCAGCACCAGACTTTAGTTCTCCCCAAGTGTATCCATCTGCTGTTACAGTATCTACAATTGTATAGACTCCGATCGGGCAATATCCAACATACGGATATTTTAGTCCTGCACCTGTTCGGATTCGTAGATCCGGAATAGATACACGGACTAAAAATGTCTTAATTGGCTGGGTCTCTTCAGTCGCTGTTTTGATCAACAAGATCTTTTTATAAATATCTAAAATCTTTTCACCGTATTCAGCACCGCTTGCCCATCCTCTACCAGACGGATTTTCCTGGATTCCCAGCCACTCTACATAAGGAGCACAGCCACGCTGCACATATTTAAATCTTGGATCAATGCAAGTATTTACCAGGTCTTGCGTGTTGGCATATGCCTTTAAATGCTGAATCTGGGCGCGGATACCAAGCTGCGGAGTGCTGAAAGAATTTCCTTTCATACCATTAGAAGTTACACCCATACCACAGAAATTGTTCTGATCGAGCGTGACAGCAGATCCTTCAAAAGTAAAATTGCCTGTTTCCAGACAAGACTGACAAAACGCCAAATCTCCTCTAATACCTTCCGTCTCTCCTTCTGAGAGATAGTAAGGAATCATTTTTAAAACAGAAGCTGAAGCATTTGAATTGACTGCTTTTAGATATGCGCTCATCTGTGCTGCGGACAATATTGCTTGTCCTTCTAAGGCGGTCAAATTCGGATCACTCTTGCTCACTCCGAAGAAATCCTTAACTCCGTCTGCTACTGCCTTAGAAATGGCTGATTTGTGTGCATTGTACCAAGTCATGTCGTCACCGTCATCAATAAATGCTGTCTCCAATAGAAAATATGGAACTCCAAGACTGTAGCAATTGTTCATATTTAGAAGGTTATCCCCTTTTACAATCTGCCAGCGTTTAAAGCCCAATGCCTCGATATTCTGCACGATCTTTTCTCCAAGCTGTTCCGACTGTGCTGCTCCAGTGTGAATATATCCGCCCGTTCCAGTAAATCTGCCATCTCCCCATTCATCTTTGTTTACTTTTGCGTTAAAGTGGATTTCTAGCACCGCATCATATTTTTCGTAACGTGGTCGATTGCCACGTTTGCTCTGCTGATAACAATCCTTGGATGTGTCATACAGTTCTGCATTCACATTTGCTCCGATAGAATGATAGATCAAATTTGTAAGTTCTCTTGCCAGATCTGCTTCTTGTCCCCATTTTGATACAGCTCCTGGATCTCCTTCACCGTGTCCTGCAATAATTAATATTTTTTTCACAAGAAATCCTTCCTTTCTACTAAAATAAAAAAAGATACCTCTAAAGTATCTTAAATGACTTGATATTTTTATAAACAATGTATTTTCTTCTTGACTTATACGTACGTATATGATATAATTAAACCATAGAAAGGAGGTGGACAAAAATGAAAGATCTCACAAAAAAGATAAAAGAGCTGATCAAATTGCTGGAACAACTTGAACAGCTCCTGATCCGAATCATATCCATTGTCGGATGGATTTTGATTCTCATCAAATTATTTGAATAGGTAAAAGCAGGGGAGCCAAAGCTCCCTTGCTAAACTAAATATATCACAGATCTTTCATTGATGCAATCATGAAAAAAGAATGGTTCAAACTGGTTATTCACATTCTAATTTGTATCGGGTTGATTGCCTTTTTAATCGCCCTGCTCTCTCTGATATTAAAAGGAGGTTTTTAAATATGTCAGAAGAAAAAAAATACTCATCACAGCAAAAACATCTGCGTTCTCATTATGTCCGGTTTCCTCTAGACTTAAAGCCTGAAGTACTGGAAGCATTTAAAGAGAAATGTGCTGCTGCCGGCACTACCCCAACTACAGAGATTAAGAAATTTATCAATTCTTATATTTCTAATCATTAGCAATAAAAACCTGCGTATCATGCGCAGGTTTTTATTGCACTATTTCCCATTCTTCTGAAAACAATTCAATCATTGTTTCTTTCCAAGGTACTCTTCCGAATCGACTTTCTACATATAGATATGGTGCTGTCATTTTACTGTTCTTATCTGGAAATTGTGCACGAACTACCACATCGTCTTTCCAATGTGGTAACCTCATTCCCATACCACGTTTTACCATTTTTAAAGCATCGCTAAAACTCATTCTTCCTTTACCACCTAAAACCGGTGTATTTTCTTCATTTGCAAGCATAAACTCATCTGAAGCTATATTTTGAAACGTATATTCTGGTCTGTCTGTATCCAACAAATTTATTATCTTCCCATCTTTTGTGTGCATCATAATTGAATTATTTTCCCACGCCCAATATCCTGCCCAAGATGGCAATTTTACTTTTTTCCCCTGCTTCATTGCCTCAAATGCCTGTCTAAAATTCATTTTTGTTCCTCCTTTTTTTGATATTCCTTAATATTTTTGATTTCTTTTTTGTACACATCCGCTTCCAATGCTGGCTGTGTAAAGCTGTTATTTTTCCACCATGTCCAGAGTGATGCACACACCGTCAAGATCCCAGTGACTGCCGTATATACATCTTCTTCAGCAAATGGTAAAGGATTCTTTCCTGCCATCGTCAGAATCTGATTTGCCAATGCAAAAATTAAGACCGTCGTTCTGGCGATTGTTCCGGATTCAATCTCTCGTTTTTCCATGCTCTACTCCTCCTTCAGTTTCAACTCTTTTACCCTCTCGAACAGTTCCGTGCCCGTCCCATTTCCACCCAGTGCATGATATCCACGATAAAGATATTCAATATTTTTTACTTCTGACAAAGTAATTTCTCCTTGATGTATGTAATAGCTGCATACTTGATATAATCGATCATGTAACAAAGCAAGCACTCCATCTTTCATGGCATCCTGCTCTGTTTTTCTTTCCCTTAATTTTTGCATTACAACACGAAACCCGGCAGATACTCCACAAACTAATAGTCCGAATCCTACCTCAAGCCAATATTTTGCGATAAATTCAAGCATTTTTACACCTCAATAAAAAATCATAGTAGACACTATGCTTTTTTTACTCCTCCATTGTTTTATAAACTACGAATTCAATCACAGCTCCGGTATCAAGTGCATTTGTAAATGTCACATTTATTCCACTTGAATCAATCGTATATTCTGCGGTATCTAATCTAAATCCATTGACATACACTTCTAAAATATCTAACTCTTTTACATATTGTATAATTCCAATATTAGCATTAGTTGTCATGGATTCTGTAATCACACGATTTCGATAAGCCCGAATTCGTGCAGAAGCAGTTAAAGTATTTTTTATATTTTGGAACCATGTATCAAAAGCGTTTTGATTTTTTATCATTGCTTCCTCATACGCTGCTTTCCACTGATTATACAGTGTTTCTGTTGACACTTGTTGGATCAATCCCTGAACCATGCCACAAACCGAACTGTCTAATCGTGTGTCAGTGATCATTGCTGCCGTAATACTTTCTGTTCTCTGGTTAATGTTTATCGTAGCAAGTGAATACTCAATAATATCATCATTACGAGTAATTTCCGGCGCAACCGGATTACTTGCGTTAATACCCTGTTTCACAATGATTTCCATTTTGCGAATTAAATTATTGACACGAAAAACAACTCTGTCAATTCGATTCAAAGTGACATCGGCAGCACTAAGATTAAACGACAGATCTGCGGTATTAACTAATTTATGTCCATTAATCCACCCTTGACCGGGCTTTACAACAATTTGCATTCCTGTCCCCGGCTTCACTTGTAAGCAGTCGGAAGGCGTCGGAAATACACCAGAACCGACAATACCATTCAAATAACTAGTAATATCAGCAGCCGTATACACTCGGTCATATGTGTCACCCGATTTTTGAGCATTAAAAAAATAATAATTAACAGCCATATTTCTACCCTCCCTATACTCCAAATGTCGGGACTAATTCATATTTTCCAGATTCATCAACACTCTCTATCATTTCTAATAATCTCGCATTGATGAACACGCCCCATTTACTATTTTCAATGGTTACAACATCTCCCATATTCACATCTGTTTTGTATTCCACATTGTCAAAATACACAGTTCCTTCAAAACTGCATGTAAGTTGCGTAATGTTTTCAAGTCCCTCTTCTTTGAGTTGTGCGTTGTATTGCTCATCTGTGATCTCTCCATTGTTTGTGGAAGCATTACGTTGATCTTGATACATCTCATAACGATCCAGTCCCGTTAAGTTGTCCTTTGACACCCACAAAGTTTTTCGATCCAATCCCTCACCTTCTCCGGCAACTAGTACGTCGGTCACGATACCAGAGGAAATCTCAGTGTAATCACTGGAAATTAAGTTGTCGTATTCATCGGAAAAGACGACGTGAGGATTCTCGTCTTGGTTATAAGATCGATCTGTGCCTTTGTATAAATAAAACTCAAACTCTTTGTCTTCTGTAAGGATCACATTAAACCCGATGGAATACGCTTTACATATGCCCTCTATGGTTTCTAATAAATCTTTTCCGGTATACTGTGCCTCTAATTTTTCTGTGAAAGAGGTGGATCGAATTGTGAAATTAGGGATCTTACGCGCTGCAATAGATGGATTGATCACATTCTCATTAATCAATTTTGCAATGCCATCTGAGACAGTATCGTTAATCTGTGTTTGTACCGCGATAATTCTACGATCCAGTATTGACGGCAGGAAGCGCCCTGTGATAATCATTTGTTCTTTTCCGTCCTCATTGACAGAAATCTGAATGTCCTCAATGATTCCTACATTTTCATCGTCATCACGTTCAACATAAAAATCCCGTTCGATCAACTCCAAATATTTAGAGTCAATAGGTAACACAAGTTCGAAATCTCCACACTGATAATAGCGCGGTGTCCAGATCAAAGATGAATAATCATCTATTGTCCCTAATCGTTCAAAATTTTTGTTGGTTATGATAGGTTCAATCATTTAGACACCCCCGTATAATGGACTGTAAATAAATCGGACTATCATATTTTCTTCTGTAGATTCATCTGCGTCATAGGTGAAAATATTGTCTCCGACTTCTAATTGCAGCCACTTACTATTTTTCACAATGTAGTTGAATAGGTTGATATACTCGCCATCTCGTAACAATCGAACCGTCTTGTTTCCGCGTTGTGTCGTAATATATACCACGTCGCCTAGTTGAAATGTGTAGTTAATGCCGAAAAATTCTCTCGTTTCTCGGTTAAAAATCTGTGGATTCGTGACAGTTCCATTCACATAGATTTCAACCGTCATACCACAAGCGACTTCTCCGACATTGTAAATATTGATTTCTCCGATCTGTTCATAGTCATAATAAGAAAAGGGAATGGGAGCGGTTGCCTCTATCGCAAAAGGAAAGTGAAATGCACCGATAATCACGGTAACTTCTTGAATCATTTGTTCTGCATTTTTAAAATATGGTTCCGGACAAAGTATAGAGATCTCGACCGTTTGTTTCATTCCAAAATAATCAACTTCAATTGACTCCACATATCCTTCAATATATACGTCTCGTTGTCCGTTCTTGTAATACAAAGTTATGTGTTGTTTCGGCTTTACAATTTTGTATAACGCAAGGCGGTTACTTTCTGCATTCCGGTTGATTCCGATTGATATGTTAATACTGCGCATGTCGACTTTTGAAGATACAAATCTGCCACCATCAAACAAGGCAGTCTCAGAGGTGTTAATAGTCGCGCTTGGTGGATTCAGCCCTTGAATTTCAAGGACTGAATATTCAACATTGTGTGTAAGCTCGACCTTTTGTTTTGTGTCGTTTTCTAAAATCAAGCTATACATAAGTCACCTTTCTTTTTGCCGTAAACAGTAGGCTTTTTGTTTGTCGATAAATATCTAATCGAGATAGAGCTTTCGGAGAGGTATTGTATTGATTTAGTGTAATTTCTTTTATCTGCTGCGTTGCACCTGTAGAGTTTCCAATACCTCCGAGTGTGCCAGATCGTAACATCGACACATCAGACAGGAGCGGTATTTTCATTTCATCAAGATTCATTGCGCTTCGTACTTTCTGCATTTGTTTTCTTACCTTTTTGGCAAGTGAGTTGACAGGAATTAACGCGCTTTTTTCATTTTGTTCAATACCTAGTCCAACGCCTTCCGGCAAACTGCTTCCGACCTCATCCGCCATTAATTTTGACGGTGAATTGATACCAAAGAAATCCTTGATGTTACCGACAATTCCACCTGCCCAGCCTGAAATTTGATCCCATAACCAACCGCCCATGTCAGAAATACCGTTCCAAATTCCAGTAACAATATTTTTACCGACTTCAAGCATCTGGGAAGGTAGAGAAGACACTGTGTCTATAACCCCACTGACTAGATTTGAGGCTGCCTCTTTCGCCTTGGAAACCATACTAGATCCCCATGACACTACTTTGTCAATTGTATTAGATAAATGAGTCCATATTTTTCCCGGCAGCTCTTGAATTGCAGAAACAGCAGATGAAACAAAAGAGGCTGCTTTTTCTTTGGCAGTGGATACCATACTCAGTCCCCACTGTGTCGCCTTTTGTACTGCCTGTGAAAACAGTGTCCAGAGTTTACCCGGTAGTTTTGAAATGTAATCAGTGACATTTGTCAAGAAATTTGATCCGGCTTCTTTTGCCTTTGCGATCATGTCACTAACCCATGTTGTAACCGTTGTTAATACCGAACTAACGAACTCACTAATCTTTCCGGGCAGCTGAGAAATAGAATCCACAATATTACTTAAGAAATTCGATCCTACTTCCTGCGCTTTTGTAATCATGTCTGTTGCCCATGTTGTAACCGTTGTGATCACTGAGGTAACAAATTCACTGATTTTTGTAGGTAGTTGTTGGAACCACGTTACTACATTGTTTAAAAAATTTGTTCCGACTTCGGTTGCTTTTGATAACATGTCAGAAGCCCATGTCGAAACGCTTGTCCACGCCTGTGTCAAAAATTCTCCGATCTTTGTCGGCAGTTGTTGGAACCATGAAATCAGACTATTGATTGCCTCTGGTAATGTAACTGTAAAGAAATTGACAATTGCATCAATTGCAGTACCGCAAAAACTCTGGATGTTCTCCCATAGACCGATCCAGAATTCACGAAATTCATCCGACGTATTCCACAAGTAGACAAAGGCTGCGACAAGACCGGCAATCAATGTCGCAATTAGTCCGATAGGATTTGCTTTCATGACTGCATTGAGTGCTGACATGATACCTGTACCGGATTTTACAACCGTGAATAATGATCGAAAGCCACTGACTACAGATCCAATCGCACTCACTGTTTTGAACGCAACAAAACCGGCTGCAACAGCTTGAATTGCAGTAATGATTGTTTCTTTGTTGTCTAAAATCCAGTTAAACCCTTCTACAATTTTGGGTATTACACTGTCAACAAAATAGGAAAAGCCGGACTCAATGGCATCTGCGACAGCGGTCATATCGATGTTATCTGCCAATTCAACAGCCTTTTCCATGATGGTAGCGAACCCGTTTGTTATGGCAGTAGTGACCGGCTCCATTTTTTCGCCTAACTTTGCCAGCGTATCTTGATATCTGGCATTTGCCTTATTAGCTGCGATAATACTAGCGTTGTTTGATTGATAACTGGTTGCCAAATCGCCATATGTTTCATCTAATGTACTAGCAATTAATTGTTGTCTTTCCTGTTCAGTCGTACACGCTGCTAACTGTTCATTGAATGCGTCCTCGCTAATACCTGCCCAGTTTAGCGCGTCTGCAAGTCCTCCTGTAACGGTTCCAACTCTGGCAGTCTCATTGATTGCTTCTGCCAAACCATCAAGAGGGATAGAATCGCCGTACTTTGCCCAGATACCCATTGAACTGTTCAACAGACTATCAAGTGTTTCTGTACTTGCACCCATCGCCATGAAGTTAGAAACTGTCGTGTTGGCTGCTGTTTCGTCGGCAAGTATGCCGTATAAGTCCAAATATTTTTGTTTCGCATAATCAACAGAATAGCCGTTGTCTTGTGCAGCTGAGTTGAGTTTATTCATCTCTCCCCGGTATTCTCGTGTTTCCTCTGCCAGTCCTAAAATACTACTACCAAGATCTTTAATTGCACCGGCAGCAGCAGTCATCATATTACCTGCAAAAGTGGATATCGCGCCTTTTAAAACTGTGAATCCACCTTCTGTATCTTCTGCGCTTTCTTCCAGATCATCCAGTGTTTCATCAAAAGAATCTGCTGCATCTTCGGCATCTTTCATTTTCTTTTTGTTGTCAGCAAGCTCTGAGGATAAATCTTCAATTTGATCGCTCAGCTCTTTTGCAGCATCTGAATTATCTCCCTGTTCTAGTGCTACATTTGCGTATTGTTTTTTTAGATCTTTAAGTTGTTTTTCTTGATCTTCAATGACATCCTGTAATTCTTCATATGCGTCTTTTTGATCTTCCGTTGCCTCTCCGGCATCCTCTGAAGCAGAAGTCGCATCTGCCAATTGTTGTTCGTATGATCTTAGATTAGCAGTCGTCTTGTTTACGGCAGCCTGTTGATTATTAATTCTGATTAGAAGGTTTTGGGCTGCTACTGAGTTCTCACCTTGCTCTTCTGCCACTGCTGCATACTGTCTTTTGAGTAGCTCTAATTTCTTTTGCTCTGCCTCTTGTACAGACGTAAGTTGTTCAATTTTTGCTTGCAGACCATCTGTAGACTTTTCCCATTCTTTTGTACCGTCTGAGGCAGCTTTGTAGGCGGAGTTTGCCAGTTTGATCTGTCGATTTGCCTCTTGTATTCCAGCTTTCAGTTCCGTCACATCGGCAGTAAATCTAGTTGTAATCGGCTCTCCTCTCGTCGCCATAATCTCACCCCTTTAAAACCAACTGTCATCGGTTGCCGGACGACGTATCACATTTGATTTTTTCGTGACATGCGGTTTTTTATCTTTCTTTTTTGGCAGTGAAGTCAGTCGTCTGACAAGTAAAAAGACCTCGTAAACTGATTGTTTCCGGATCTCAAAGGGTGTCAAACATGGAAACCTGTCACATAATAATAGTTGTAGCTCAAAAAACACCTGATAAAGGGGGGGTTGTTTGTCCCCCTCCTCTAGTTTTTTGAGTTATTTCCAGTATTCATTTGAGTAATAGAAAACTTAATAACGTTGGAAAGCACTTTGATGATATCGGATAACTTACAACGCTTTAGTTCGTCATCTGTCAGACCTTCAAAAATGTCTTTCAGTAGTGGTTTCACAAGTCCAAATACTTTTGGAATTGCAGCAGCTACGCTCTGAACCAGATCCGCATCTTTTCCACTCGTAAATTTCTCAATATCTAAGACATTAATCAGGTCTTCCACCGTACCAAACATGACATCATAAGTTTCTGCAGTATAAATTTTTACTACTTTTTTGTTTTCGTAAATCGGCAGTTTTAATTCCATTTGTTACGTCTCCTTTTTTGTTTCGTCTACCTCTTCAACCAGCACTTTTTGCCGTTAATTTGTCCGGATCAGTGACTGCGGAAAAGAATTCACTTACATCACACTTAGATTCTGGCGTGTCATCTACAACAACAGCCTTTGCAGGCTTGCTTGTTTTGGTGAATCTATGTGTTGTGGAAATACCTGTGTATGTTAATTCCATATTGTTTGTGTCTGTTCCGTCGTCTTCTGTTGCAGATGTTTCATCTGGAATTGCGAACATTCCTTTCAGTCGCCATACATAGCGGTATGTTCCATCTGTTCTCTTAAAACGATATCCCAAAGCATAATATTTAGGATCTCGTTCCCCGTCAATCATTGCCCCTGTTGTAGTATCAATTGTTTTTCCGACTAATTTTGCATAAGTTGCAAGATCAGGAACAGAACATGTAAGTGTGATCTCGTCTGATCCTTCTGAGTTCATGACAATTGCCGGGATATTGTCATAGTATTTTGTTTCACTTGATGTTTCTGTTGTTTTAGAGATTTCCGCTACTCCGGCAATAGGGAAGACTTCCCCTGTCGTGTAGCCACCGCCGACAGATTCGTTGTCGTCTGTGAGTACTTCGGCAGCAACTAAATTATCGACACCTCTAAATTCAGTAATTTTCATACAATCTACCTCCTAAATTAATAGTTTTCAATACGCCAACACGTCAGCATTCTACCCGTGTGCGTAGGCTCGTCGCTTGCCACGTCTTGCCCTTTTCCTTCTACAGTCCATCCGGCAGCCTGTAATTTCTCTTTTGCCTCTATCAATTTCGCGTCTACAATCGCCGGATCGTCAGAATATAAATATACCCAAAAGCCCCATATAGCGCGGACAGGCGCGTTGTCATAATGACTGTCTTCTGGTGTTTCAAAATTCCAAAACGTAAAGAAAGATGAGGGGTATTCATCTGAATCACTCAGGCTACCCTGTAAAAACACTGGAAACCCGAATGTTTCTAGTGTTGAAATAAGCTCACTTTTCATCCCATCGCCTCCCTTAATGCGTCTTCGAACACTTTTTGTTGTGCTTTTTTTACTTTATTTTGCGTAGATGTCCCGTATATGGAGTTGTACAAATTCATGTCTTGTCGTACACCCTCGGCAGTTTTTCCGGTACTTCCGTATTTGTTTTTAACCATGTGACGCGGTGTTCCGTACATCAAAAATATAGAGGCGATACCGCCATTTGAAATATCGAAACCAATATCCACACTCACCTTGTTGCCTTCCCACTTCAAATTAGGCGATGTCACCAGAGAATTTTCTGTGAAACCTAAATGTCTATGGGGCGCAATTGCTGATTGAATCCCCGGAGTTACAATGTTAAAAGATTCTTCTAGTGCCTTTTCCGTGATCCTTTTCGTATCGGCGTTTAGTCGATCCAGTTTTTCATAAAGCTCATTGAATCCCTGAAAATCAATTGTCATTTTATTTCTTGCCATTATGCTTTGCCACCTACTTTTTTAACCTTGAAATTGAGAAATTGATTTCTCATTTCGATGTTCTCCGGCGTACCTAGTAACTCGTAAATTTCCCCGGTTTGCAGCAGGATCACACGGCAGTCAGCAGTAATATCAGGGCGAAACCATGTTTCAATTGTTGCGGTATTCTCCAGAGTATATACGTTGTTTGACACCACCTCTGTTCCTCCAAAAGTACGGAACGAACCGAAAAACATCAGGTCATCCGATGTCTGTTCGGGTGTGGGATACGTCTTTTTTCTAGCTCCGTTCACTGTTGTCCACTGTGGAATTAGTAACTTCATAGGCACGTTAAACGGGACACTCGGTCTATATGCCATAAAATCAACCCCACTTTCTGTGGATCACTTGTAAAATACTTCCTTCTTTAAAGGACACGACTTTAAGTTCTATAATGCCATCACTTGATAAGGTATATTCTACCCCTGCCAGAAGCTGCAATCCATCAAGATAAACATCTACTGTACTTTCATTCTCGTCATAATCGGATATCTCTATAGAGTGCGTCACACCCGGCTCTAACCGCATGTATTCTTGTGTTTCAGTTGGTCTAATAATCGATTTCAATTTGTCAACCAAGTGACTTAAGCCTGAATGATCTAGGTATTTTCGAGAATCTGTTGCCAGATTCTCGATTGATTCAATAGTTGAAAGCTCCTGTAATTGATCGTTATTACTTTTCCGTAAAAAAAGGTTTTTTAGGAAAACCATAGTCTCACCGCCTATTGAAATAATGCATCAATTTCGCCTGTTGTAATAGATTCTACAGTTGGAACAGAAATGGTTGCCCATGTTCCATCACTTTTCAGATATTTGTTTGTGTCACCACTTGCAGGAGCAGGAACTAAACCAGCTGCACCAGCTGTCGACGCTGCTGCACCCTTGAAGTTCGAATACTTAGTATCCTGTGCCGGAATGCCTAATGCAGTAATATCATTTTTTGCAACGGCTGTCGCTGCTGTTACGTGACCGGATGCATCTACCGTTACTTTGTACAGACCGGCTGACTTTGCACTGTGCGTTGGATGAGTGTATACAGGCGTTTCTGCGCCATTAATTTTGATGTTACCGTTAGTAGTAGATTTCTCTGTTTTTGTCGCGTCTGCGCGTGCGTGCGCTTCCTGACTATGATCATATGCAATCTTTCCTCGGTCACCTCGATAAGCAGTAGAACTTGTCTCACCTAACGCAACACCCGGTGACAATTCATAATACTGTGATCCACCCCAACGATAAATTCTATTTGTTGAAATGTTAGCATATATTTTCCCAGACTCTGCTGGAATCTCTGTCTGAAATCCGGAGTCTTTGTAAAATTTTCCGTTATTCAGATAGCCCTCTATAACATCATCTACATAAGATGGCAATTGACTACTGAGAACCTTTCCAGACTCGTCCAGTTCTGCAACGCCGTTAGCTGTACCTTTCTGAGCTGTCGGAATTGCTCCTACATCCGTGGCACTTAATGTTACATCTGCACTCAGTGCCTTACCGTTAATTTTTCTTGTTTTAGGGACAAACGTGTTGTTTGCCCATTCTTTAATTTTTGTTGTGTATCGTGTCAAACCTGTTAGGTCAAGAAATTTTGCCATAATTTATTTCTCCTTTTTATTCAAACAAACCGTCAATTTCTTCTTCGGAAATTACCTCATTCCCCTGTCCGGCTTCTAACTCTGCAATTTTTTGTTCTACCGATTTACCTTCTGCCAAATTTACAGATTCCGCCATAACAAGAGGATAGTTACCATTGTTTTTGGTCGATAAGGTGTTGACAATAACAACACCGCCTGCAATACTCTGTGCCATAACATCAACCTCCTTATTTTACGGTCACACTTGTTTGACCAAGACCGGCATTAACAGATTTCCACACATCATAATTCTGTTTGTATCCGGATGCATTTGTGTGTTCGATTGTTCCAACCTTGATGAATCCACCGTCAAAACCTCCAACATTGAATGTCGGGGTTCCAAAATACTGTGGTATCGCATAGATAATATGTTTACCTGCTCCGGCGTTCACAGAAAAAGTACGATTACGGTTAGATGCTAGTGCAGATTCTAACGCCAAAATATCCGCACTTGTGTATGATGCTTTGTTGTCTGCAATTCCCCAGTATACTTTAGGCTGGAAACTAATTGTCACAGTTCTGGTTGCTGTTGCGTTTCGTTCATCTGTAGCAGTGATCACAATGTTAGTATTTTCTTTGACAGATTTGCCCGTATAGGTTTTTGATCTGGCACTTGTTGCAAGTGTTTCTTCAGCCTCAGAACCGAATTTAATTTTAAGTGTTTTTGGCTCCTTATTAAGTGTGAAATTAACCGTTGTTTCTGTGACGGTTGCGCCAATTTCATTACTGCTGTTTGTAGCGGAACCAGCAGTAATTGCAATTTTTACATAAGCGAGATCATCGATCATTTGTTTGTATTCATCCGTAAAATCATTTTCTGACAATCCTTTTCCAGCCACCTGCTCTACATATTTCGCATCTAATTTTGTGAGCAGATATGCAAGACCTTCATTGTCCAAATACTTTTTTCCATCTGCCAACACTTGAATATCATTGGCAACTGCTTTTTGTCTAGGCATTTTGTTTGCTCCCTTCCATAAGATTATCGATTTCAGAAGTACTAATAGAGTCAATCTCTTGTTCTATATTTTCTAGCATCTCGTCAATCTCAACATTTGTATATAAATTTTCGGCTTCAATCTCTTGCGCAATGATTTTCGGCGCAATAACCGGATCTTCTATTGCTACCGCTTCTTCTAGTTTTTCCGCAATCTTCGGCTGGATATTAAGTTGATCCAATGTCATGTTTCCGATCAACTCCACGCCCTCAATCTGTGGCTTATTAATCAACTCGTTATAGTCATTTGTACCGCCTTCGGACTCCTCGCTTGACTTGCTTTTGATGGCTAGTTGAACCGCTCTCTCCATGAAATAAGAAGAGAGCTTTCCAACTCCTGCGCCATAGTTCCACAGATCTACAACACCTCTTGCGATGATTCCGGCAGAGGTGGGCGCGTTGATAATCTTTTGACTGACACCACCATCAGCCAAATATTGTTTCACTTCGTCGATATAATATTGCAGCGTAGCGTCTTGATAATTTCCAGTAATGCCCAGCATGGATTTAACGGTTTCCAATGGATTAAATACGGGCATGAATTATTCACTCACTTTCTTTTTTTGTGCGCATCTTTGTTTTTGTTATTCCATCATTAAACGTAATCCCACCCATTGAAATAGTAGTAGTCTTATCGTTTTTAACAAGTTTTAGAGTTGCTTTTTCTGCTACGTCTTTACTTGCTCCAAGAAATACAACATTCACTATTGGGGCTTTGTCACACACAACCTGTTTTGCAGAATCTTTGACGTACATTTTTACTTCTTCATCGTCACTGATCGAAAATGGCAAAAAATAACCATCTTGTTCGCTTGGATCAGAATTAAACCCAGTGTATCCAGTTACCCTGTTAAGTGTTCCCGTAAAAGCTCCGTTTTCAAAAATCAATGTACCCAGTTCGTTTGCCGACTTACCGTAGCAATCCGTCTCTCCAGTCACTGCCTGCAATGTGTTAATAACTCCTGCCGGATCTTCGACTACTCTACTTTTTTTTTAAGTAAGTAGCATCCAGAAACGTCTAACATTTTACCATCAACGATTGTCAAACCTTTGTTGATCCATTCATTTGTATCCTCGTCAAAATAACGTTTCATTCCGAACTGTAACTGAGTGTTAATTGCATAGTCAGTCGGAACCCAGAAAATACCGATGATCTCGCCGTTTGTAGCGGTGTCAAAATCCTTAATAATATCCGGCTCAACAAGTGTGACTTCACGCCCAAAGAATGTACCGGCAACATTTCCGACACTGCCTTCTGTTGCTTCGCGGAATAATGGGCGATTGTTAGCATCTTTCATTGTCAGTAAGTTAGATTCTACCGTAGAAGCTGGGAATAAAAATTCACCTGATCCACGTTTAGACAGTGGAATTTTAGCGAACAAGTTCTTTCTCCACGCTGTCCAGTCTCCGATCTGATCCGCTGTGAATTCGATAATATTTGTGGTATTAGTAGTTACACGAGTATCTTTTGTGATGCCTAAAGGCTGACCGGATCCGGAACCTGAAATAATTGCAGTGTCCATTGCCTGAACATAAGCCTCAACCATAATTCGAGTAATCTCAGATTCAAATAAATCCAGTGATACAACCTGAGCAAGTAAGGACTCGGCAAC
The DNA here is from genome assembly GCA_944376425.1 of uncultured Lachnospiraceae bacterium. Lineage (GTDB taxonomy): Bacteria > Bacillota > Clostridia > Lachnospirales > Lachnospiraceae > JAGZHZ01. The sequence continues at coordinate 8,203 of CALWCS010000008.1, read as the reverse complement.
TCTAATTTCTCCAATGTGATAGCTGAATGATACTTTGTCTTTGATGTCGCCTGCCTTCTGTTTTCCAGAGGGTGCGGACTCGTTGATCCATTTGAAATTAGCTTTCAGTTTGGAAATAGGGAATTCAATACCGCCTTTTACGTTGAGTTTGCGCACCTTGGAATAGATCTGACCATAGACCTTAGAAACTTCTTTGATCAGCTCATTCATGATTGTTGTCGGAATGATCATTCCAATGTCGGCAGCCACAGTTGTTCCAGTGTCTCCGCCTGCGCGTAATTCAGCCGGAATTGGAGTGCCTTTTTGCACATAATCCTTGAATGCCATACGGTATTCCATTGTTGCATATGGATCAGATTTTTCATTTCTTGTCTGTCCCTGAGTCATTGACGCACCACCAACCGGAGTAAGTCCTGTAGCAGCAGCAGGATTGAAGCCACTCGGATCATTTAATACACTACGCGCTTCAAAATCTTGTAACTGTTTCTGTGCGTCTCTCTCTTCCTGTTCCACAACAGTCAACTCATTTCCAAGGCGTTTCACCTCATCAACTGTTGTCGCTTTTTCAATCAATTTTCGCAACTCGGCAGCTCTCGCCTGTTTCGCTGAAATTAATTTTTTTAACCATTCTTTCATTTTGCAATCCTCCTAAATGTGATACAAATACTTTGCTTTTAATTTTGCTAGTTCTAAGTCACTACTATCCAGTAGTTTTGCTCTGGCATTATCCAACGCCTGTTTATCACTATCCAGTGATCCATCTGCACGAGCATTTATTGATGTGCCTTGATAAGCCGGATAATTAACCGCGCTTACTTCTTGCACGTATCCAATTTTAGTAATTCTCCGCTTCGGATAATCACTCTCTAAATCTGTCCACTCGTCCGCCTCTACCCGGAACATGAATGACATTCCATCAATATCGCCGTCCCTGACTGCCAAATAAAGATCATTTGAATCTGATCTTTCGCGATTGATCTCGGCATCCATATGAACCCCGTCGTTTTCAATTGTCAGTTTTAACTTTCCTGTCCGCGTCCTTGCAAGTGGTTTTGTATTCAAATCATGATTGTAAAACAGTGCCACATCTCGCAAGACATCCTCTGAGATCGCACCTCTTGCAATGGTTTCTTCAAACCATCCGTTAATATCTGTTTTCTGTTCAAACACAATCGGAACCCCAGTGATATGACCAGTCTTTTCATCATCTGAACTTTCTGCCTGATAGTCAGAGAAAGAACGAGAAATCAGTTCACTCATTTTTGGTTTTTCAAATTTATTCCCCATCATCTGCACCTCCGAAACAGCCGGATTGATAGATTGTAATGTGCATATTTTTAATGTTAGCCTTATTGATTACAAGGTTAGGCACTTGCGCCAGATCCTCAAGTTCAATTTCATTTTCAATTTCTACCGGTTCCTGTTCTGCATATGTCTTTTTTTCGATCATTCTTCTACACCTCCACTATTCAAATCATCTTGAACATCCAGAACCGCTTCTGCATCTTCCGCGCTTAAACCAACGCCGATCATCAACATGTTTTTTGCTTGGTTGTAAGTGTATTCTCCTGCCTGATAACCTTTTACGATATCTGACAACGCTTGAATTTGTCCTACTAGCAGCGGTTGTTTTACGATGTCTTTTGCCTCGTCTACAACATCATCCACAATAGTCTCATCTTGTTTCGTCAAAGACACATCTGTGTTCTGATTTTCCTCATCGCCGTTATCTTGTTTGTTGTTCTCTGCATTCGTCTTATTGCTTGACATCGCCAATTGTCCAACAAGCTCAGGCAACGGTTTCATTCCGAATGCTGTTCTGAATTCATTTTTGTAGCATGACGCGGAATCAATTAATTTGTCGAATAACTCTAGTTTCTGCTCGGTACTCATAAAGATCAGTTCATGAGGATAAAACTTGATTCTATTGCCAAATGATTTTTCCCGGTCAGTAAACAAAGTTTTTGTGAATGCCTGAGAAATCGCGATAACCAAAGGCTCCAGAGTCTTTTGATAAAATGCCTCATATTGTTCTTTTGTATAGTCACCTGTCAAAATCGGAAGAGATACACCGAACTGTCTCAAAATTTTCTCATCCACAAATTTCAATGTTTCCGCGTCAACTAATTGAATCTGATTGCTAATAGGCACGAATTCACTTTTGATGTCTAATGGCAGAAAACCACTTTCGTTATTTTTCAGTTTCTGTTCCATATCCTTTAAGTTTTTTTCCATTGTGCCATCGTCTAGCAACGTATTGTATTTGACAACTGCATTGACAGCAAAAGAAGCTTTCAGTCCCTTGCTTACACCTTGCAGCAATGTATTATTAATCTCTAGCGTTTCAAGTAACGCGTCATTGTCCGGTTGTCCAAATTCGTTACCTCCTAAAAATTCATTAACAGAATAGCGGTAACGTATATGGATCACATCACTATATCTGAGTGTTGTTTCGTATGTATTGGCAAACTTGAAGGTAACAAACAATTCTCCGGCATCGTCTTGCAGAAAATCCACTTGTGCCGGTTGTATTGGATACAGACCGGTGTACTTTCTTACTCTGTTTCCGTTTACGTCATAACCGATGTCATAAGTAGGAATAATAAAAGAGTTGTAATTAAGGAATAGTTGCCAGAATACCTTTTCGGTAAATTCAGATTGCGTCATTCGATTATTTGGATATTCAAGCAACCTTTGAATCTCTCCATCTATCGGCATAGGATCACCGTTATTCATCCGCACATGTTGGGGATTTAATTTTTTCATTTCAAAAACGATACACGAAATTGCTTGCTGTACTACGTCGCTTGCATAGATGTCATGTCCAAACTGTGAAAAAATAGGAGTGAATCCGTTTAGCATCGCTGCATATTTTTTGTTCTGTCGCTGCAATCGATATTTATTTATAAAATCAAATAGCCCCAAACTCACCACCTCCTATTTCACAGTCATCATAAAATCATTTCGGCATCGTCGAAACACCTCATACAAAATAATCAGTGTCACGGCTCCGTCAATTCGTTTCTCTTTTTGGTTGTTTACTTTTACACACATAACATTTCCGTAATTATCCATTTCCATAGCAGCATTACCTAGACACCATTTGTCCATAGCATTCTGACAATAATTGATAAGACGTGATTTTAAGTCTGCCTCTACTAGTTTCATAGGCGGACTCATGACGAATCTATTTTGATAGATCATTTCACACTCGAATCCATAGTCATTCATACGATCCAGAAAGGTTTTTGCATACCGTTGATCATATCCGCATTTGAACAGACGTATATCATAATTTTTATATAGATCAAAAAACCAGTCTGCAATTTTCGAGATGTCAACCTCGTTACCCTCGTGAATGGTCAACAATCCTTCTTTTGCCCATTCAACATAATTCGCCCCGGCTTCCTTGTCATCCGAATTTCTAAGCTTGCTCTCTGGAATCCAATAATGCGAATGGATGTACTTGGTTTTGTCTCCCGGTTTCATTAATAGAATTTTTGCATTCGCAAGATCAGTGGTTGCTGCCAGATCGACCGCTCCCAAACACACGGCTCCCCTGAAATCTTCTAAATCGAACACTGGCGTTGGATAATCATAGTCTTCTAGCATTAGCCATGCCTGCGCGTTATTCTGCTTGATATCGAAATCTTTGCAAAGTGTGTGCATTCGAGTTGACTTATCAATCTTTGATTTCGCCACCTCGCCGCGCAAGTATGACCATTTCTTAACGGCTCCCAAACTTGGATTTGATTTGTACCAACTCTTTTCATTTTGCCAGACTTCATTTTCGGAATCCTGCGTATACAGCCACGGTAAAAATGTGTCGTCCTCAATTTCGTCATTCAAAACCTTTCTCGCATAGATCAATTTGTTGTCCAGATATCCATCATTCACAAACCCTTCTGTTGTCAGATTTATGAACATAGGTTCTTCTTTTACCGACATGGATTTTTGACAAGCTGCTGCAATTTCATCGTCTTGCGCATCATGACTTTCATCAAAATATGCCTTATCAATGTTCCGACCGTCTTTGTTATGCGTTTTAGATGACAACTTAAAAATCTTGGTGTCGTTAGTCAAATTCTCAATCTGACTCATGTTCTTGTGCGTCCACTTGCCTTTCGGATCAATGCGCTTACGCATCCCGTCAACCTCATTCCATAGAAGAGAGGCTTGACGATCATCATTTGACGTACAGACAATATCTTGTCCACCGTCGCCAATTCTCAAATCGGTATGGGCATCTGCTGCCATCAAAGTAGTTTTGCCGTTCTTTCTGGCGATCAAAAGCATAATATCTTGAAATCGTCTGATCCATCGACCCAACTCATCTGAATATTTTTTGAATGAGTAGATAACTTCAATGAATGCTTTTTGCCATAGCAGCAATTTGAGCGGTTTCATGTAATAAGGTTTCTTACTTTGTAAACAGAGGTTTTCCATGAATGCAATTCTCATATGAGCTTCGCTTGTATCGTATCGATACCGGGAATCATTAAGATCCTCCACCAACTTATCAAGCTCTGTAATTAGTTCACGCCCTGCAACAATCTCACCTGATCGAATGCGCTCCCGGTATTCCACCAAGTAGTTGGGGTAGTTATTAACGGGTTTCAAATTCGCCATGTCTCATTTTCTCCATAAATTCAGCAACCGGATCATAATCATCACTGTTTGCTTTGCTTAATAATGAGCATAGAATTCGAATTGCATTCATATACTGAGCGATCATATCTTTATACAATTTTCCAGCCGGTGTGATCTCCTGTTTCGAACAATCTTTCGGGTGAACTCGAATAAATGGAAGTTTTTTGAGGTCAGTCACTGTATTTTCAATATATATCACCTCATCGATCAAGCGATTCACTAGTTTTCGCTGACTTTCGTCTACATTTTCAAATAGCTTCACGAGTTCTTTTTTTCTTTCCAACAAGATCACCGCCTATCAAAACATTTTTAACATTTTCAAATTTTATTCTAAAAAATTTCAATTTTTTGTCCCGTGTGCAAAAGAGGGCTGCCTCACAGTCCTTCAAGCACCGATATTTTCATCGATACCGGGGGGACTATGCGCTATAATTATCGAACCATTGTTCAATATATTTATCCCATCCGTGTCTCTCGCTTGCTTTCGCTCGCTCTAAGCACGTTTCTTTTGCCTCGTTAATAAAAATACTTTGTGCACCTAAAGACTGCTCTAAGCGCGTCCTATCCATTGCAAAAGGGTAGCCACCAATCACATAGGCATGTCGCCAGTTACCCGTTCGAGTTCGAATCATATCAAGGATGCAGTCACGAACAAGGAATACATTTGTCTTAAGCCTTCCCGGTTTCGTATACCTATCATTGACTGTGATCATCTGCCAGATGTTATCCACATCTAAGATCAGATCTTCTTTTCCTGCCACCTCTCGCACCCATGTTGTTTTACCGGAACACGGCGCACCGTACACAAGATACACTTGCTTTTGTTTCACATATCCCCATCGCTCATGAATCATGTTGTGGCATTTGTGATGCACTAGCATGATGTTATCTGGATTAAGGGATATCGTGTAATCATTGACATTCTGTTCTGTCAGCTCAATCTTGTGATGTCCGATGCAGTCATAAGCCTTGATGATAGGTCTACCGCAATGCTCACAGTATAGAACACCGTCCTTGTGTGTGCGCTCAATTCTCAGTACACAAACCAGATCACGCCATTCATATGACTTATAAAAGTTATCTAATGTAAACATGTCTACCACCTCAGAAGTGCATAGTAAATCGAATCATACAGATGTAGGCTCTACCATCTTCCACCGTCTGCCCTGCATTACCTGTGAACTTGAAGCAAGCATTATAGTTCGTAGTACGTGCATCATCAATTGTAATATCAACCCCAGATGATGACGCAAAGCCTGTCACACTGCCAGTTATATTTGAGAAAGTAGGTTCGATGTCTGTTAAATCCGGATAGTTATAGAACGCATAAATAGATCCGTCATATCCAACTCCTACAGTCCTCAGTATGATTTCTTTTGACATAGCTGTTGATACAACGAACTTGCTGCCGTCATATGTCACTTGCATGTCATCCGTGTTCCTTAATGTCGACACGACTTGAAATGAGATATACTCACTGTTACCTTCTTTACTTAGCAGCCTCACACTCATTGTTCCAGCGTTCTTATAATAGTCATACGGCACAACATAATAGATTGCGTTACTGTTAGGATTTACCGGAAGCACATCACTTGCAATAGATTGCGCAATGCCTGACTTTATGACTTCGACTCGGTATTGTGTCTTTTGGTTAGACAGAGGTGTTATTTCAAGGATCAGAGAGTTGATATTACTCTCAGGACAAGTGAACGCTTGATAGGTAGATGTTGACAAATCAATCTTACAAATGTTTCTCATTGCACTCAGTCCCTTTCCATATAGAACCCGTTCACATAGATAAACTTACTTGTCATACTCTGAGTTAGCTGAATGCGTACCTCTTTCGCAAGTCCGCTTGTAATGAGCAGCTCTCCGACTTGTTTATGATCATTCTGAGAAAAGATAGGTAAATAAGTATTAACATCAACATTAAATGGATTGTCTCCTACTTTTACAGGCGCACCAGGTGTGATAAGTCCCTGTTCGTTGCCTCCACCGTAAACATAAATAACCCCGTTGACTCGTCTGAAATACAAATTGAACGCGTCAAGTCCTCCCTGACTGTACACTTTTATCTCATCCTCAGCCGGATCAACAAGACACTTATTAATTTTAATTTGATATGATTCAACCATGTGAACACCTCCATACTACCAATTGTTGTTTTCTGCAATTTCTTTTCTGAGTTCTAACTCTTGTTTTTTAAGCTCCAAAGTCAGAGGATCATTTGTATACCCTCTATCTTTTGCCCAGTGTTTCAACAGATAAATACCTGCTGTTGTATTAGGTGGAATATAGACCTCTTCTTCATATGCTTCCATTGTTTCATATTCACAGCTTCTTTTTCCATCTTCATATTCTACATGTCTGCACTTAGCATATTTTTTTATTTTTCGTAACTCTCCTGTAGCAGAAGTAAACATAGCATTTTCTATCTTATCGACTGCATCCATTCTATTTTTTTTTATGATTTCCAGTAATTCAGGTTTTTCATTTTTATACTTATTAAAAGTTGTATGTGATACACCAAGCCGTTTCATGATATCCGCTTCTGTTGCACCTTTTCTGACCCACTCTGCAATTTCTAGGAACCTTGGTTTAATTTTTGCATCATATACACTTTTTCGTCCTCTTTTGCTTACACTCACATATACATCACCTTTTACATATGGCTCAAATCAATTATTTTAGAATAAAAAAAAGAGCATCATTCTTGAAACTCTTTTTATCAATAATTCTTGATCAGTAACTCTTTATATTGTTTTCCGCCTTCCTTCGTCAGGAAATTATGTTCTCTCTCTACTTCAACAATTCGGTATTTAGAATAAAGTTCCCTAACCTGTTCGCAATCATTGTATGACAAAAGAAACTTTCCATCTATATTATCTAATATCTCTTTCAATCGTATATGATCTTCCAATAGAAATTGTGTTTCATAATACTTCTCACTTTTATAATAAGGCGGATCTAAATAAAAGAAGGATTTTTCCCCATCATATGTCTTGATTAAAGATTCAAAATCCTTTTTTTCTACGATCACACTTTTTAGTCGCTTGGATGCCATGCTCAAAAAATCCGTTGCTTTTTTAAGATCTCTGATATTTGCTCCAAAGGATCTACGGTCTGCTCCAAAACTTTCTTTAATTACGATAAAAAACCGTGCTGCTCTCTGAATGTCTGTTAATCCCTCTACTGACTGTAAAGCATTTAAAAATAATTCTCTTGACATCATAACGCCATCCAGTTCTTTTTGTAATGCTTCCGGATGATATTTGACACAACGGTATAAATTAATAAGATTGCTGTCTATGTCATTATAAATCTCTATTTCTGCATGTCTTTCACGTGCAAATAACACCCATCCTGCTCCTCCAAATACTTCAATATACTTTTGATAACTACTTTCAGGAAATTCTTGTATAATCCTTTCTCGTAGCAGTTTCTTGCCACCAATCCAACTAATAAAACTATTCATATTACCACCTTCCTTACACATAGATGTAGGAAAGTCCTGTCGGGTAAATAGATCTTTTGAGATTCGAACTCCATTCTA
>CALWCS010000007.1 GCA_944376425.1 uncultured Lachnospiraceae bacterium | reverse complement strand
GTACTCTGAATATTTAGTCCTGACCAATCCTATATTTTGGAATGGTCTATTAAGATTACCCTTTTTGCTCTGTTGTAATAAATTTAACTTTTTTCATATCACCTCTTGACATTTCTTAGCTGGACTTCTTGATTTTCTATGTGCATTATAATAGAATAACTGCAATAAATATGTTTGTTTTCAAACAAAGGAGAGATTTTTTTGAAAAAGTATTTGTTTATACTGAAAAAGAGTCCCTTTTTTTATGGAATGACAGAACAGGAAATCTTGTCAATTTTAAAATGTGTGGACGTAAGATCTATTGGTAAGGAAGAGGGAGAATATATTCTTCGAGTCGGGGAGAATACAGCAGAAATGGGACTGGTTCTGGCAGGCTCAGTTTTAATCATTCAAGAAGATTTATGGGGACATAGAAATATTATGACAAAAATAGAAGCAGGTGATTTTTTTGCGGAACCTTATGGGACAAAGCCTGGATCTGTTTTAAGCAGCAGTGTAGTAGCTTGCAAAAGATGTGAAATTTTAATGCTGAATATTACTCGTCTTCTCACAGTGTGCCCTACGGTTTGCGAACATCATATTAGGCTGATACGTAACCTTGTTTCTGTCCTTGCGGGTAACGTGCTCTTATTTAATGAAAAAATTACACATATGAGCAAAAGAAGCACAAGAGAAAAACTGTTGTCTTATCTTTCATCAGAAGCAGTGAAACAAGGAAAGCATTCGTTTGACATTCCGTATGACAGACAGCAGCTGGCAGATTATTTATGTGTGGAAAGAGCTGCCATGTCAGTAGAACTCTCAAAGCTACAGAAAGATGGGATACTAAAGACGAAGCGCAACCATTTTGAATTATATACGACTTTAGAATAAAATAACACAAGATAGGAAAAAAATAGAATCTGACAAAATGCCAGATAGAAGAAAGACAGTCATATAAAAAGGGGAGGAAGGAAAAGATGATTGACGTTTATTACGCGGAAGATGATGAAAGCATTGCTCAGGCAGTAAAAGAATATCTGGAACAGCAAGATTGCAAGGTAACGATTTTTCGAACGGTTGCTGATGTGCGGCAGGCTTTGAAAAATCATATTCCCACAATCCTTTTGGTGGATTGGAATATGCCGGATGGACAAGGCAATGAATTATGTCAATGGATCCGGTTCCGATGGAACAACTTACCTCTTATTTTTCTGACTGTTCGGGGAGATTCCCATGATATCGTGACTGGTTTCGAAAGCGGAGCCGATGATTATGTTGTGAAACCATTTGAATTTAATGTTCTGTATTCCCGTATTCTCGCCTTGCTGCGCAGAGTGGGGCAGAAAAATGAAACACGTCTGTATTGTGATCATTTACTGCTGGATAAGGAAAAAATGGCTGTTTTTGACGACAGACAAGAAATTATATTAAGTCAGATGGAATATCAGTTACTTTTATTATTAATGGAAAATAAGGGGAAAACAGTAACCAGAAAGCAATTATTGGAACGGATATGGGACAGTAATGGAAATTATGTAAATGATAATACGCTGACGGTTACGATGAAACGATTAAGAGAAAAACTACATCATCCTGTCTGCCTAAAAACGATTCGCAGTTTTGGATATCGAATGGAGGACAGTTTATGACAGAGAAAGAAAAGAGGCATTTTATAGTTTGGTTTCCGGTGCTTGTCTGCTTCATCAGTGTGGCGGCTGTATCGACTTTCAGACTGAATGAATACCGGCAGTCCGCTTTTGAACATATTTCAAAATTTTGTCAAATTGTTATAGAAAACACTCCGGAAACAGAAACACAGATTCTTTCTTCACTGAAAAAATATCAGACATTTACGGAACAGGAAATTGAGGGAAATCATTTTCTTGAGCAGTATGGATATAGAAAAAATGAATTTTGCACAGAACTGGAAGGGAGCTTTTTTATTCTTTCTTCTGTTTTATTTTTGATAACGGTCGGCTGCTTCCTCGTTTCTGTAAGAGAGATAGACAGACGAAAGCAAAGAAGAATCGTAGAATTGACAAATTATTTGGAACAGATCAATGTTGGAGCTGACGGAACTGTTATTCAAATCAAAGAGGATGAATTTTCCAAACTTCAAGACGAAATGTATAAGACAGTCACAGAACTTTACCAGACGAGAGAATCGGCACTAAAAGCCAAAAAAAATTTTGCAGACAATCTGGCTAATATTGCACATCAGTTGAAAACACCTATTACGGCTGCTTTCCTTTCTTTACAGCTGATGAAAAGAACAGTGCCTAATATTTATGCAGAACAGATTACAAGACAGTTGGAACGGTTGGAAAGATTGGAAGAATCCTTGCTTACTCTTTCAAAAATTGACGCAGGCACTTTACGGCTGGAGTGCGTAAAGATTGACATTTACACGGTTTTGAATCTTGCAGCAGAAAATTTAAGCGATCTGTTAAGAGAAGAAAATATTTCTGTATCGATTCCGGATAAAGGATGTATCGAGATCACAGGAGATTTAGAATGGACGATGGAAGCACTGATCAATTTGATGAAAAATTGTATGGAACATTCTGCACGAGGCGGAACAATACATTGTGATTATTCCGAGAATCCTCTTTATGTGGAAGTTTTAGTATGGGATGAGGGAGAGGGATTTTGTCCGGAGGATATTCCGCACCTCTTTGAGCGATTTTATCGCGGAAAAAAATGCGCCGGAACCGGGATAGGAATCGGACTGTCTTTGGCGAAGTCTATTTTTGAATTACATCATGGCAATATAACCGCCCGCAATTTGCCGTATGGAGGAGCTTGTTTTGAAATAAGGATTTACCGTCACTAAGATGTCACTTTCCTTTGATATGATAAAAGAGAAAAGATAACAGTCTATGGCAGAAAGGAGAAGGTGGCATGGAAATATTAAAATGTGATGGACTCAGAAAGATTTATGGCTCTGGAGAAAATCAGGTGATTGCTTTAGACAGGATTGATCTGTCTGTTGAAAAAGGAGAGTATATTGCGATTGTAGGAGCATCCGGTTCAGGAAAATCTACGCTTTTACATATTCTAGGAAGTGTAGATAAACCCACAGAAGGAAGAGTGATCGTAGAAGGAACAGATATTTCTGCTATGAACCGGACACAGGCAGCAATCTTTCGGCGCAGAAAAGTAGGTCTCGTGTATCAGTTTTATAATTTAATTCCAACCCTTACAATTCGCAAAAATATTTTGATGCCGCTTTTGCTGGATAAAAGAAAACCAAATCAGGAATATTTTGAGAAGGTGGTAACTTCATTAGGAATTGAGGATAAACTGGAATTTCTTCCCAATCAGCTGTCAGGCGGACAACAGCAAAGAGCTGCGATAGCCAGATCGCTGATTTACCGTCCGGCACTGCTGCTGGCGGATGAACCTACCGGTAATCTCGATCAGAAAAACTCAAAAGAAATTATTGACATGCTGAAATTATCAAACCGCAATTTAAAACAAACCATCTTGCTGATTACTCACGATGAAAAAATTGCATTAGAAGCAGATCGCATGATAACGATAGAGGATGGACGGATGATCAGCGATCAAAAACGGAGGTGAGTAAAATGTGGAAAGAGTATTCGGCGAACTTTATCAGAAAAAACAAGACTTCCAGCGTATCGATTATGGTTGCCGCTTTTATTTGTTCTCTGTTTTTATCGTTGCTGTGCTGCTTGGCTTTCAATTTTTGGACCTATGAGATGGAAAGAATTATTTTGGAAGAGGGAGACTGGCAGGGACGTATCACAGGAGCGATCGATGAAAATGATTTGATGGTCATAGAGAATTTCGCAAATGTAGAAAATGTTCTGATCAACGAGACATTATCAGAAGAAGAACGAGTGGTGGCTGACATTTATTTTCAAGATATAAGAACCATTTATCAGGATATGCCGCTGATCACCGAAACTTTAGGATTGGAAGAGGAGGCAGCTTCCTACCACGAATTGCTTTTGTCTGCATATATGATTTACGACCCGCAAGATCCAAATCCTCCGCTTTTACTGGCTTTTTATCTGGTCATTCTAGTTCTTGTATCGACTTCTCTGATTTTGATTATTCACAATTCTTTTGCGATATCCATGAATGCAAGAATTCATCAGTTCGGAATTTTTTCCAGTATAGGAGCTGCTCCGAGACAGATTTTTACTTGTTTGATGCAGGAAGCGACCGCACTTTGTGCCATACCGATTTTATTTGGGAGTCTGCTTGGGATTGCGTTTAGCTTTGGAACGATACAGGCAATTAATTTGTTCGCAGAAGGAATGGCAGGACGGCAGGAAGCGGTTTTTAGCTATCATCCGCTGGTGTTTATAAGTACCATCTTAGTTTCGGTTTTCACAGTATTTATTTCTGCCTGGCTGCCGGCAAGAAAATTAAGTAAGATAACACCTCTTCAGGCAATACGAGATATGGAAGAATTAAGTCCGAAAAAGAAAAAATCGTATCGTATTTTATCTGTAATGTTTGGAATAGAAGGGGAACTGGCAGGGACTGCCCTAAAAGCACAGAGAAAAGCGTTTCGGACTTCTACTTTGTCTTTGACCTTTTCTTTTTTGGGATTTACCGTGATGCTTTGTTTTTTTACACTGACAGGTATCAGTACGAATCATACTTACTTTGAAAGGTATCAAAATTCGTGGGATATCATGGTAACACTGAAAGATACTCAGATAGAGGATTGGGAAAAAGGGAAAGAAATCAGAAACTTAAAAGGGGTTTGGAGCAGCGTTGCTTATCAAAAAGCAACGGCTATCTGTTCTGTACCAGAAACAGAAATCAGTGATGAATTAAGGGAATTAGGGGGATTAAAAGCGGCAGCCAAAAATTCTACAACGATACAAGAAGGAGTTTGCTTTGTGAAGGCTCCTGTTGTAATCATGGACGATGAAGGGTTTCTGGAATATTGTGAACAGATCGGCGTTATGCCGAAAACAAGTGGAAGTATTATATTAAATCGGATTTGGGATAGTATAAACAGCAACTTCCGTTACAAGGAATATATTCCGTTTCTAAAAGAAGATCAAGACACAATTACGTTACAAAATACCGAACAGATAGAGGATACAGCGGAAATTCCAGTTCTTGCCTATACACAGGAACCTCCTGTTTTGAGAGAAGAATATGACAATTACGCTTTCGTACAGTTTATGCCTTTATCTTTATGGAAACAAATATCAGAAAAAATTGGCAATACGCAAGAAGATACCTATATTCGAATATTAGGAGAAGATGGCGTAACGCTTGATGAACTCAATGAACTGCAAGCGGAAATATTGCAAATGATTCCTAATCAAGACAACATAGAAATAGAAAACCGTATTCAAGAGAAAATAACGGATGAGAATATCAGGAAAGGCTCTATGATGATAATAGGAGCATTCTGCTGCTTACTCGCTATCATTGGGATTGCAAATGTATTTTCAAATACACTGGGATTCTTGCGCCAGAGAAAACGGGAATTTGCAAGGTATGAGTCTGTCGGAATGTCTCCTAAAGGGATGAAGAAAATGTTTTGCATAGAGGCGCTGATCATTGCGGGGAGACCTCTTCTTATTACGTTACCTCTGACAGCAGCGGCTGTAGCGTTTATGATTACAGCAAGTTATTTGGATCCAATGGAATTTTTGGCGGAAGCACCGTTTATTCCAATGTTAATATTTATTTCAGCTATATTCGGATTTGTTGGATTGGCTTATTATATAGGAGGGAAAAGGATGATGACAAGCAGCTTGATAGATGCTTTGGGAAATGAGAACATCGTCTAAGAAAGCAAAAGATCCAGAGAGAAAAATAAAATGAAGTTGTATTTCGGGATGAATAAGGAGGTAATAAGATGAAACCGATATATTTATCAATTCAACAACAGGAAACCGGAAGACGAATCAAGAAACTGTTGACCGAAAATGGATATACAGTGAAGGAGATTCAGGGTGCAATGGGATTTGAAAATCCTCAGGCCATTTATAAATGGATATCTGGAAAATCCTTACCAAGTCTGGACAACTTCATAATTCTCAGCAGACTGCTGCATACCAGTATAGAAAATATCCTCGTCATTGACGGGGATATTGCTATGTTATGGAGAAGGTTAGAAAAATGGAAGATAAAACTTATAGTTTCAGGAATAATTTCAATGGATCTGAAAGTGATTTAAGCGTTGCTCTGTAGAAAACTCATAAGATTTACGGCATGGAAGACCAGTTAGAAATGTCTGAGTGCCGCAGAAAATTCAGCAAAAAACGAGTAAAATCCTACGGTATATAGCCCAAAACTTATGGTTTCTTCAATCAAATCGAAAAGCGGACTATAATGGTATCCAGAAAGAAAGGAGATTGAAACGGAAAAGAGGGACGAAGCTGTTTCCTTTCGAAAAAGCAACAAGAAGAGGAAAGAAGGCACAAAGAAATATTATGAAAAAAGAAGTATCAGAAAAAGAGTTGTTTGAGACAATGGCGGTTCCAAAGGCAGTTGCTACTTTGGCCATTCCAACGATCATCAGCCAGGTGGTGACAATGATTTATAACCTGGCAGATACCTTTTTTGTAGGGCAGATCGGGAATCCCTATATGGTGGCGGCAGTCTCGTTAGTATCTCCGTGGTTTAATCTGCTTACGGCTCTTGGAAATCTCTTCGGTTTGGGAGGAGGCAGCTTAATCTCCAGAATGCTGGGAAAGAATCATCATACAGATATCAAGTATGTTTCAGCATTCAGCGTTTGGGGAGGAAGCGCCGTAACTTTGATCTTCTCTTTACTGACTTTTACATTCCGGGAACCGCTTCTGCTTTTTCTGGGCGCAAGTGCGGAGACTTACGGATATGCGGAAAGCTATCTGAACTGGGTTGTGGTGCTGGGAGGCGTGCCTACCATGTTGAGTCTGACACTGGGACATCTGCTTAGAAGTGAAGGACATGCCCGGTCGGCGAGCATGGGAATGATGTTTGGCGGAATTCTTAATGTAGTGTTGGATCCGATTTTGATCTTCGGATTTCATCTGGATGTAGCAGGAGCTGCAATAGCCACAGCGTTTTCTAATCTTGCTTCTGTGGTATTGTTTGTGTTTCTGTATATCCGCATGGGAGATAAAACAGCAGTGTCTCTTTGCCCGAAATGTTTTACCTTTCGCTTTGTCCGGCAGATTTTTTCCGTAGGACTGGCTTCCGCGCTGGCTACAACTCTTGGAAATGCTTCCAACATGGTTATTGTCAAATTGTCTTCCGGATATGGAGACATTCCGGTAGCGGCTTATGGAATTGTAAAAAGGATTGATCAGTTTCCGCTGAATGTTTCTATGGGACTGTGCCAGGGATTTATGCCTTTGGTAGGCTATAACTATGCATCAAAAAATTATAAACGAATGCGCTCTGTCTCTTTTTTCTCGTGGAAGACAGCACTGATTATGTCAGCATGTTTTGTGGCAGTCTTTGCAGCTTTTTCACCCCAGATTTTGCATCTGTTTATACCAGAAGCACAGACCAGCACTTTAGGGGCGAGATTTCTGCGGATTGCCTGTATTGCCGTACCGCTTACAGCAGTCAACTTTTTGATTAGCTATACCCTTCAGGCTATGGGAAAAGGGACTCAGTCAGCGATCCTTACTTTCAGCCGTCAGGGACTTTTGAATATTCCTCTGCTGATCCTGATGGATATGACAGTAGGTCTGTATGGTATGATCTGGACTCAGCTGGTTGTAGAAGTAATTATGCTGCCGGTATCTTTTGGAATGTATATGCACACTTTGAAAGGACTGAAAGAAGACTGATAAAAAAGCAGTGAGTGAAAAAGAAATCTCCGTTCTTTTGCCCCGATTCAAACGGGGCATTTTTTATTTCAAAGGAAAATTCGTCAGTCCTTCTGAAAAAATCTTTAAGATATGCAAAGCGTGAGAGAAAGTCATAGCGCAGCCGCATTCGGTGCGAGAATTCTGTGAATGGAGTTTTTTAAAAATTAGAGAATTTACTGCAACCATAGAGTATATACAGGAAAACCAATTGGATATTCTGAAACTTTTAGATAGGACTTATAATAAAGACAATAAAGAACGAGAAAGAAACAGGAGGAATCGATGATGGAATATACAATATTAAATAACGGATTAAAAATGCCAATGGAAGGAATTGGAACGTTTCTTCTTCAGCCTGCTGAGGCAGAAGAATCTGTTTATCAGGCTTTAAAAGCCGGATACCGTCTGATAGACACGGCAAATGCCTATATGAATGAGAAAGGTGTCGGCAGAGGAATAAAAAAAAGCGGCGTAAAGCGGGAAGATATTTTTCTTGTGACGAAACTTTGGCCGACAGAATATGAAGATGGAATGAAAAGTATCGATGATACATTGGCAAGACTGAATACAGATTATGTAGATCTTTTCATTCTTCATCAGCCGGTGGGAAATTATCTTGCTGCTTATAAAACGATGGAAGCGGCATACAAGGAGGGAAAAGTAAAGGCATTGGGACTTTCTAATTTTCCGCAGGAGCTGATTGAAGATGTGATTGCCCACTGTGAAATAAAACCGCAGATGGTACAGGTAGAAGCTCACCCGTATTATCCACAGACAGAGTTAAAAGCATTTCTGGCAAAAAATAAAATGGCGCTGATGGCTTGGTATCCTCTGGGGCATGGAGATAAAGCACTTGTGGGAGAAGAAATATTTACAAAACTGGCACAAAAATATGGAAAGAGCAATGCTCAGATTGTTTTGAGATGGCATGTACAGGCAGGAAACGTTATTATTCCAGGATCTAAAAATACAGATCATATCAGAGATAATTTTAATATCTTTGACTTTGCGCTGACAGAGGATGAAATGGAAGAAATTGCAAAATTAGATAAAAATACACGCTATTATAATATGTCACTAAAAGATGCTGCAAAAGCTTATATGGCAAATCAGATCGATTTTAATGCACAGCAGTAAAGCACTGACAGATACCGTTTGAGAAACTTTAAAATTTTGAAAAATATTGATGATTTGTTATGCGTACAAGTTATAGAGTTTTGCGGAATTGGCATTTTACTTTTGGAAAAAAACAATTTAGAATATATCTTGGCTGATAGGAAAGCTGGTTTTCAATCAAACAACACCGCCGGATAAAATAAGATTGCGGTGCAGAAGAAGCAAAAGTTTTCAAGGAGGAGTGAATCTATGATAGAATCTGTAACATTAAATAATGGAGTGGAAATGCCTTTAGAAGGATTTGGAGTATTTCAGGTTCCAGATCCGGCACAGTGCGAACAGGCCGTGCTGGACGCTATTGAGAGCGGTTATCGTCTGATCGATACTGCAGCTGCTTATATGAACGAAACGGCAGTAGGAGCTGCTATTAAGAAATGCAGCGTTCCGCGTGAGCAGCTTTTTATTACGACAAAGCTCTGGGTTCAGGATTCAAGCTATGAAGGAGCTAAAAAAGCAATTCAGACTTCTCTTGATAATCTGGGACTGGATTATCTCGATCTTTATCTGATCCATCAGCCGATGGGAGATTACATCGGCGCATACCGTGCGATGGAAGAGGCTTACAGAGAAGGAAAAATTCG
The DNA here is from genome assembly GCA_944376425.1 of uncultured Lachnospiraceae bacterium. Classification (GTDB taxonomy): domain Bacteria; phylum Bacillota; class Clostridia; order Lachnospirales; family Lachnospiraceae; genus JAGZHZ01. The sequence continues at coordinate 1,890 of CALWCS010000007.1, read as the reverse complement.
CGCCATCGGTGTGTGCAACTTTTATCCTGCACGTTTGGCGGATTTTTGTGAAACTGTGGAAGTAAAACCGGCGGTAAATCAGGTAGAGCTTCATCCGTTCTTCCAGCAGGAAAATGCACTGGCTCTTATGAAAGAATATGGAGTTCATCCAGAAGCATGGGGACCTTTTGCGGAAGGAAATCACGGAATCTTCACACATCCTGTTCTAAAAAAGATCGGTGACAAATATGGTAAAAGTCCCGCTCAGGTAGCTCTGCGCTGGAACGTACAAAGAGGCGTAACTGTGATTCCAAAATCTGTACACAAAGAACGTATGGAACAGAATCTGAATATCTGGGATTTTAAATTGAGTCAGGAAGATATGGATGAGATTGCAAAAATGGATCTAGGTCACAGTGAAATTGTCAATCACGATGATCCGGCATTTGCAAAGATGCTCCATAATATGAAAATTCATAATTAAAATCTTTCCGTTTATTGCAAAGTCTCTGTTTTTAGACAGAGGAAAACCCTTTCCCTTTTCAATAGTAATCAACAAATAAATCTTTTCAATGATCTGAAACATACTATCATTTTAATATAGATAAGATACTGGTATCTTACGTCTGTCCCCCTATGACATAAGATATCAGTATTTTTTTACGGCTTTAAAAATGGAGATGCAGATGAAAGCTTGACAGAAAATGAGTATGCATCTGAGTTATAAATCCTTTCGGTATTGGCATTTTATTTTCCTGAGAAGATAAGATAAACTATAAAGTATATTTATAACAGATTTAAAATCATCAGTGAGGAAAAGAGGAAAATATCATGCGCAACATTACATTGAAAAACGGAATAGAAATGCCGCTCTTAGGATTTGGAGTATTGCAGATAAAAAATCAGGAAAAATGTGAACAGTATGTCAAAGAGGCAGTAGAAATAGGATACCGTATGTTTGATACTGCAGCAGCATATGGAAATGAAAGAGCTGTGGGAAACGCTCTGAAAAAGGTGATAGAAGATGGAATTGTCAGACGGGATGAGCTGTTTGTTATCACAAAGCTCTGGATCAAGGATGCGGGGGAAACTGCTGCTGAAATAGCTTTTGAAGAGTCGCGAAAAAAGTTACAGCTGGATTACATTGATCTGTATCTGGTTCATCAGCCTTATAATGATTATTATGGTGCATGGAGAGCTTTAGAGAAGCTTTACCAAAAAGGAAAAATCAGAGCCATTGGCGTGAGTAATTTCAGTGCGGAGCGTCTGACGGATCTGTGCCTGAACAGCCGGATTAGACCTATGGTAAATCAGATTGAGATGCATCCGTTTTATCATCAAGATCAGGCAATCCGAACGATGCGAGAGTTGGGAGTACAGCCTCAGGCATGGGCACCTTTATGTGAAGGGATGAAAAATATTTTTTCAAATAAGGTTTTGGAAAAGATTGGAAAAAGATACGGAAAAAGTGCGGCACAGACAGCACTTCGATGGAACCTTGACCGGCAGGTGAGTATTGTGACAAAAAGTACCAGACTAGACCATATGAGAGAGGACTTCGATATTTGGGATTTCAGTCTTTCACAGAGCGATCGGAAATTAATGGATCAGTTAGATCTGGGATACAGTGAAATCCTGGATTATGGAAACCCGAACATCGCAAAGCTGTTTATCCAGAAAAAAATTTGCAGAGAAATCGAAAAAGATGTATGATGAAACAGAAAAGAAGATTACTAAAAAATAGGTTCATAGTGTTCCAGATCTTTGATATTAATTAAAATTATTTATTAATAATAATAGATTCTAAGTTTACTTTGAAGAAAGAAATCGGTATAATAGTCTATTAGAAGATTTCAAAATGATAAGAATAATTTACAGATACTAAAGCAAAATCTCGACTGTAAAAGATTT
>CALWCS010000006.1 GCA_944376425.1 uncultured Lachnospiraceae bacterium | reverse complement strand
AATGCAAGCAAAGAAAAAGAAAAATTTATGAAAAAAACGTTGACTTTAGAAAAAATTATTATAGAATATTCTTAGATCGCAGAATACCTGTATCAATAGGAAAATTGAGGGGGCTGACTGCAAAAGGCATACAGTAAAATGGACGCCGTAGATCGGATAAAAATGGTGAACAAATTTTGGGAGGACACTTTCGTGATAAGGAGTGGCAATATGGGAGAGAGCCAAAAAAGAGAAGGACAGATCAGAGAAAACTGGAAAGAAAGATCATCTGATTATATCGGAGAGTTTGGCAAGAGTTATGAAAAACGAAAAACACAGCAGCAAGAGACGGCAAGACAAGAGGATGGAAAAAAATTCAGAAGAGAAAATAAGCGGAACGATTCTGAAAATTATCGGAAACCAAAACCAAATCGGGAATTTCAATCATTTAAAAAAGAGGAAGAAGAACAGAAGCCAAAAGCGGCACGTTCTTTACGGAACCATTTGGGAAAGGAAAAATCTTTGGAAAATCAACCGGATAAGGCAGAACTGACAAGCCGATGGGAGAAAGAAAAAGAGAAAAAAATGGAGAAAAAGAACATAGAAAACAAACGAGAGATGCGCGAGACAAGCGGGAGACCTGTGGCGAAAAAGAGACGGCAAAATAATATCGACTGGACAAGAGAATATGAAAATGATTCTTTTGATGATGATGTTTATTACAATTATTAATTCAAAGTTTTAGGTAAAGCAAGAAGGTGCTGAGGAATCAGCATCTTTTTTTTTTTTTTTTTTTAAAATATGGTAAATCTCAGCGAGAGGACACTATGAAAAAGATAGGAGAATGGATCAAAAAAGAACGAAAAAAACTATTTATAGGAACGGGAGCCATTTTACTGCTGGTATTGACTGTAGTACTGACATTCTATGTAAACTCCTTTTCTGAAGACCGAAGTTTTCAGTACCTGACGAAAGTCATATTTCAGCAGGAATTACAGGGCAATACACTGTCTTTGCATTATACATTAAAAGATCCGGAAAAATATGGGATTGAAGAAGAAGATATTTCACTTGGAAATTTCAGCAGACAATCTTTAGAGGAAGGATATGAAAACTTAAAAGGATATCAAAGTGCACTGATGGAGATAGACAAAGAGAAACTTTCCTTAAAAAACCAGCTGACCTATGATATTTTAGCGATGTACCTGGAAACAGAGATATCTTCGGAGCCTTATTTGCTGTACCAGGAACCTCTTGGACCGACAATCGGAATTCAGGTACAGCTGCCAGTTCTTTTGGCAGAATATCGGTTTGATACGAAAAAAGAAATTAAGGAATATTTAAATTTACTTCAGAAACTGCCGAATTATTACCGGTCCATACTGGAATTTGAACAAGAGAAAGCGGCAGCAGGATTGTTTATGAGCGACCGAAACTTGGAACATATTTTACAGCAGTGTAGGGAATTTTCAGAAGATATGGAAAATAATTATCTGTTGGAAGTATTTAATTCTAAGATTGATCGCATTACGAATCTGACGGAAGAAGAAAAAACAGAGTTAAAAAACCAGAACAAACAGATGATAGAAAGCTGTGTAATACCTGCATATCAGATTTTGATAGAAGGATTAGAGAAACTAAAAGGAAGTGGAAAAAATGAAGAAGGACTTTGTTTTTTGCCCGACGGGAAGACTTATTATGAATACCTTGTAAAAGAGAGTACAGGAGATTATGATTCGATCGCAGAAATTGAGAAAAGAGTACAAGATCAGATCGTCTCTGACTTTACACAATTAAGAGAAATCGCGCTACAATCGGGGATAGGAGAAGAAGCAACACTGGAAAATCCGCTGACAGATCCAGAACAGATTTTGGAACAGTTAAAAGAACAGATCGAAGCAGATTTTCCGAAAGCAGTAGAAACGGTATGCAGCGTAAAATACGTGCACAGTTCTATGGAAGAATATTTAAGTCCGGCATTTTATCTGACCCCTCCTATGGATGACGTAAAAAACAATGTTATTTATATTAACCGTGCAAGTGATTATAGTCCGCTGGAACTTTTTACGACTCTTGCCCATGAAGGATTTCCGGGACATCTTTATCAGACCACTTATTTTGCCGAAAAAATGACAGATCCGATTCGCTCGCTGCTTAACTTTGGAGGATACGTAGAGGGATGGGCAACGTATGTCGAAATGTATTCCTATCGTCTTGTACAGGGGGATCAAAATGCGATTGAGGCAGAGCGTCTAAATCGTTCGATTATGCTTGGAATTTCCACTTTGATGGATATTTCGATTCATTATCACGGATGTAGCCGAGAAACAATTGCCGCGTATTTAAATAAACTTGGAATTACCTCATCTGAGACAGCAGATCAAATTTATGATATGATTTTGGAATCACCTGCAAATTATCTTCAATATTATGTTGGATATTTAAATTTTGAAGAGTTAAAAGAGCAGTATCAAGAATGGATGGGAGAGGCATTTACGCTGAAAGATTTTCACCAAAAAGTATTGGAGATTGGACCGGCGCCATTTCCGATTATAGAACAATATTTAGAAAAGGAAGCAAATTTATGATAGGATCTAAAAAAGAGCAAATTCGAATAGGGCTATACAAATAAAAGAATAAAATGGTATAATGAAATAACAATAAAAAACAGAGGATGAAAAAATGAAGAAAATGATTTCGTGGAATGTCAATGGGCTGCGTGCCTGTGTTCAAAAGGGATTTTTAGATTATTTTCAAAAGGCAGATGCAGATATTTTTTGTATCCAGGAGAGTAAGCTGCAAGAAGGACAGATTGATTTGCAGCTGCCAGGATATTTTCAGTATTGGAATTATGCTCAGAAAAAAGGATATTCCGGTACTGCTGTCTTTACAAAAGAGAAACCTTTGTCCGTAAACTATGGGATTGGAATAGAAGAACATGACCAGGAAGGACGTGTCATTGCTTTAGAATATGGAACGTATTATTTTGTGACGGTGTATACGCCGAATTCACAAAGTGAACTGGCAAGACTTTCATATCGAATGGACTGGGAAGATGCATTTCTTCGATATCTAAAAAAATTAGAACAAAAAAAGCCTGTTATCTTTGCGGGAGATTTCAATGTAGCTCACAGAGAAATCGATTTGAAAAATCCAAAGACAAACAGAAAAAATGCAGGATTTACCGATGAGGAAAGGCAAAAATTTACAGATTTACTGAATGCAGGATTTATAGATACATTTCGATATTTTTATCCGGATCAGGAAGGAATTTATTCGTGGTGGTCTTATCGTTTTCAGGCAAGAAAAAAGAATGCAGGATGGCGGATTGATTATTTTTGCGTATCAGAATGTTTAAAAGATAAGCTGGCAGATGCAGCAATTCACACAGAAGTAATGGGATCAGATCATTGTCCTGTGGAATTAAAAATTGAAATTTAGAAAATTTTTTCTGGCAGTGAAATATACACGATAAAACAAGGAAATGAAAGGGTATTCATAAATGAAAAACTAGGAAGCGTAATTAAAATTAACGCTTCCTATAATAATGGAAAAATACAATAGGAGTGTTTAAAATGAATATTTTAAATATAGAACATATCAGTAAAATATACGGAGAAAAGACGATTTTTGATGATGTTTCATTTGGAATTCAGGAAGGAGATAAAATTGGAGTTATCGGTATTAACGGAACTGGAAAGACCTCACTTTTAAAAATGGTTGCAGGACTGGAAAATCCGGATCAAGGGCAGATTATCAGACAAAATGGTCTGAAAATTGCATATTTGCCGCAAAATCCACAGTTTCCCGAAAACGCGACAGTGATGTCTTATGCACTGGAAGGATCAGCACAGACAGATTGGATGGTGCAGAGCAATTTAAACAAACTTGGAATTACACAGTACGATATGAAGATAGATCAATTGTCTGGGGGACAAAAACGGAAAGTGGCAATGGCAAAAATTTTGACAGAAGATATTGATTTTCTGCTTCTCGATGAACCGACAAACCATTTGGACGGAGAGATGATTACCTGGCTGGAGGGATATCTAAAATCATTTAAAGGAACGATCCTTATGGTGACTCATGACCGGTATTTTTTAGATCAGGTTACCAATAAAATTTTAGAGATTAGTCATGGAAAAGTATACACCTATGAGGCAAATTACTCTAAATTTCTGGAAATGAAGGCGGAACGAGAAGAGATGGAACTTGCTTCGGAAAGAAAACGCCAGAGTATTTTACGGATCGAAATGGAATGGGCAAAACGAGGATGCCGGGCGCGCAGTACGAAACAAAAGGCAAGACTGGAACGGCTGGAGGCATTAAAAAAAGGAACAGCACCTTTAAAAGATCAGACAGTGGAAATGAGTTCAATAGAAACAAGAATGGGAAAGAAAACAGTAGAACTAAGTCATGTCAGTAAAAGCTACGGAGAGAAAAAAATTTTGGATGATTTCAGTTATATTGTCTTAAAGAATCAAAGACTTGGAATCATTGGACCGAACGGATGCGGGAAATCGACGCTGATCAAAATGATTGCAGGAATTGTAGAACCGGATTGCGGGAAAATTGAGATAGGAGAGACGATCAAAATCGGATATTTTGCTCAGGAAGAACAGGAAATGGACAACAATCAAAGAGTGATTGACTATGTAAAAGAAATCGGAGAGTATATTACGACAAAAGAGGGAAAAATCAGTGCATCACAGATGCTGGAACGTTTTTTGTTTACCCCGGATATGCAGTATGCACCGATTGGAAAGCTTTCCGGGGGAGAAAAGAGAAGACTGTATCTCCTTGGAATCTTGGTTGAAAATATCAATGTACTTCTGCTTGATGAGCCCGGAAATTCATTGGATATTCCTACAATGACGATCTTAGAGGATTACTTAAATTCGTTTCCTGGAATTGTCATTACGGTTTCCCATGACCGATATTTTTTAGATAATGTAGTGGACCGGATTTTTGAGTTCGATGGGAACGGTCATCTACAGCAGTATGAAGGCGGTTATACGGAATATTTGGAGACAAAACAGAAAAAAGAGACAGACAGAATCGAAAAAGAAAATACAAAAAAGAAAGAAGTCTCCGAAAAGAAAGAAAATTATAAGGAATGGAAGCAGAATCGAACGACAAAATTAAAATTTACATTTAAAGAACAAAGAGAATATGAGACGATCGATGAAGAAATTGCAGCTTTAGAGACAAAATTAAAAAAAATTGATCAGGATATGATGAAAAACGCCACAAATTCTGCAAAGCTATCTGAATTGTCAGCCGAGAAAGAACAAACAGAACAGAAATTAGAGGAAAAGATGGAAAGATGGGTTTACTTAAATGATCTTGCCGAGAAAATTGAAGCACAGAAAAATGGATAAATTACTTAAAAAAAAGGAAAATACCTAGATAACAGCTGAAATTTTGAAAGAGTTTTTGGAACATATCGATAAATTAGAAGAAAATTAAATCAACAATAGAAAAGGTGATAAAAATAATAGAAAAAGAAGAAAATGTGAAGTATAATATTACTATAAGGTAATCATGACACTATTAGGAAAGAAGAAAAGAAATCGGAAAAGGAAGGCAGGAACATTAGTGGAGAAAATACAATATATAAAAGAAAAGGGAAAAGGGACACGAACAGGTGCTGCGATGGATGGAGACGGCGTCAACTTTACGCTGGAAATAAAAGAAGGAGAACAGGCATCTCTCCTGCTTTATCAGAGAGGACATACAGAACCGGAAGAAGAAGTGAAACAAGAAGAAGCCGGAAAGATTGGAAATTTAATTTCATGGAAACTGAAAAAATTTCCATATAAAAAAATGGAATATAATTATAAAGTTGACGGGATGATCCGGCAGGACCCCTATGCAAAAAGAATCTGCGGCAGAAAAAAATATGGGACAGTCACACAAGACCATGAAGTAAGATGTGGCTTTGCATGGCAGGAGTATGACTGGGAAGACGATAAGGTATTGAAAATTCCTTATCAGGATATTATTTCTTATCATCTGCATATCAGAGGATTTACAAAAGATCCATCTTCAAAAGTACGCCCAAAGGCACGGGGAACTTTTTTAGGACTTCAGGAAAAAATTCCCTACTTAAAAGAACTGGGAGTCAATCAAATTATCGTAATGCCGATATACGATTTTGATGAATTTCCAAAGACAGAGCCAAACAAAGAAAGTCTATCTTATCACTCAGAGATTGAAACAAACCAAGAAGAGAAAAGAAAATTGAATTTTTGGGGCTATGTAAAGGGAAATTATTTTGCGCCGAAAGAAAGTTATGCAGCGTCTGATGATCCTGTTACAGAGTGGAAAGATACCGTAAAATTGCTTCACAAAAATGAAATAGAAATTATTTTAGACTTTTATTTTCCAAAAGAAGTTCATGTCAGTATGATTTTAGAATGTCTGAAATATTGGATTACAGAATATCATATCGATGGTTTTCATTTGATAGGAGATCAGAAAATTTTTAATCTGATTGCCAGGGAACCTATCTTTGCAGATACGAAATTATATAGCTGTTACTTTCCGGCAGAGGAATTATATGAAAAGAACGAATCTCCTGTGTACAGAAATCTGGCGGAATGCAACGATGGACCTTTGATTGATCTTAGAAAAATGTTAAAAGGAGACGAAGAGTCAATTCGCTCTTTTGTATATCGCATGAAGAGAAATCCTAAGAAAGAGGCAGTCATTCAATATATCACAAATCATGATGGATTTACACTGGCAGATCTTGTCAGCTATGAAGAAAAGCATAATGAAGAAAACGGGGAAGATAATTTAGACGGATCCTCACAAAATTATAGCTGGAACTGTGGAGAAGAGGGAAAGACGAGAAAAAAAGCAATTCAGCTGACGCGTTTAAAACAAATGAAAAATGCTTTTTCTATGCTTCTTTTAGGAGCGGCAGTACCTATGATTTTAGCAGGCGATGAGTTTGGAAATTCACAGGGCGGAAATAATAATCCTTATTGTCTGGATTCTCCTGTTTCCTGGGTCAACTGGAGAGAAAAGAAGAAAAATGAAGAACTGTTTGCATTTGTAAAAAAAGTGATTGCTTTTCGAAAGGATCATAAAATTTTACATATGCCGGAAGAATTAAAAGGTTCCGATACGATATCGTGCGGATATCCAGACTTTTCCTGCCACAGTGACAGTGCATGGTTTTGCGATTTTGCACATCATAGCAGACAGGTCGGTATGATGTACTGGGGGACGTATGCCCAGGAAGAAGAATCGATTTATATTGCCTATAATTTTAACTGGTGCGAACAGAAATTTGCACTGCCCACCATGAAAGAAAAGTTTGAATGGCAGGTACAGTTCAGTACGGAAACAGTGGAAAAGACAAAAAGACAGACGGAATGGAATTTGAAAGGAGAGAAGACATTTTTAGTTCCGGGAAGAACAATTGTTGTTTTGACCGGAAAAAAGCAGTCGTAAAAGCATGAATATTTTGGGACATTTTCATACGATTACATCGCATAAGCTTTTAGTGATGAAATATTGTTTTCGTGTAGGACTTTACCGCCAGGGACTTCTGCACGATCTGTCAAAATATATGCCGTCAGAATTTCTGATTGGATGCCGATATTATCAAGGACATAGAAGTCCGAACAATGCAGAAAGAGAAGAGAAAGGATATTCTTCTGCATGGATGCACCATAAAGGGAGAAATAAACATCATTTTGAATACTGGAATGACTACACTCTAGAAAAAGGCAAAATTACAGCTCCGGTACAGATGCCAAGAAGATACGTCGCAGAAATGCTGATGGACCGTATTGCGGCGTCAAGGACATATGAAAAAGAAAAATACACGAACCACAGTCCTTTGCAGTATTTTTTAAAAGGAAAAGCAAATTATCAGATGCATCCAAAAACGATGAGAGAACTGGAGGGACTTTTAAGGATTTTAGATGAAAAAGGAGAAAAAGTATTAATCCGTTATGTAAAAAAAGTATATTTAAAAGAAAACGGAAAAAATAAAGGATGTTATTTTGTCTGAAAAAGAGAGCTGATTTTGAAAAAACGATATAAGAACGGTAGGAAAAGATATGCGCGATGTGCAGGAAAAGGTCCGTTGACATCGCGCAGAAAAAAAGATTATTCTGGATAAACGAGGCGGTCTGCCGTGATGCCATATAATACTTCATCCAGATATTTTTTTGCAAGATAATTTGCCATGGAAAGGTTCATGTCAAGATAATTTCCGCAGTCTTTTGCACAGGCTCCCGGAACTTCGCCTTTATAGTCACGGATAAATTCAAACATAGAGGTCAAAAGAGGAACAATTTCTTTAGAAGTATAGTCACCGGCGAGAAGCAGATAAAATCCTGTACGGCATCCCATAGGTCCGAAATAGATAATTTTGTCTCCATATTGCTCATGATTGCGCAGATAAGTTGCGCCGAGATGTTCGATCGTATGAATTTCCGCAGTGTTCATAACCGGTTCATAATTTGGTCGTGTCATGCGGATATCAAAAGTAGTAATCATCTGGTCGCCGATAGGATCTTTTCTGGATACATAAAAACCTGGCAGCAACTTTAAATGATCAATAGTAAAACTTGTAATTTTTTTCATTTTGATCAGACTCCTTTTGTTTTGTCATTGATTTAAGAGGGGTAGTCCGAAAAATACATCAAATGTATTTGAGAAAAGCTCCCCTTAACTTGAGTACTATTCTAGCAGACAATTGCCGGAGATACAACCTTGACTTTAATGAGGGCGAGTGATAAACTTTATCCATAGTAAAATGGAGGACATAATCATGATAAATGACAAAAAAGTATTATTTAGCGGAATGCAGGCAACCGGAAATCTGACGCTTGGAAATTATCTGGGAGCCTTAAAAAATTGGGTAGCGTTGAGCGATGAATATGAATGCTTTTACAGCGTGGTGGATCTGCACTCCATCACAGTCCGCCAAGATCCGGCAACTTTAAGAAAGAGAGCAAGAGCACTTTTGACACTTTACATAGCTGCAGGATTAGATCCTGCGAAAAATTGTATTTATTATCAGTCACATGTCTCAGGACATGCAGAATTGAGCTGGATTTTAAGCTGTTATACATATATGGGAGAATTAAACCGAATGACTCAGTTTAAGGAAAAGGCGGCAAAACATGCAGATAATATCAACGCAGGACTGTTTACGTATCCTGTATTGATGGCAGCGGATATTTTGCTGTTTCAAAGCGATGTAGTTCCTGTTGGCATTGACCAGATGCAGCATTTGGAACTGACAAGAAATGTAGCACAGCGGTTTAATGCTATTTA
>CALWCS010000005.1 GCA_944376425.1 uncultured Lachnospiraceae bacterium | reverse complement strand
AAATATGGGAAAAATCTGGCCTAATGATGAGTTTATTCCATACATTGCGGAATATCGCTGTGTCCTTCCTCTTACTGAGATGGAACCGGTAAAGGCAGCTGTTTGTTCTTACAAAAAGAAATTGGTATTTACTATAAATAGCAATTTGATCGAAAATCGCCTGTGTCTCCGGTTGTTTGAGATTCTGCGTACGATTGGAATTACAACTTTAGTGGAGATAAATGAGACAGCAAAAGGGAAGACAATCAAAGAGAAGACAAAACCAAAAACATGTTTAAAGGAGCTGCAAAGATATGAACTGGAGAGAACAGAAATTACATTTCTGGGAAATTTTACATAAAATGGAACAAATATCTAAGATACAGGAAATGAAAAACTACCCACAGCATAAAATAACAAACAGTTTTTTGTACAGTCATAATGTGGCAGTAGCTGCTTTTTATTTTACCTGTAAATGTAAATAGAAAATAGACTTGAATACATTGGTGACAGGGGCAATCCAAAATGCAAGGAAAGAGAAGGAAAAAGAAAATAAAAGTATTTATAACAAAAAAGGTGTGCGAAAACAGAAAAAATAGTGCAAAAGAGGAGAAATTCATATGCAAGAAGAACAGTTTATATTAGAAAAAAGATCTGCAATACAGCCGGCAGAAATAGAAATCGGAAATTTACATATGGAGAAACCGATTATTCAAGGTGGAATGGGAATTGGTGCCAGTCGGAGTCATCTTGCCGGGGCAGTTGCTTTTCAAGACGGTATGGGAGTAATCTCTACAGCGCAGACCGGCTATGATGATCCTATGTTTCGAGAAAGACCTGAGACGGCGAATTTGCAGGTCCTTCCTTTGGAAATCCGAAAGGCAAAATATATTGCCGGAAACCCCATTTCTCTTCCAGAGTATGTGAAAGAATCTGATGTTAAGATAGCTCCAATTGTCTCGAACAAAAAAGCGGCTGACATTACCTTGCGCATGTGGGATAACAAATATCACCGGACAGCCGACGTGATAGCTATGAAAGAGTGCGATGCCGGCAATACTTACAAACAGGCATTCGTACAGGCACAGGAAGAAGATGTAGTGATGATAGACAGTCCAGCAGGAATGCCAGGGAGAGCTCTGCGAACTCCTTTTGTAGAAAAAATGATGAAAGATATGGAGGAACTGCTTCTATAGGAGAAGAAACATGGAAAGAAATTATCTTGATCAGATTAGAAGTCATAAAGGATCACTTGTATTGTATCTTATTCTGAGAATCGCCATTGCCATTGTTATGATGATACAGATCCGAAGTCAAGACTGGCAAAATGTGTTTCTTTGCATTGCATGTCTTATTTTGTTTCTTGTGCCTAGTTTTGTGGAGACGAAATTTCATATTAGGCTTCCGGCAATGATTCAGAATATTATCTTGCTGTTTATCTTCTGTGCGGAGATCTTGGGAGAAATTGAGGCTTTTTATGTAAGATTTCCGTGGTGGGATACTGTATTGCATACGATTAACGGATTTGTTGTAGCAGCTCTGGGATTTTCGTTGATCAGCTTGTTAAATGAGAGAGAAAAGGTGGTATTTAAACTATCTCCACTTTTTATTGCAGTGGTAGCATTTTGTTTTTCTATGACAGTGGGAGTATGTTGGGAGTTTGGCGAGTATGCGATGGATCGGATGTTGGGACTGGATATGCAGAAAGACACGGTGATCTCAGAAATTTCTTCTATTATGCTGGATCCGGAGGGCGGAAATACTCCTGTGAGAATCGAGGAGATAGAAAACGTCACTGTAAATGGACAGGAACTAGGGCTAAAAGGCTATCTAGATATCGGATTATATGACACAATGGGAGATTTGTGGGTGAATTTTGTCGGAGCGCTCGCATTTTCTGTTATTGGATATCGGTGCATGAAATCGGAAGAGAAGAAAAAATTTTTAAATAGTTTTATGGTAACAAAACAAAGCTGAAATTCTTCTCTACAGATGGAAAATGAGACAGCAAAAAAAGCGTGAGAATGAAAAATTAATAATTCTTAAACGAAATCATGACAATTCTAAAAAGAAACTTCGGTATGGTAAAAATATATCAAACAAAAGAGCATATAAATTCTGGTCAGAAAACAGACTGGAGAGAAAGAGAGGTTATTATGAAAACATTTTTAAAAGCAGTGGCAGGAGTATCTATTATTGGTTTGGGAATTTACGGACTAAAGACATTGTGGGATAACTATCAGGATAATCGCTATTAAACGGTTGTCTGACAGGTTATATTGTATAGAGTGGATAGAGAAAATGGTGAAAAGAAAAAGATTATAAAAAAAGTGAGTATGTACTTGATTTTTTTTAGAAAATAGAATAAAATATATTTCGGTTTTGGAATATAAGTAAAATAGAAGAAGAGATGATCTATAATTAAGCAGAAAATTCCTGTATTCATACTTATAAAAATACAAAACCGAAACCTATATAGAATCAGAATATAAAATATAATAAGTCATCGGAGGACGAATCATCGCAATGATTTGTTGTCGAGAAGATGTCGAGTGCGCTCGGTTATTTGCAAAAATAACCGGGCGCTTTTTTTATTTCAAAGGAAAGCACAGGTCTTTCTCTTGAAACAAAAAAGCTCTGCAACTTCAATATTTTTGTAAGAAAGGATGAAAAAATATGGAACATTTACAGAAAATCAGATTATTGGAGGACAGATTGCACCGTCTGGAGGTAAATGACAGAAATAATTATGGAATATGTCAGAAAATAAAACGTGAGATGGAGATCCTGAAAAAACAGTACAGGAGCAGAACTCTTGAATTTTCAAGGAAAGATAAAGGAATTTTCTAAATTGTATGAAAGAAGATCATCAGAAAGATACAGAATATGGAGGAACATTTTATGAATAACCAAGATGACAATAATAAAGTAAACCATATAGAAACAACAAGAAAGGAAATGGTGCGGAAACTTCCATACAAAATCAGGCTATTGCATGATTTTGTTCCGACTTATACAGGCGCTGGGACAGAGTATATGATACTTGGCAAAATAGTAGATGATCACCAGCTGGAGATTGTGGAGGAGCGTCAGGGAAAAGGACAGAAATTATGGGGAAGATTGAAATCCAATGCGGGATGGATCCTTCTGGAAAATGCGGAAAGGCTTACTATATAAAGGTGCTGAAATTATTAGAAAGCTATTTTTCTGACAAAAATTGGAAAAGTTTGTTTCTAAACGGAGGATGTTACTGGCTTGCAGAGACTCTTCACCGAGGAATTGACAATTCGCAGATTATGATCAACCGTGTAGACGAACATTGTGCTCTTGCCTTTGAAAATGGGTTATATGACATTACAGGTCGGATATCAGCAAAGAACTTTCATAGAGCAAGTCCGAGGGAAATTAATTTTATGAAGAAAAATTACATCCCCAAATTTAATACGAAAATGGTAGAACAGTATTTGGCGGGGGTTATGGTATAATCCCTGCCGGATGTTAGAGATTTTTTGTAAAGTATGATAATTCCTCATGGAGAGACAGTAATCAGAGCCGGTCAGTATATTTTGGCATTTGCAGACAATAAGGCAATAGAAGAATGAAATAAAATTTTTGGATAATGATAAAAAAGCTTGACAAAAAAGATTGAGGTGAGTATACTGTAGATTGTCCGATTTCATATAATACGAATTAGGATAATAGAGGTGCCAAGATGAAAAGAAAGGATGAAACACCAAAAACATTAACAGCTTTTCGGGAAGCAACGATGGAACTGGATAATACTTACTCTATCTTCCCAAAATCCTGCAAGTTATCGGAAGCTGAATATTGGTCGCTGTTACTTATTTCTGAGGGTGTGGAAACACAAAGTCAGATTAGTGACCAACTCTTTCTGAGTCGGCAGACATTGAATTCGGCTTTTAAACAGCTGCAGAAAAAAGGATTGGTACGATTAGTGCCTTATGAAGAAAATCAACGTTCCAAACGGACTTTTTTAACGGATACGGGGAAGGAGTTTGTAGAAAGAAATGTGCTGAAAATGCACTGGATAGAAGAAAGAGCATGGCAGCAAATGAATGAGGACGAACAAGTAGTGCTTACAAAGCTAATCCGGAAATTCAGTGATTTGATTCAGAAAGAACTGAAATCTTCAAAATTTGATACGATACAAGGTTCATCGGAAGGTTTGCGGCCGCAGCCGTAACGACCGGAGAAGATGTCGAGTGCGCTCGGTTAGTTGAAAAAGTAACCGGGTGCATTTTTGCGTTCAAGGGCAAAAATACAATTTTTAGGTGATTTTAATTGATAAAAAACAAGGAGGAACGACATGCGCAGCGAAATCAATGTTTGGACGGTAAAATGGGAGCGTTCACCGCCACACTATAGAAATTGATTTTAAATTTACTGTCATCATCGGAGGACTGACCATCGCAATGGTCGGTTGAGCGATCGCTCAACCATAGTCGAGTAAGATGTCGGGTGCGCCCGGTTGCTTTAAAAGTGCCGGACGCTTTTTCTATATTTATAGACAAGAAAGGATTTGACAATCTTATGAAACTCATTTTGAAATTTATCAAACCGCATTGGAAATTGTGTGCGGCTACCATTCTGCTTCTAATTATTGACGTGACAGGAGCTCTGATTATCTCTACACTGGCAGCAGAGATGCTAAATCAGGGAACATCTGGCGCGTCCTTTGAGATGCTGCTTAGTACCGGACTTAAAATGGCGGCAGTTTCCGTTTTATCAAGTATTTGCGCTATTCTTGGCGGCTATGCATGTGCTACGTTATCAGCACGGGTGGGAAAAGATATGAGAGTGGCAATTTATAAGAAATCTTTAAAGTTGTCCATCTATGATTTCCGTCACTTTGGCACTGCTTCGATAACGACCCGTACGGTATCTGACATTACAACGATCCAATTTGCATTGACTAGTTTTATTCAGATGGTAATGCCTGTCCCGGTCATTTTCATTGTTGCGCTGGCTTTGGCTTTCAGTCTGGATATAGAGATGGGATTTATCCTGCTGACCGTGGTAGCGATTGTTTTTATTTTGGCGTTGTTTATTATGAACAGTGCAGCTCCATTATTCCGAAAGCTGCAAAAGCTGTTAGACAGAATGTCTACCATTCTTCTGGAAAACATCACAGGTGTCCGAGTGGTACGGGCTTTTAATAATGAAAAACGAGAAGAAAAGCGTATGGAGACTGCCTTTTCGAACTACGCTTCCACCTCAATCAAAGCGAATCGTCGGTTTGCTAATTTAGATGGGCTATCGTTCCTGTTTATCAATCTTTTTATTGTTATTGTTTACTGGCTCAGCGGAGGAAGAATCAGTGCAGGAAAGCTGCAGATTGGCGATATTACAGCTGTCATCGGATATGCGCTGATGGTTCTGTATTTCTTGATGATGGCGCAGATGGTCATTTTGACGATGCCTCGTGCTTTGGAATGTTGTGAGCGTGTAAGAGCTGTATTGGATCACACTCCGGAAATTCAGGATATGGTGGATCAAGACCCTAAAAAGTCGAACGAAAAAAACAAGGACGTTCTGGCGTTTCAAAATGTTTCCTTCCGATTTGCTGATGCAGAGGAGAATACTCTTAGCAATTTGAACTTTTCTTGTAAGAGAGGAGAAACTACCGCTATCATCGGCGGTACCGGAAGCGGAAAGTCTACAGTTGCATCTTTGATTTTGAGATTCCATGATGTCACCAGCGGTTCCGTCTGCCTGGACGGCACTGACATCCGACAGATGACTCAGCATTATCTGCGTGATCATGTGGCCTATGTGCAGCAAAAAGCGTGGCTGTTTTCAGGTACAATTGCCAGCAACTTGCGTTACAGCAATAAAAATGCGGGAAAAGAAGAATTGATGCATGCCGCTGATGTGGCTCAGGCAGGAGAATTTATCAGATCCTTAAAGGATGGCTTGGACTCTTATGTAGCCCAGGGAGGAACAAACTTTTCCGGCGGACAAAAACAACGTCTGTCGATTGCCAGAGCTTTAGTGAAAAAACCAGAACTTTACATTTTTGATGACAGTTTCTCGGCACTGGATTTCAAAACAGACGCCGCGCTGAGAAAAGCCTTAGCAGAGGAAACAAAAGATGCAGCTGTGCTGATTATAGCTCAGCGTGTCAGCACGATTCAGCACGCAAATCAGATTATTGTGCTGAATGAAGGACAGATGGCAGGAATCGGTACTCATGAGGAACTGCTGGAAAACTGTCCTGTTTACCGGGAAATTTATGAATCGCAAACCAAGGAGGCACAGGAAGCATGAAGCAGACTATGAAAAAACAAAACAGCCAGAGCACGGTTGTCAGACTGTTCAGTCAATTGAAAGGTCAGCACATCCGACTTACTGTTGTTGCTGTCTCCATTATGATTTATATTGGTCTGAGCATTTATAATCCTATGTACAGTGCGCTGGTAATTGACCACCTCTGGCAAAGCATTCAGGCGGCATGGAATAATGGAACCCCTTTTTCGATTACATGGACGAATATGGGGCGAGAATTGACTCAGCTGACCATACAGTATTTCTTTACATGGATTTTCTATTATCTGCAGTCTTATCTGATGGCAAACGTGGCAGAAAACCTGAACCTGGAATTGCGTAATCAGATTGCACG
>CALWCS010000004.1 GCA_944376425.1 uncultured Lachnospiraceae bacterium | reverse complement strand
AAATGAATTAAAAGGGGCAAGCGCCGTCATCGAAAAAGATCTGATCAGCGGAAAATTAGCAGAGCTTCTCGATGCTGATATGTTAATGATTTTGACAAATGAAGATCAAGTCTGCATTCAGTATCATTCTGATCATCCTCAGCCATTATTCCACGTAACGGCTGATGAAGTCAAGACTCATATCGCAAATCAAGAATTCGGCGAAAATGCAATGCTTCCTAAGATGATAGCTTCTGTCGCTTTTGTCTCAAAAAAACCGGGAAAAACTGCAATCATTACTTCTATCGATGCTGCTATGGATGCTCTCCACGATAAAACAGGAACGATTATTACCGCTTAACCAACTCTTTCCTATCATATAAAAAAAGAACTGTCCAATTATGAAGCTTCATGACTGGGCAGTTCTTTTTACTATCTTCTTATAGATCTTTCTTTTTTGTGTCGTTTTTCCTTAGCAAACGCCCTGAGCCAGCATTGCGTCAGCTACTTTTTCAAATCCTGCAATGTTTGCTCCAACTACATAGTTTCCTTCTGCATTGTAGCGTTTTGCTGCGTCATCCAGATTATGGAAAATATTTACCATGATAGATTTCAGTTTAGAATCTACTTCTTCGAAAGTCCAAGACATTCTTTCGCTGTTCTGTGACATTTCCAGTGCAGATGTTGCTACACCTCCGGCATTGGAAGCTTTTCCAGGTGCGAATAATACGCCGTTCTTCTGCAGATATTCTGTTGCGTCAAGAGTTGTAGGCATATTTGCTCCTTCTGCTACTGCATAGCATCCGTTTGCTACAAGAGTCTTTGCATCTTCTAATGTCAGTTCATTCTGTGTTGCACATGGCAGAGCGATATCGCATTTTACGCTCCATACGCCTTTTCCTTCATGGTACTGTGCATTTGGACGATATTTTGTATATTCCGTCAGACGAGCTCGTTTTACTTCTTTAAGATCTTTTAATACTGCAAGATCAATTCCGTCTGGATCATAAACCCATCCTGTAGAGTCGCTGCATGTTACCACTTTTGCTCCTAACTGCTGTGCTTTCTCGATGGCATAAATTGCAACATTTCCTGCTCCAGATACACAGATTGTGGTTCCTTTGATGTCTTTTCCGTTGCATTTTAACATCTCTTCTGTAAAGTACAGTAATCCGTATCCTGTTGCTTCTGTTCTTGCCAAAGATCCGCCGTAAGACAATCCTTTTCCTGTCAGAACTCCTTCATATAAGCCTTTGATTCTCTTATACTGTCCAAACATATATCCGATTTCTCTTGCTCCTGTTCCGATGTCACCTGCCGGAACGTCTGTATCAGCACCGATATATTTGCAAAGTTCAGTCATAAAGCTCTGGCAAAATGCCATAACTTCTCTGTCTGATTTACCCTTTGGATCAAAGTCGGAACCACCTTTGCCGCCGCCGATCGGAAGTCCTGTCAATGAATTCTTAAAAATCTGCTCAAATCCTAAAAATTTGATAATTCCCAGGTTTACAGACGGATGAAGGCGAAGACCTCCTTTATACGGTCCAATTGCACTGTTAAACTGTACACGATAACCTGTATTGACATGAACCTGTCCTTTGTCATCTACCCAAGGCACACGGAATTTAAACTGTCTTTCCGGATTTACTAGTCTCTCTAACAGAGCCTCTTTTCTGTATTTTTCTTCATTTGCTTCGATTACAACTCTTAAAGATTCCAGTACTTCTTTTACTGCCTGATGGAATTCAGGTTCTGCCGGATTTTGTTTTACTACTAAGTCAATGACTTCATCTACGTATGACATTTGTTGTTCCTCCTTAAAATTACATTTTCTTATCTTCTCACCTTTTACTCTTTAAGGATGTCAAATTCTCTTATGATTTTCTATTCTTAAAAAGCAAAAAAGGACTCCAAAAACAATTTAGCGGATTTCCCTTCCCCTAAATTCCTCTTGACGCCCTTGTCGTTCTTTATTATATTCGCTTTTTCCCGAATATGCAAGTGTTTTTTTACAAATTTTACCCTTTTTCTTTCTTCTGGAAGCAGCCCAGAGATTTTTATCTCTGTCTTCCTTTATATGGATCCTTGTTATTTCATCGCTATTTTCCCGCCGTCTCAATGATAAGATCCAGTTTTTCGTTATCCTGGGCTGCATCTCTTAAAACGTGCAGGATTTTCTCTGTGTATGGTTTTCCTTCTTCAAACAGCCTTACCGTCACTTTAACATCATCGCTGATTTCTGTCAGGCAGTCGTACAGAGCGTCTAAATTATTTCCATAATAAGCTGGAAAAGAAAATCTCTCTTTTAAATAATCCTGCGCTTTCGTTTTTTCTTCCAGCTTTCTGCCATCCAGCAAAATTTCTCTCATTGTTTACCATCCCTCATATAACTGTTCAAATGTCTCATAGTGATTATCTGTATAATAAATCAGTCCGTCGTCGGAATAAACCAACCGCTCTGAACTTCGGTATCCTCCTGTATAGTTGACATCACATTCATAATATTTTCTTCCTTCTGCCTCTGGAAGCTCTCCTTCGTAATTTCCAAATCGATCTCCTCCGATACTTTTTCCCGGTGCAACAGTTTCCAAATTTCCTGTCCGGCTGTTCCATCCTAGTTTTTTAGCCTCCGTTTTTGTGATAAAATTAGATGGAAGTTTATAGTATTTATGAATGTAAAGCGCAACTTCCTCTTTTGAAGTATAAGTCTTGTCTTCCTGCACAGAAATCTCTGTATGCCGCGCAGTCTCTTCCCTGCTGCCGGAAACGGACGCACTGCACCCCGAAAGCAGGCAGACAATCAACAGCACCCAGCTCAAAATCCATTTTAATTTTTTCATCTTTTCCTCTCTGAGACAGCCCACTCCTGTACTCTTTCCCTCTATCAATTTTTTAAAATTTTATATATAAAAAAGGAATGCCGCAAAATAACCGTTTTTTTGTTATCCAGCAACATTTCTTTTTTACTATTTCCACACATTTTTTTCTTCTTACCGCATAAGCAGAACGATAAGCCGGGTTATGTCTTGAATGATCATCTATCTAGACCTGCTGTCGCCAGCAGGTTCCAGCGACCTACCTAAAGCTGACGGGCCGCCATATGCTTTTTTTCGGTCTTTCTTCGAATGGGGTTTACATGTGCCCCTCTTGTTACCAAGAAGGCGGTAGTCTCTTACACTACCCTTCCACCCTTACCAGCAAAAGCTGGCGGTATATTTCTGTTGCACTATCCTTGGAGTCGCCTCCACCAGACGTTATCTGGCATCCTGCCCTGTGAAGCCCGGACTTTCCTCGTATGACACCTTTCGTTTTGCCATCCGCGATCATTTATTCTACTTATGCCGCATCAAATTTTAGCACGAAAAACGTTTCTTGTAAATATCTTATTTTTTCTGCTTTCTTCTCTATTTATACAGCGAAACAGCTTCCGCCGATAAACTCTCTTAAAATGGAATTTTGGGGTACACTTTCGCTTGGAATGCCAACAAAATAGTCTAAAAATTTCAGCAGCCGTTTTGCTTCCTGATATTCCGGCTCGTTTTGGCTAATTCCAAATAACAGTGGTTCTGCATAGACTTTGAGAACCGCAAGTTCATAGATCAGTGCTGAGTTAAACATCACATCTGCCTGTTCCTGGTATGGGAAGATATAAGCTTCTTCGCCTCTTCCGACAGAAGGCCACATCGCAATCGTCCCTTTTGCTGAAGTTCCTCTTGTCCTCGCATCCCGAATAATTCTCCTTAAAAGCCGTCCGTCAGTCGTCGGAATCCGGTTATGTTCATCGACATTAAGCTGTGTCAGCCCACTGATATAAATTTTAAACTTTTCTCCCTTTGAGAGGCGGTAAGTCATCTTATCATTCAATCCGTGGATTCCTTCGATCACCAATACATCTTCTGGTCCAATTTCCAAAAATTTTCCGCGGTATTCCCGTTTTCCCGTTTTGAAGTTGTAATACGGCAGTTCTACTTTTTCTCCTGACAGTAATTTTATCATATGCTCATTAAATAATTCTACATCCAGCGCCTCAAGACACTCAAAATTTCTGTTTCCAAAGGCATCCAAAGGTGTCTGATCACGGTCTATGAAATAGTCGTCAACAGGAACCGGATGCGGCTTTAGTCCATGCGCAAGAAGCTGGACCGAAAGGCGGTGAGAAAACGTTGTCTTTCCCGACGAAGACGGACCTGCTATCAGTACAATTCTCGCCCCTTTTTGTGCAATCTGTTCTGCAATCTCACCGATTTTTTTCTCCTGGAGCGCCTCCTGGCATAAAATCAATTCATCCATATTTCCATTCACTACCCTGTCATTTAAAGCTGCCACATTTGGCACATTTAACATTTCACCCCATAAAAGAGTCTGTCTTTGAACTTCAAAAATCTTTTTTCTCGGGCAAAAATCCGTCATCTTTTCAGGATTTCCCATCCATGGAAAAAGAAGAACAAATCCCTCCTCATATAAAATCAGATCAAAATATTTCAGATAAGAAGTATCAGGCGCCATGTAACCGTAAAAGTAATCTTCAAACCCATCCAGACTGTAAATATTTACATTCGAAACTCTCCGATACTTCAGCAATGCCTCTTTATCATACATTCCATATTCATGAAACAGCTTCATCGCCTTATTTGTATTTTCGCCTCTTTTTTGAATCGGTAGTTTTTTCTGCACAAGTTCTTTCATATATTGCTTGACTTCTTCTAAAAATTGTTCGTCTAAAGATACTTTTCCTTTTATCGTACAGTAATATCCGCTGCTGATAGAAAAATGGATACTGATCTTTTCAATCTTCTCTCTGCCTGCCACATGATACATTGCCTTGAGCATCAAAAGCGTCACACTTCTTCTGTAAGTATCATATCCTGTTTTTTCCGCTGTTGTGATAAAACGGATCTTACTGTCTGTCTCTATTTTTTTATTCAGCTCAAACAGTTTATTATCTACTTGTGCCAAAACAATATCGTATTTCTTTGTCCCTGCAAACTCTTTTGCCACATCTAGAAACGTGACTCCTAACGGATACCTTTTTTTCTCTTCTCCAATCTGTACCGTAATCTGATTCTGACTCATAAATCCCCTCCTGATTATACCATCCAAAAAGGTATCTGGAATGGCTCCTTTTTCACTGTAAGATCAGGAAATTCTTTTTTCAGCTCCTGCTCCATCTGATCCATAAAAATATATTCTGTCCCATAATGTCCCGCATCAATCACAGCAATTCCCTGAGCGACTGCGTCAATTCCTGTATGATGGTCAATATCTCCTGTAATGATAACGTCTGCTCCTGCTTTTATCGCGTCTGAGATCATACTTTTTCCGGATCCCGGAAGAATAGCCACCCGTCTGATCTTTTTTTTCGGATCTCCAAATACTTTGACCTCTCTTAGAAAAAATGCGCTTTTGACCATATCGGCATACCGTTCCAGTTCCATCTCTCTTCTTAAATTTCCGACTCGTCCATATCCTTCTTTTTGTCTCGTCTGCGGATCACAATAAGAAATACTTAAAATCTCATACGATAATAACTCCAGATAAGAAGCGCTTAAATCTGCCATCTTCGCCACATCATAGTTTGTATGGGCTGCATAGTAGCAAAGATTTTTTTGAATCATACGAATCACTCTTCGTCCGATAAAATGATCGGCTGTCACAGATTTTATCCCTGAAAAAATCATAGGATGATGTGTAATCAACAGATTTGCACCTTCTTGCGCCGCATGATCGATTACTTCATCTGTCGCATCCAGCGCCAGATAAATCGTATGAATTTCTTGTTCTTTGTCTCCTACTTGAAGTCCCGGATTATCCCATGGAGCCGCAAACTTCAGAGGATAAAGCTGTTCCAGCTTTTCTATTATCTTTTCACATTTCATGTCCGTATCCCCTTTCCGTACCTATTTTTCTATGATTGGATTGCTTTTTTCGCCTCACGGATCAGACAGATTTTGTTATCGATTTCCCGTTGTCTTTGGACTGCTTTTAAAGTTTTGTTTTCTTTTAAGTGTTCTTCTACTGTCTGATAGATTCGTTCCTCCTGCTCTAAGAAAGCCAAAAGACAGGGATCTTTTCTTTCCAGCAAATATTTTCCGTAAAGATATTCTATCTGTGTCCACGGTTCCATCTTTCCATGGACCACTCTCATCATCGGGTAATATTTTCCTTCTTCTTCTACCATATTTTCCTCTATGATCTGATATTCCTGTTCCTGTAAAAAACGGCGTACCTCAGAAATTTCTGACTGCGGCTGCAAAATAAATTCCTTGATTCCTTTTAAAATACTTTGTCCCGCTTTTAAAATTCGTATCGTTAAAAGTCCTCCCATCCCTGCCATCACAATACTGTCCGCTTCTCCTTCTTTTAATTTCTCCAATCCGTCCGAACGTCTTGTCTCAATCTTATCTTCCAATCCATAAAGACGAATATTGTCTCTGGCTCTTGCAAGAGGTCCTTCTTTTACATCCATCGCGATTGCTGATTTTATTTTTTCCTGCTGCACTAAAAAAATCGGAATATAGCCATGATCGGTTCCGATATCCGCAAGGCATCCTGTCTCTCTTACCATAGAAGCCACTGTCCATAATCTTTTTGATAACTGCAATGATGTTCTCCTCTCTTTTATCTTCTGTCCGATATATGAATCGTCATTTTTGCAAGTCCTTGCATTTTTCTTTTATCTGCCACCAATTTTTGAAGTCCTGCCAGATCAGTCGGTTCTAACGTGGCTGTCCGGTGGGAAAGGCTGTTTTCCATGACTCTGGCAATCGTCTCTTTCACCGCCTTTTCCAGACTTTCTTTTGTCTCTACCAGAACCGTCGTATTAAACAGTTCTGCGACTTGGCGCTGCTGCTGGGGATCATTAAAATAATTGATAATTTTGGCAGGATTTAATTCTCCCCTTTCCTGCTGTTCATAGAGCATTTCAGCCACCGTGCAGTAAAGTTCCTCCGTAAAATCTTCAGGCGAAATATATTGTTTTACCGTCTCAAATAAATCCGGATATTCAATCAGCCATGTCAAAAGCAGTCTCTGTGACTTTTTCATCCCGTCTTCTTTTTCCGGCACTTTTCTTTCTTTTCTGTATTCTTCTGTCTTTGGCACATATCCTTTCATAGCAAGCTGGTTAACCATTTTTCTCAAGTTTTCAAATCCGACTCCATAATGCACCGCAATCGCTTCAATATAATTCTCTCTTTCCAGCTCCTGCTCAAATTCCATCAGTTTTGCAGCGACTTCTCGAAAAAACGCCGTCTTGCTCTGCGGATCTGACATCTGATAATTTTTTTCTAACACGGAAATTTCAAACAGAAAACTGTTTTGAGCTTTATCGATTCTCTCCTGAAACTTTTCGGCTCCTTCTGCCTTAATACATTCATCGGGGTCTTTATAAGGCTCCATATGAAGTACTTTTGCCGTGATTCCTGCTGCTTTTAAAATCGGAATTGCACGCAGCGCAGCTTTTCTTCCCGCCTCGTCGCTGTCATATGTTAAAATCACCTCTTCCACATATCGCTTGATCAGACTAGCCTGCTGCGTCGTCAATGCGGTTCCCAAAGAAGCAACCGCATTTGTAAAACCTGCCTGATGCATAGAAATCACATCCATGTACCCCTCACACAGTAAGAAATATCTTTTTCGTGAGGTCCGTGCTACATTTAAACCGTACAGATTGCGACTCTTATCAAAAACAATGGTTTCTGGCGAATTTAAATATTTTGGTTTTCCATCTCCCATCACTCTTCCGCCAAATCCTATCACTCTTCCATGGATATCCTGAATTGGAAAAATGACACGATTCCAGAATTTATCATACATTCCATGGCGTTCGTCTACATTCATCAGCCCCGACTGTTTTAGCATCTCATCGGAAACTCCCTTTTTTTTCAGATACCGATACAGATCATCACTGTACTTATTGGAAAATCCCAGACCGAATTTCTTTATCGTTTCTGCGCTGAGTCCTCTTTCTTTTAGGTATTCCATCGCCTGTGTTCCATTTTCTGTATACAGCTGGTAATAGTAATAATTTGCCGCCTGTTTATTCAAATTTAAAATCTGTGTCTTTAAGTCCTGCTGCTGTCTCATCTGTTCGTTCCTCTCCTGGGACGGCAGTTCAATTCCCGCGCGGTCTGCTAAAAATTTCACTGCTTCCGGAAAGGTATAGTTTTCATATTCCATAATAAATGTAAATACGTTTCCTCCTGCCCCGCATCCAAAGCAATAATACATCTGCTTGTCCGGACTGACAGAAAAAGACGGTGATTTTTCATTGTGAAACGGACACAGTCCAAAATAGGAGCTTCCTTTTCTTTGCAGTTTCACATAGCCGGATATGACATCGACAATATCATTTCTAAGCCGTATTTCTTCAATCAAATCTTCCGAATAATACATATCTTTTCCCTACAGCTGCCAAAATTTCGGGATAAATAACTCTGTAAATTTCTGCGTGGCATACGGATCGGTCATGCCTGCAAGATAATCACAGATTACCCTCTCTTTTGACTGCCCTTTCTTTTCCATCAAATCATGATATTCCTGCGGCAACAGTTCCAAATGCCGGCTGTAGTAGCCGTACAATGCCTTAATTAGTTCCATTGCCTTTTTCTCCTCCTTTTTCGCAGTCGGATTGGTATAGACGTGAGAAAACATAAAGTTTCTCAAGTCCCACATTACTTCTGCCTTTTCAGGAGACATCGCAATTTCGTTGCGATCCATACTGTTTATTATAATATCATGAATCAAAGTATTCAACCTTTCTCTCGTCGTATTGCCGATCACCTCGCGGTATGCTTTTGGAATCTCTTCTTCTGTCAAGATTTTCGCACGTTTGGCATCATCAATATCACTGTTTAAATATGCGATCTTATCAGAAAGCCGTACAATTTTCCCTTCCAAAGTGGAAGGATTTCCAGCACTCCTGTGATTGCGGATTCCATCTC
The DNA here is from genome assembly GCA_944376425.1 of uncultured Lachnospiraceae bacterium. Classification (GTDB taxonomy): domain Bacteria; phylum Bacillota; class Clostridia; order Lachnospirales; family Lachnospiraceae; genus JAGZHZ01. The sequence continues at coordinate 19,542 of CALWCS010000004.1, read as the reverse complement.
GTACTTCCCACGTCAGATTCAGTCCCTCTCCGTCTTTTTCTAAAAGTTCTACTACCCTCACACTCTGCTCATAATGAGTAAATCCGCACGGAGCAATCTCATTTAATGCATGTTCTCCGCAGTGTCCAAACGGTGTATGTCCAAGATCATGTCCGAGTGCAATTGCCTCTGCGAGATCATCATTTAACCGCAGCGCCTTTGCGATCGTTCTTGCCGTCTGTGCCACTTCTAATGTATGTGTCAGTCTCGTTCGATAATGGTCTCCGACAGGACTTAAAAAGACCTGTGTCTTTTGTTTTAGTCTTCGAAACGCTTTCGAGTGCATGATCCGGTCGCGGTCCCTTTGGTAAACAGGACGGATGTCGCAAGGTGGTTCTTCCCTGTCGCGCCCTCTTGAATTTTGACTTAATGCTGCATACGGACTGAAAAACTCGCGTTCTCTTTTTTCTGATTCTTCTCTGATCGTCATGCTGTCTCTCCTTTCTTTTTTTCTGCTACCAAATGTCTCGTTCCGTCGGTTAAAATCTGAATAGCCCCGCTGTCTTTTGTCATTTTGATCTCTGTGTTCGTCTCATAAAGTCTAAAAAGCAATTCCTCGTGCGGATGTCCATAACGATTGTCTTTGGCACATGAAATAATCGCAAGTCTTGGACATGTCTGCTGCAAAAATTCTTTTGTTGTAGAAAATTCTGATCCATGGTGTGCTACTTTGAGTACATCGACTTGTTCCAGCAATCCGCTCCGAATCAGAAGCTTCTCTCCTGTTCCCTCTAAATCTCCTGTAAAAAGAGCTTTGAAAGATTTATATCTCAGCATCAGAACCATAGAATCGCTGTTTTCTTCTCCACTGATTCCATTCTCTGACGGGGCAAGACAGACGATCTCCATCGTTCCCTCCGTTAATTTTTTTCCGCTTTCCATACAGTATACCTCAATTCCGTTCCGTTTTGCCAGCTTTTCTAATAACAGATACGATTCTGTCTTTTTTTTGCGGTATGGCAAAAATATCGTCTCTATCGAAACTCCATTTTTGTTTCTCCCATCTATGGAACGCTGATACGACTGTAAAATTTCCAACAGTCCGCTGATATGATCCAGATCGGTATGTGTGACAAACCATCCCTTTATTTTTGAAATCCCCTCAAATTTCAAATAAGATTCTATACAGTAAGCTCCAATTCCACTCTTTGAGCTGCTTCCCCCATCGATCAGATACACTCCCTTTTCACCGTTTTGAATACAGATTCCGTCTCCCTGTCCGACATCCAATACAGTAACTGCAAGGCGATGGTCCGGAATTTTTCCAATGATTCCTATCAGCAATACGACGCCGATAACCCACGCCGTTTTTTTCCATTTTTTTGAAATCCGACCAATGAGTGCCAAAAAAACAAAGAGGCAGCCATAATAGCAGACGATCTGCCATATGTTTGGTCTTCCCGTTCTCCAAATACCAAACGGAAGTTCCACTGCAAAATTTGCTGCTTTTTCATACAGACTTAACAGATAATGTGCCGGCGCTGAGCATATGATTCCAAGCGTCCTGCTGAACAATCCCGCTGCCATCCCTGCAATTGCAGATCCCATTACAATCTGGACAGTGGGAATCACAAATAAATTAAGTGCCAGCCCAAAGACAGAATATTCACAAAAAAACCACAGACTGATCGGAAGCGTTGAAAGCGATACACAAAGCGAAGCGCGCAGTGTCTTTTTGGCGAAATTTTCTTTTTCTTTTTTCCACGTTGTTTCCATCTGAGGCAGAACAATCGAAAGTCCCATCACAGCTCCAAACGACAATAAAAATCCTGCCTGTTTTAAATATTCCGGATTCATGGCAAGCAAAATGATCCCTGCCAAAGACAGGGATGACAGCGCATCATACGTCTGTCCTAGAATCTCAGCTCCTAAATAGGTAAAAAACATAATAACAGCACGGACTGCTGAAACACTCATGCCGGTCATAATGGCATAACTGCCCATCACAGCCATTCCAAAAATCCCTGAAATCCAAAAGGACAGTCCGATTCTTCTTAAAAACCGGTAAAGCGCCAGTCCAAGCAGGGAAATATGAAGTCCTGAAATGGCAAGGATATGAGAAATTCCACCGTTTTGATAGCTTTTTTTCTGTTCTGCTTTCAGTTCTCCCTTTTCTCCCAAAATCATTGCGTTTAAAATTGCGGCATCTTTTTCACGATTCACACGATCTATACTGTTTTTTAAAGATTGTTTTATCGTTTCCAGCACAGAAACAGAAAGCGGAGGGGGACGAAGAATCTTTTCTACCACGCCATTTTGTATCAGCAGCTCCACTTTTTGCTGTTCATAGTACGATTTTTGATCAAATTCTCCCCAGTTAGACGCTTCCTCGAGCATAGAAACTGTGCCGTACACTTCTATTTTACTTCCGATTTGCCACTGTTTTTTTTCTTTTATAGAAACTACTGCATGTTTTGAAAATTTGAAGTCTGAATCTGACTTCACTGTGATTTGATTTAGATATAATAGAATTGTTTTTTCTTTCCATTCCTGCCGGTAAATCTGACCTTCCAGTCGGATTTTATTTCCCTCTTTTAACCAGGAAGGCGGCGGTTCTCTTCTTAAGAATCCGCCGCTGTCCAAAACAAGAAGAATCACAGCCCATATCAGGAATGCTGTCCACAGAGGACGTTTACTCATTATCTGTTTCCTCCTGCGTCACTCTTCTCATTAAATAGTCAACACCGACTCTTTGAGTTTCTTCTTCCGTTTTAACCAGATCCTCTCTTTTTTCCAAAGGACCTGATAAATCAATCGTATTTAAATAATAACTTTGCGTATCTCCGGCTATATTAATTTTTACAGCAGTCACGCCGTTTAATTCACACAGAGTATTCACCACAGCATAGATACTGACATCGGGAAGTACTCCCTCTACTGCCGTATTAAATTCTTCGCTGAAATTTACGGTACAAAGTCCGTCTTCTATTCTAGAACTCAGAACCCGTGTATCGGGTGAAATGACAGAAATCAGATCATTCTTTTTTGTGCCGGCAATCAACTGCTTTAAAACTACTTGAATCTTTTCCGAACTGGTAGAATAATGGATTTCTCTTCTCTCTTCTTCCAGCCTTCCTTCACTGTCTGCGAAATAAAAAGGATAGTCCATGGACTCAAATCCTTCTACTCCCAATTCTTCTGATTCCACAAAGCTTCTCGCCGTCATACTTCCGATTTCTTCTCCGTAATCATCTTTTAACGCTTCTCCTGCTACCGTGATGAAAACGCTTCTGATCTCTGAAATCTGTGTCATTGTCCTAACAAGAGAAGCGCGTGTCAGAATCTCTTCTGTATTGGACAATTCCAGATACGCTTCATCAAAATCCACGGTCAATCTATTATTTGTCAGCTCATATGACATCACAGAAACGTTCTGGGGCTTTGCGCTGACTAAACTTTCATTTTCCGGAGTTTCCTGCCATTTTTCCATCAACTCATCTGTAAGAGTTTCTGTTTGGTCCGACTCAGGCAGATATCTTTCTGTCTGCAGCTCGTCTTGCGCTGCACTTTTATAATAGATAAAATATCCTTCCTCCTGTACTTCCCCTCTCTCACATCCTCCAAGCAACAATGCTGCGAGGATCAGACATAAAAAGCTTTTTCCTATCTTCATTGACTTCTCCGCCTATTCCACGTAATTGAGCGGTACACGTACCGTAAATGTCGTTCCTTCGCCCTCTTTGCTGTAAACTTTAATGGCCCCTCTGTGCATTAAAATTGCATTTCTAGTAATCGCAAGTCCCAGTCCGGTTCCTCCGATTTCCCTTGAATGAGATTTATCTACACGATAAAATCGCTCAAAAATATGTTCCTGAGCTTCCTCCGGAATACCGATGCCAGAATCTTCAATCTTTACATAGAAATACTTATGATCTACATTCAAAGAGATATGAACCCACCCTTCTTCTTTATTATATTTAATCGCATTTTCTACCAGGTTTGACAGTGCCAGTGTCAGTTTCATCTCATCGACTTCCGCTGTCACCGGACGGAATGTTTCCATGACTAAATCGATGTTTCTCTTGTCCGCAATTGGACGCAGTCTTTTTAAAATCAGTTCCAGAAGTTCATTGATGTTTGTGGGCTGAATATGGATATCTCCTGATTTCTTGTCCATTTTCACAAGGGATAGCAGATCGTTGATAATTTTATTTTCTCTGTCAATCTCCTCTGACATATCTTTCATAAATTCCTGATACAGTTCAATCGGAGCCTCCGGCTGCATTAAAAGCGAATCGGCAAGTACCTTCATTGATGTAATCGGTGTTTTGAGTTCATGAGATACGTTGGAGACAAACTCCTGTCTGGAATCATCCAGTTCTTTCATACGTGCCATCATTTTATTGTACGCATCCGTCAGCAGTCTGGTCTCTGTGTAATCCGGCAGTGAAATACTCTCATCTTCTACACTGGTAGAACTCTCTTCTAAAAACTTTGTTACCTTTCTAAAAGGTTTTACTAACATTCTGGACATATAGAACGCAAACAATATAATTAATGCGATCACACTCCACTGGAGAATCTGTACATTTTGATTCAGCATTTTAGCAGAAGTCTGAATATCTGACGTCGGAAAACTAATCACCATAATTCCCTGAACTTCATTCGTATCTTCCTCGATGACAGGGAGCATAATTTCAGCCGTCTCATTTCTGTAAAAAGTCGTATTAATCCCGGAAAAGCAGTCAATCGCCGCATCTGAGACCAGAAATCTTCCTTCTTCTATCCCATATGTGTCTTTCACAATACAAAAATTTTTATCGACGACTAAAACTCTTCCGTCATACAATCTTGCCAGCTGAGCCAGCTCGACATCTACGATTTCAGATTTCTCTCCTTCCAGATAACCGGTATCGATTAAATCGGCTGAAATCTGCGTGCACTGATTTCGAATCATAGCGCTGTGACGGTCCAGCATCTGTTCTTGATGACTGTAAAGCATTCCATATTTCAAAATAAAGAGAGGAATCATTCCTCCCAGGATAAAAAAAATAAAAATGCGAAACTGCAGGCTTTTTCTGAAATCTCCCATCGTATGGAGATATGTTCTAATGCTGGAAATAGTAACCAACTCCCCATTTCGTATGTACATACTTTGGCTCACTTGGATTTGCTTCAATCTTTTCTCTCAGTCTCCTGATATGCACATCTACCGTTCTGACATCTCCCGGATATTCATATCCCCAAACAATATTTAACAAATTTTCACGGCTGAATACTTTATTCGGATTAAACACAAGCAGTTCCAGAACATCAAACTCTTTCGCCGTCAGATTAATTTCTTTTCCTCCGATCGAAACTCTTCTGCCTTCGCAATCTAAAACGAGATCTCCTACTTCAATATATTTTTTCTTGTTCTCCGCTGCTGCTTTCTTTGCCGTGCGGCGCATAATTGCTTTGATTCTGGCTTTTACTTCCAAAATGTTAAACGGTTTCGTGATATAATCATCTGCACCGTACTCCAGTCCCAGAATCTTATCCATATCATCTCCCTTTGCAGTCAGCATTACAATCGGCATCGTTGAGAACTCCCGAATCTGCTGGCACACTTCAAATCCCGTCAGTTTTGGAAGCATGACGTCAAGCAGTACGATATCATACTCTCTTTCTTTTGCCATCCGAACTGCTTCCTCTCCATCGTAGGCACAGTCCACTTCCATGCCGTCCTGTTCAAGACTAAAGCGAATCCCCTTTACGATCAATTTCTCATCATCAACAACTAGAACCCTTTTTGCCATATAACTTTCTCCTTAAATTTAACGGACCATAATTTTGTCTTTTATTTTTTCAAAAATAGATTCTTTTATACCAGATACGTTCTTTAGTTCTTCGATTGTCTGAAACCTCCCGATCTCTTCCCGATATGCCAGAATCGCTTCCGCTTTTGTCTCTCCAATTCCGGGAAGTTCCATCAACTGTGCTTTATCTGCACGGTTGAGATCCAAAACCTCTTCTTTCGCTTCTGGATAACTCTGACTTTCTGCCTGTGCTTTTGTCATGATTCTGATCTGATCTCCGTCTTGCAGTCTTCCCGCAAGGTTAATTTCATCCGGTGCAGCATCTTTCAGACAGCCGCCCGCAGCATTGACCGCATCAATGATTCTCGACGAAGCTGGCAGCTCATAAACTCCGGGAGACTCTACTGCGCCGCACACATGAACAAGCACAGTCTCCTCTGTCTGCCTTTTGCTCATCTCAGTCTCCTGATATTCCGTCTCTTTTCCGGTCTCCCAGGAAAGTTCCATCGTTTCTTTCTGACACCCGCTCAGCATCAGTCCTGTTAAAATCCATAAAAAATTTTTGAAAAATTTTTTCTTTTTCACACACTTTTCTCCTCTATAGAATCCGGTTCTACAAAGTCCTCCTCGTGCGTCTCTTTCATTGTATCGGAAAATGGAAACAATTACAATAGTTTTTTCTCAGTTTACCATTTAAAGACAATCACTCCTACAATTGCCACTGCCATTCCAATCACTTTTCTCCATTCCAGCGGCTGTTTCTCCACACCAAACAGCCCCATCAGCTCAATGACATACGCTACGATCAGCTGCGCAATCACAATCAGCATCGCTGCCCGTGCCGGTCCTAGACTGTCCATACTTTTGATTACCGTAACTGTGATAAAGGCCCCGATGATTCCTCCAAGCAACATATATTTGGGCTGTACCTGTAAGATTGCTGAGGGACTTTGTCTGCCTGTAAAAAACCACATCACGATACAGACTGCCAGCGCCGAAAGCTGAACAAATCCGCTTGAAATCCAAAGACTTGTCTGTTTTGTCACTTCCGTGTTAAAAACTCCTTGTACACTCATCAGCGCACCGGAAAGCAATGCAATTAAAATACCCCACATAACGATCTCCTTTTTCTTTTTATTATGCGCTGATTTTCTTTAAAAAATACAAATGACTGCAAAGCATTCCTCTGCCCGGCAGTCATTTTCTGTTCGTTATTTTGATTCAAAACTCTTTTTTAGTTTTTCTATCATCTCATCGATATGCTCTTGTGTAATGATCAAAGGCGGCACAAAACGCAGCACATTATTGCCTGCCGACAAGATAATCAGTCCGTTTTCAAGCGCTTTTGTGATGATTTCTCCGACCGGTCTTCCCTCTACGACTAGTCCCTGCATCAGTCCTTTTCCTCTTCTCTCACTTAAGAACTCATAAGTTTCTACTAACTCATCCAGTTTCTTTTCAAAATAAGGCGTAATTTGGCGTACATGTTCCACAATTTTTTCTTCTTCAAAAAGGTCAAATACTTTTGAGACTGCTGCACATGCAAAAGGATTTCCTCCATATGTCGTTCCATGGTCTCCCGGAACCAACGATGCCTTTGCCGTCTTTTCGTTGAGTACAAATGCTCCGACCGGCACACCGCATCCTAATGCTTTTGCACACGTCATAATATCAGGGGAAACTCCGTATCCCTGCCATGCAAACATCTCTCCCGTTCTTCCCATGCCGCACTGGATTTCATCTAAAATCAAAAGAATATCTTTCTCTTCGCAGATTTTCTTAATACCTTCAAGGAACTCTCGATCGGCTGGATAAATTCCTCCTTCTCCCTGCACTGTTTCCAGAATGATCGCACATGTTTTTTCATTGATCTGTGCCTTTACGCTGTTTAAATCATTAAAATCCGCAAATTTTACTCCTCCCATCAATGGTCGGAATGCTTCCTGATAGTGCGGGTTTCCAGTCACCGATAACGCTCCGATGCTTCTTCCGTGAAAAGAATGATTCATCGCAATGATCTCATGGTCTGTATGCCCATCTTTATGATACGCATATTTTCTTGCCGTTTTGATTGCTCCTTCAATTGCTTCCGTCCCGCTGTTCGTAAAAAACACCTTACTCATACCGCATGCTTGAATCAATTTTTCTGCTGCTTCTATTGCAGGAACGTTATAATATAAATTTGACGTATGAATCACATCATCGATCTGCTGTTTTAATGCTTCCTGATACTTTCGATTACCGTATCCCAGGGCAAAAACTGCAATCCCCGCTCCAAAATCCAGATATTGTTTCTGATCCACATCTTCCAGATAAACGCCTTTTCCTTTTTCTAAAACAACCGGGAACCGATTGTAAGTGTGCAAAATCACTTCTTCTGCACGATTGATATAATCTTGTGTTTTACTCATGCGGCATCTCCTCCTGATCTCCGATAATCGCTGTTCCAATTCCATGATCGGTAAAAAATTCCAACAACAGACTGTGTTCGATTCTTCCATCTAAAATATGAACTCTCGCCACCCCTGCCTTGATGGCATCAATACAATTTTGCAGTTTTGGAAGCATTCCGCCTCCTGCCATCCCAGAAGCAAGAAATGCTTCTGCTTCCGGTACATTCATTCTCGAAATCAGACTTGTCTTATCCATCGGATCTTTATAAACCCCTTCAATGTCTGTCAAAAAGGCAAGTTTTGCTGCTCCCATTGCCGTTGCAATCGCACATGCCGCATCATCTGCATTTACGTTATAAGAATAAAATCCCTCATCCGATCCGATCGGACATACAACAGGAACAAGATCATTATCAAGAAGGGTATGCAGCAGTTTTGTGTTTACTTCCTCAATCTCTCCTACGAATCCGATATCCTGTCCTTTGGAATACTTTTTCTTTACTCTTAAGACAGAACCGTCTTTTCCACTGATCCCAACAGCATGAACGCCTACTTTTTCCATCATAGAAACAAGTCCTTTGTTGACTCTGTTTAAAACCATCTCAGCAACTTCCATCGTCGCTTTGTCCGTGACACGCAGTCCATTGACAAAACTGCTCTGAATCCCAACTTTGTTGCACCATTTCGTAATTTCTTTTCCTCCGCCGTGAACAATAATCGGGCGGAATCCAACCAGCTTCAGCAAAGCAACGTCCCGCACAACACTTTTTTTCAAATCGTGATCAATCATTGCGCTTCCGCCGTATTTTACTACAATAATTTTTCCTCTGAACCGTTTAATATACGGCAGCGCTTCAATCAGCACATTTGCTTTTTGCAGCCACATGTCCATATCCATAGCTTCCATCCTTTTCTTCCTCCGCTAGCTTCTATAATCTGCATTTATTTTTACATAATCATACGTCAGATCGCATCCCCATGCGGTCGCAGAAGCAGTTCCCATTTTAATATCCGCAATCGCTCTTACTTCTTTTTCTGAGAGAATTCTTGTCGCTTCCTCTTCACTGTAATCAAGCGCCACTCCATCTTCAATAATCTTTAATTTTCCTGCCGCACTTTCAAAAAACAGATCCACTTTTTCAGGATCAAACTTAGCGCCGGAATATCCCATTGCGCATAAAATTCTGCCCCAGTTTGCATCATGTCCGAAAATCGCCGCTTTTGTCAGATTCGAAGTGATAATCGATTTGCTCAGCGTCACTGCCTGTTCTTTCGTCTCAGCGCCAATCACCTTGACTTCAAACAGCGCCGTGGCTCCTTCGCCGTCTCCTGCCATCTGTTTGGCGAGATAAATGCTGACATACTCCAGTGCCTCATAAAACTTCTGGTATGCTTCTCCCTCACAAGTAATCATTTCGTTTTCTGCCATTCCATTTGCCAGCACAAGCGCCGTATCGTTTGTGGAGGTATCGCCGTCCACTGAAATCATATTGTAGCTGTCTTTAACGATTGCGCTCAATGCTTTTTGCAGCATCTCCTTTGAGATACAGGCATCCGTCGTCACAAAGCTGAGCATGGTGCACATATTTGGATGAATCATGCCGGCTCCTTTGCACATTCCTCCGACTGTCACTGTTTTTTCATTAATCGTTACTCTCACCGCAATTTCTTTTTTTACAGTATCTGTCGTCATAATCGCTTCTGCAGCCATAGAACCTGCCTGAGGAGTGTCCCTTAAAAGAGGAATCATCGTCTTGATTCCTTCTTTTATGATATCCATCGGCAGCTGTTTGCCGATCACACCTGTGGAAGCGACGAGCACTTCCTGTGTTTTTACGCCAAGCAAATCTGCTGCTGTTTTTGCCGTATCTTCACAGTATCCATATCCTTCTTCTCCAGTGCATGCATTTGCCACACCGCTGTTTACCACAACGGCGCGCACTGATTCTGACTTTGTCACAATTTCCCGGTCCCATTTTACGGGAGCTGCCTTTACAATATTTGTCGTAAACGTTCCGGCCGCTTTACACGGCACATCGCTTACAATCATGGCCATATCTTTTTTATCTTTTTTTATTCCGGCGCAAATTCCAACAGCGCGAAATCCTTTGGCGGCGGTTACACCGCCTGTTAAAATTTCCATCTTTTTCTCTCCTTTCGTTTTCCATAAACGCTGTCTGTTTTCTTTCATTTTTATGGAAACATCGGTACCTGGCACAGTCCTTCGGATTCCTCGATGCCAAACATCAGATTCATATTCTGTACCGCCTGTCCTGCCGCTCCTTTTACAAGATTGTCCATTGCTCCCATCATAATGATCCGGTTCGTTCTCGGATCAATCTTAAAATTGACATCGACATAATTACTGCCCTCTACCCATTTCGTCTGCGGCGCAACATCCCGATCAAGCACACGTACAAACTTTTCTTTCGCATAGTACTGATCATATACCGCTTTTACTTCTTCATATGTTGTCTCTTTTTTCAGAGCAGCATATGCCGTAATCAAAATGCCCCGATTCATCGGGATCAGATGAGGTGTAAAATTCAGACGAATTTTTCTTCCCGCCGCATATCCTAACTGCTCTTCAATCTCTGGTGTATGGCGGTGAGTTCCTACTCCGTATGCTTTTATATTTTCATTGACTTCACAGAAAAGATTATCCAGCTTTGCTCCTCTTCCCGCTCCGGAAGTGCCTGATTTGGCGTCAATGATAATCGTATCCGGATCGATCAATCCCTCTTTCAATACAGGATAGATTGCCAAAGTGCTGCACGTCGGATAACATCCCGGATTTGCCACAAGTCTTGCTTTTTTCACCTGTTCCCGGTTGATTTCACACAGTCCGTAAACCGCCTCATCGATAAACTGCGGCGCCTTGTGTTCTATTTTATACCACTCTTCGTATGTCTTAACCTCTTTGATTCGAAAATCCGCGCTTAAATCAATCACTTTTGTTTTGGAGAGAATCTCTTCATTGATCAGAGAAGCGCACAGACCCTGCGGGGTTGCCGTAAAGATCACATCCACCTGATCCGCCAGCGCTTCCATATTGTCATCCATGCATGTCTCGTCTACGATCTGAAACATATTCTGATATACCTCATAATATTTTTTATCAATGTAGCTTCTCGAACCGTACCAACAAATCTTCGCCTCTCTATGTCCTAGCAATAATCTTACCAGTTCGCCGCCGGCATAACCCGTAGCGCCGATAATTCCTACCCTGATCATTTATTCTACCTCTTTTTCTTCTCATTTTTTCACACGTTTTGCGAAATCCCGCCGTGCGGGATTCTTTTTTATGATATACTATCTGATTATCAAAGTAAAGTATTTTTTGACGCATATTTATACATTTTTATCGTATATTATTCAATTTCATTGTTACTTTTTACAATTTTTAGATTAGTACTTGAATAATTATGATAATTGATGTATAGTAAAAGGCAGCAAAATACAAACGAGCAAAATCAGGAGGATTAAAATATGAAAGAAAAAGTAGTTTTGGCATATTCCGGAGGACTCGATACCACCGCAATCATTCCATGGTTAAAGGAAACTTTCGACTACGACGTAATCTGCTGCTGTGTCGACTGTGGACAGGGAAATGAACTGGACGGGCTTGATGAGAGAGCAAAATTGTCCGGCGCTTCCAAACTTTATATTGAAAATATCGTCGATGAATTCTGTGAAGACTACATCATGCCGTGTGTACAGGCAGGTGCTGTCTATGAAAATAAATATTTACTCGGAACTTCTATGGCACGTCCGGGTATTGCCAAGAAATTAGTGGAAATCGCAAGAAAAGAAAATGCCAGTGCAATCTGCCACGGTGCTACCGGAAAAGGAAATGACCAGATTCGTTTTGAGCTTGCAATCAAGGCTCTGGCTCCGGATTTAAAAATTATTGCTCCATGGCGTATGACGGATGTCTGGACGATGCAGTCTCGTGAGGATGAAATAGAATATTGCAAAAAGCATGGAATCGATCTTCCATTCTCCGCGGACAGCAGCTATAGTCGCGACCGTAATTTATGGCATATCAGCCATGAAGGACTGGAGTTGGAAAATCCTGCAAACGAACCGAATTATGACCACCTCTTAGTACTGAGCGTTTCTCCTGAAAAAGCTCCTGACGAACCTGAATATGTGACAATGACTTTTGAAAAAGGAGTTCCTGTCAGTTTAAACGGTAAAAAAATGAAAGTCTCTGAGATCATCACAAAGTTAAATGAACTCGGCGGAAAACATGGAATCGGCATTATCGATATCGTAGAAAACCGTGTTGTCGGCATGAAATCACGAGGCGTTTATGAAACTCCTGGCGGAACGATCCTGATGGAAGCTCACAAACAACTGGAAGAACTGATTTTAGACCGAGACACTATGAACGCGAAAAAAGATATGGGCAATAAAATGGCTCAGTTAGTATATGAGGGAAAATGGTTTACTCCTCTTCGCGAAGCAATCCAGGCTTTCGTGACTGTTACCCAGGAATATGTGACAGGCGAAGTCAAATTCAAACTGTATAAAGGAAATATCATCAAGGCTGGAACTACTTCTCCTTATTCTCTATACAGCGAGTCTCTGGCATCTTTCACAACCGGAGATCTCTATGATCATCACGATGCCGACGGATTTATCACCTTATTCGGACTGCCTTTAAAAGTACGCGCAATGAAAATGGCAGAACTTTCGAAAAAACAAAATGAGACAAATTAATTGTTTTTCTGTATGAAAAAAAGGATAGGTCGTGTGCCTATCCTTTTTACTGTCGTTTTTAAATTTTTATTTTCCTGACATCTTTTTAGTCTACGCTTAAAGAATTTTGGTAATCTACCAGCGCATCTAAATTGACCTCATAATTTTCCACAGGCTCTACATGAACTTTATCATAGATAGAAAATCCAATCCATACACACAGAAGAATTCCGATTGCTCCGATCACGGCTTTTTCTAAATTTACCTTCATCTTCTCCCGTTTCATCTCTTTTGTGCGGTTTACTTTCTGTTGTTTATAACGATCTACTTTTTCCTGACTCATCTCTTATCGCTCCTTAATATAATTTCTAAAATATCTGCAGCTGTTTTCAACGCTGCTGTATTGAAATTTATTATACAACATAATTCATCATTTTGCATCCTATTTTTATCAGACATTTTTTCTTTTTATACTAATAAAAGCGATCTTTCTATCTTCTGCTTTTTAAACGACTACAATAATTCCTCCGTCATTGGCATACATTGAACTGATTCCTGCCGTATCCACAACAAAAATATCCTTGATATTCATTCTCTCCTCTAATGCCTCTTTTACAATCTGAGCACGATCCGGACAGTTGCAATGCGATATTCCCAAAATCTTTTCTTCCGGATGATCTGTCTTTTCCACGATCCGATTTACCATCTTGACCAGTGCCTTATTCATTCCATGTGCCTGATCAATTTGAATAATCGTTCCTTCCGGGGTCGAAGACATAACCGGTTTGATTCTCAGAGCATTTGCGACAAAGGCTTTTAAATTGCTCAGACGTCCATTTTTTCTAAGCGTCTCCAGACTCTCCAGTACAAAAAAGGTATTCTGTTCTGCAATATAATGTTCTACTTCCTCTACGACACGTTCAAACTCCATTCCCTGTTCTTCACATTCTTGGATTTTCATTGCAATCAATGTCTCACCAACCGATGCAGAGCGTGAATTAAACACATAGATCTTCTTATCCGGTTTTTCTTCCAGAAGCAAATTTTTTCCTAATTCTGCGCTGTTATAGGAACCGCTCAGTTCTGCCGACAGCGTCACAGCATATACATGGTCTACGTCCACATCAAATGCCTCTTTATAAAGCTCCGGAGAAGGACATGATGATTTCGGACAATTCGGGCTTGCCGCAACTTTCTTTAAAAAGACCTTCTGATCAAATGTCTCATCATCTACAAAAATTTCTTCATCTACCTGCATAGTTAACGATGCGGTGGCAAAATTTCCGCTTTCCTTCATTTCTTTTGTAAGCTCCCCACAACTGTCAACGACTACTTTAAAACTCATATGATTTCCTCCTGGTATTAAATTATTCCAGTATCTATATTCTGCACTCTTTATCATTTATTATGTAGTATTCAATACTAGATAATAATAGCACATATATTTCTTCTTGAAAAGGGGGGAAAATAAGAATATAATGTTTCTCATTATACAGGAAGGTTCTTTTCACTTTCCGCTTTCAGAAAAGGAGGAATCATTTTTGATTCACTTAAAAATTTTAGAAGTCAGAAACTTTATGGAAAAACTTCTGTTGGAGCATTCCTTTGACAACTTTTTGCTTTTAGAGGCTTCCATCCACACCGGAAATCTCTTTTTCATCGATGGACATCGAAATCCCGATTTCTACACGAAAGAAGAATATGAATCCCTGACCGGCACCGAGTATGCACTGACACCTTGGAAGCAGCTGCGCCATTTCTGTTATGAAATCATAAAAGGTACAAAAACACCTTCTCAGTTTAAAATCACTTTTCAGCTTTCCAAAAAAGATACTGCAGTGTTTCTGAAACAGACGGAGTCTTCTTTTTTGTTAGAAGAGATAGAAGGACTCTTTTTTCATCTAAAATACGACGGTTCTTCTTTAAGCTGTATTACCGGGACTTCTTATCGGATTTTTTCTCTTGATAAATCTCTTGACCGTCTTTGGGATCAAAAAGTACAGTCTTTATTAAATCTGCTTGAAATTTCGTTTGATTTTCCTTCCTGACTGACATGTCTTTTCCCGTTTTTTATATTTTGTTAGCACTCACTTAATTTGAGTGCTAATTTTCTCTTGACTTTTTCTCTTTTGCGTATTACACTTAGAACAGTAACAAAAAGAATTTTAAAAAACTGTATTTAAAGGAGTGTTTGCATATGAGCAGCAAAACAGGAAGTCTTTCCATTAACAGTGAAAATATTTTTCCTATTATAAAAAAATGGCTGTATTCTGACCACGATATCTTCTTCCGTGAACTGGTCTCCAACGGATGCGACGCCATCACAAAACTGAAAAAATTAGAGGTTATGGGGGAATATACCTTCCCGGAAAACTATAAGAATAAAATTGACGTCATCGTCGACCCAGAAAAGAAAACCTTAAAATTCATTGATACCGGTATTGGTATGACTGCCGAAGAAGTAGAAGAATATATTACACAGATCGCTTTTTCCGGCGCTACCGATTTCCTTGAAAAATACAAAGACAAAACGAACAACGATGAAATCATCGGTCACTTCGGTCTCGGTTTCTACTCTGCCTTTATGGTTGCCGATGAAGTTCACATTGATACCCTTTCTTACAAAGACGGAGCTACTGCGGTTCACTGGGAATGTGACGGCGGAACAGAATATACCATCGGCGACGGAAATAAGACAACAATCGGAACAGAAATTACGCTGTTCTTAAATGAGGAAAGTGTAGAATTTGCCAATGAATACCGTGCCAGAGAAGTGCTTGAAAAATATTGTTCTTTCATGCCGGTTGAAATTTTTCTATCAAAAGCAAACGCACCTCAGGAATATGAGACGATCGATGAAAGCGAACTAAGAGATGACGATGTCGTTGTAGAGCATATCCATGAGGAAGCAAAGACAGAAGAAAAAGAAAACGAAAACGGGGAAAAAGAAATCGTAGAAATTTCTCCGGCCAAAGATCGTGTTAAGATCAACAAACGTCCAGTTTCTTTAAGCGATACGCATCCACTGTGGACCAAACATCCAAATGAGTGTACGGAAGAAGAATACAGAGAATTTTACCGCAAAGTTTTTATGGATTACAAAGAACCTCTGTTCTGGATTCATTTAAATATGGATTATCCGTTTAACTTAAAAGGAATTCTGTATTTTCCAAAAATCAATACAGAATATGATTCGATCGAAGGAACCATTAAGCTGTATAACAATCAGGTTTTTATCGCCGACAATATCAAAGAAGTGATCCCTGAATTTTTGATGCTGTTAAAAGGTGTCATTGATTGTCCGGATCTGCCGCTGAACGTCTCTAGAAGTGCTCTGCAAAATGACGGATTTGTCAAAAAAATATCCGACTATATTACGAAAAAAGTGGCGGACAAACTGACAGGTATGTGCAAGACTGACCGCGAATCTTATGAAAAATATTGGGATGATATCAGCCCGTTTATTAAATTCGGCTGCATTAAAGACGAGAAATTCTCTGAAAAGATGATGGATTCTATTCTGTTTAAGAATCTGGACGGCAAATATCTGACCTTAAAAGATTTTATCGCTGAAAATCAAAAAGAGCAGCCGGCTTGTGAAGAGTCCAAAACAGAAGAGACAAAATCCGAAGAAACCTCAGAAGAGCAAAATCCAGCTTCGGAAAAAGAGGAGAAGAAAAAGACAACGCTCTTCTATGTCACAGATGAGATTCAGCAGAGTCAGTATATCAATCTCTTCAAAGAGCAGGGATTAGACGCTGTCATTTTAAAACACAATATCGACTCTGCTTTTATTACACATCTGGAAGGAAAAAATCAGGATATCCGCTTCCAGCGTATCGATGCTGATATCAACGAAAGCGTAACGGCAGGCACTTCCGAAGATTTAAAAGAGACGGCAGATGCACTGACCGATATTTTCCGCAAGGCTTTAAATAAAGATAAATTGGAAATAAAGGTAGAAAAACTGAAAAATGAAAATGTTTCCTCTATGATGATTCTCTCCGAAGAGAGCAGACGTATGCAGGAAATGATGAAAATGTATGGTATGTATGGTATGGATCCATCGATGTTCAGCAGCAGCGAGACTCTCGTTTTAAACGCCAATAACAAGTTGGTACAGTATATCTTAGAGCACAAAGATTCTGAACATGTCCCGATGATGTGCTGCCAGTTATATGATCTTGCTATGCTCAGCCATAAACCGTTAAATCCAGATGAAATGACAAAATTTATCGCCCGCAGCAATGAAATTATGATGCTGCTCGCAAAATAATCATTATAAATATAAAAGCTTCGTTTCTATCGCAGACTTATTTATTTTTCGTCTGCTGGAACCGAAGCTTTTTCCTTTGTTTCTTTTTATCTCTTGATCTTTTTTACCTAGATTTTGTCCAAAAATTTCCATTCCTTATATGGTATCTTCTTCAAGAATATAACGGACGATTTTTTCGTCCAAATCCAGCTCTTTTGCGATGCTCTCTTCTTTCAGTCCATCTGCTTTTTTTCTCATTACTTTTTTCGCCATCGCAATTCCCTCCAGCTGTGCTTTTAAAATAAGATCTCTCTCTTCCTTTTCCCTTCGTTCCTGCAAAGATAGATTTTCTCTGATCGGCTGCAGGAATTTCTTGCTTAGTTTTTCGGGAACCACCGTTTCTTTTTTCAAAAGCTCCGGCGGATATTCTTTCTTTTTTAATCTCTGTTTTTTGTCTCTGGCTGCCTGGACGAGAAACAGCTGAATTTTCACTTTATTATCCTCATACAGATCCAGTGATTCATACAATGCCTTATAGTACTCATAGAGACGCATTTTCGTCTTAATAATATTGACCGGTGTTGTCTGCGTATTGACAAGGCTTCCCTTTGTCTTGACATAATAATAAACAGGTTCTTTGATCACTTCTATCTTTGCGACATATTTTAAATAGTCCAGATTAAACAAAAAATCTTCACACCATTTTAGGCGCTCCGAAAATCGAATCCCTTGATCTTTTAAAATCTTCGTCCGGTAGCATTTATTCCATACTACCCCGTAATAAAAATCGGATGCTTTATCAATCATAATTTTTGCGAATTCCGTTCTTGAGAGAGTCCCCGGTTCTTGAATGGCGCCGCTTTGATAAAGCTGATGTCCTCTTACACGGTAATAATCCGCAATCGCCATATCACTGTCATGTCTTTGTATCGCTTCTATTAAAAGCTCTGTGGCATTTTGCGGAATCCAGTCATCAGAATCTAAAAATTGAATAAAACTCCCCTCTGCACATTCAATTCCACAATTTCTGCTGTCCGACACTCCTGTATTTTCTTTTGTGATTACCGTAATACGTGAATCTTTTTTTTCATATTCTTTTAAGATTTCCGGTGTTTTGTCTGTACTCCCGTCATCGATCACAAGAATTTCAAGATTGGAATATGTTTGATGGATCACACTTTCCAGACATCTCTCTATCGTTTCCTGACGATTATATACCGGAATAATGACAGTCACTTTCTGCAAGATCCCCATCTTTTTTGTTCTCCTCCACCTTTCTTTTCTTCGATATCACTGATATAGAAATATCATTGTTCGATGGTATCTATCATATCATTTATGACTGAATATTACAATCACCGAGAAATCCTTCCTGTTTTTCCATCCATGCTCAGAATATCATCCGGTCCCAAAGTATTCTCTGCTGCAAATACATCGAAAGAAAAAATTGTTACTCCTCTGCCAATAACGATCGATATTCCCGTTCTCTTAACGATTGATATTCCCGTTCTCTTTCTTCTCTCTCTTTCAGTTCTATCACTGAGACTTCCATAGCACATTCCGGACATTCAAAATAGAAGATCCGAAATTCCACCTCTCCGAACAGCCGCGTACTCCCTGTCGTGAAATCGTAGCGCCAACCGTCAGAGTCCTTTTCGTCCACAACCCTGCTCTTGTATGTCAACTTCAGTTTGTTTCTGCATTTCCAGCAAATATGCTTTTTTCCTGTCACGTAAAACGGATTCTTGCTCTGGCAGACATAGTTTATTGGTGTTCCCGGATAGAACAATCCTACCGTGTCCTGAGCCGCCAGCGCCAAAGGAAAGGTACAAAAAATAATAGCGCTTGATAACAGTAAAAAAAATGCGGTCTTTTTTCTCATGCTTTTCCTCTCCTTCCTTTCACTCTACGGGTTTATAGGAAAAATCTGCGTTTTTTCCCTCTTCGCTCAAAAATGGCTCTAAGTCTCTTTTTCGTATGATTCCTACCGTTGTCGAAGAAAGTATCTCTGATCTTTCTCTCGTTGTCTTGACATCGATTATCTGATCCCAGGCGCTTCGCTCCATACCTTCTCTTTGTTTTTCCGGATAGTGGTACATCTCAAATTTGAAAATTCTTCCATCGTTCAACACACTGTACATGATAATCTGTATACCTGAGGAATATCCCATCCTAATCTCTGCGTAGGGATCAATTTCCTTTACTTCTCTTGCTGTAGACCATCCTGGAATGATGGAATCAAAATCTTCTTCCGAATTTAATTTCGTCAGATAGATTCCTATTCTTCCGCCGTCCCGCCTCCCCAGATTAGGATGTATCCTTGCAATATATTCATATTCCGGACCGCCTATAAGTTCTCTTCCTTCCATCTCCAGCCGTCCCATGAGCTGCATGGCAAAATATCTTCCCCCCT
>CALWCS010000003.1 GCA_944376425.1 uncultured Lachnospiraceae bacterium | reverse complement strand
TATGAAGACGAGAGTTAATTATCATGGAAGTTCACATATACACATTCGCAAACGATATCTGATGTTAGAGTCAAGTTTCTCACATAAGCCCTTCATGCTTCCGATTTTAAAGTAATTAATCCAGCCTCGAATTAATTCGTTGAGTTTCTTGACTTTGTAGGCATTGTCTACTCCCCAGCTTCGGCAAGTCAATTCTTTCATTCTTGCCTTGCACTTCTCTACAGATTTGGCATGAGGTTTTGCTCTGTATTCCTTGGCAAATGAGTCATAGTAGAATCCAAAGCCGAGATACTTTATTCCTTTGGGTTTATCAATTTTGCTCTTGCTCGCATTCACTTTTAATCCGAGTTTCTCCTCTATATATCGGGTAATACTCCTCATTACTCGTTCTGACGCCTGTCTGCTTCCAACCATGATGATACAGTCGTCCGCATACCGAACAAAATCCAGTCCCCTTGCTTCCATCTCCTTATCCAGTTCATTAAGCATGATATTTGCCAACAACGGAGAAAGATTTCCTCCTTGGGGTGTTCCTATAACGGAATCCTCATACTCCCCGTCTACCATAATTCCGCTGACTAGAAACTTTCTAATGATAGATATCACATCTCCATCTTTAATCGTCCGACCTATAATGGTCATCAGCTTGTCATGGTCTACGGTATCAAAGAACCTTTCCAGGTCGATGTCCACAATCCAGTTGTGTCCGTCGTTCCTCATTTCCAGTGCCTTGATGACCGCTTGCTGTGCGCATCGGTTTGGACCAAAGCCATAGCTGTGATTATGAAACTGTTTCTCAAATATCGGCGTCAGCACTTGTGCGATTGCCTGTTGGATAAATCGATCCGTAACCGTAGGCACTCCCAGCTTTCTTACACCGCCATCTGCTTTGGGTATCTCCACCCGCCTTACAGGTTGCGGTTTGTATTTCCTTGTCCGCAACTGCTCCTTAATGTTTTCGCCGTTTTCCGAAAGATGATTCGATAGCTCAGTGTATTCCATTCCGTCCACACCTGCCGCACCTTTATTTCTGACGACTTGCCGATATGCCACATTGAGGTTATCGTTGCTTACTATCTGCTCCATGAGACTACTTGTGTCCATGCGTTGTTTCCTTTCTGCCCCTTTGGTCTTTGCCGTCTTTGATGTTATCGACAGACGTTGCTCCGACTACGAAGTGGAACGTACTTCAACGGATTGATTGTTCACCCCTTCACTCCATTTCCATTACAGAAACTTCTTCGCTACTATGGGCTCTGCTGCCTTCTCACAGTTCGTTGTTACTCGGCTAATGATGCCGCTGTGAGACCTCCACGCTTAAGGTGCACGCTCTTTCCCCTCATCTATCCGCCACATTTACTCGTACTTCCAGCAACTTTAGGACTTCATCTCATTTGGCAGACTTATCCGTATTTCCGAGCCTTATATGTGGTTCCTGTTCGTCGGACCAAGAGTTTGCCTACCGCTTCCTTCCGATTCCACCTCACGATGGACACCCTTGCTGTTCAGCTATACACTTCCTCGTTGCCTAGGCGTGTTCGGGACTTTCACCCGTTAGAGCGCGCCCATGGCGCGCAAACTAAAATAAGCCCGATTTGCCCTTTATTGAAAGGGAAAAATCGAGCTTTGTCTTCTATTCTACTGATATTACATAATAATAAATCGGTTGTCCTCCGTTTTGTACTTCCACATCACAGTCCGGATACAACTCTTCTATTTCTTTTGAAAACTCCACTGCCTCATTCTCTTTTGTCTCTTCGCCATAATAGATACTAATCAATTCCGAATCTTCATCCACCATTGCTTTTACCGTGTCTAGGGCTACTTGTTCTAACTCTGTGCCAACTGCAAGCAGTGAGTGATCTCCCAGTCCCATAATATCGTCTTTATGAATCTCTTTTTCATCAATCTTTGTATCTCGTACCGCATACGTAATCTGTCCTGTTTTCACATGCATAATCTCTTCCAGCATCATTTCTTCATTTTCTTTTGGCGTTTTTTCTGCCACATAAGAAATCATTGCTGTAATTCCCTGTGGAACAGTTTTTGTCGGAATCACAAAAATATCTTTGTCCTTTGTAAGCAGTTTTGCCTGATTTGCTGCAAGAATGATATTTTTATTGTTAGGGAAAATAAAAATGTGATGTGCATTGACATGGTCAATCGCTTCTAAAATATCTTGCGTGCTTGGATTCATCGTCTGTCCGCCTTCAATCAGGTAATCGGCTCCAAGGCTCTTAAAGATTTCTCCCATTCCTTCTCCTGCCGAGACACAGATAAATCCGACTTCCTTTCTGGGCATTTGTTTTGCCTGTTCTGCTGCGAGACGCTCTGCATCTTTTATCAGTTTTTCGTGATGTTCTTCTCTCATATTATCAATCTTAATACGGCTCAAAGAGCCATACGTCAAGGCACGCTGCAATGCAAGTCCAGGATCATTCGTATGTACATGGACTTTGACAATTTCATCGTCTGAAACCAGTACAATCGAATCTCCAATAGAATTTAAAAATGCCTTAAATTCCATCTCTGTCTCATCATTATATTCCTTTTCCAGATTAATAATAAATTCCGTACAATATCCAAATTTGATCTCTACTTCTTCTTGTGCTATTTTGACTGCCTGCTGCTTTTCCTTCGGTTTTCCCAGCTCTATCCGATACGTTAATTCTTTCCCCAGAAAAGCATCATACGCTCCTTTCATCACTTCTAAAAGTCCTTGACCGCCGGAGTCTACTACTCCTGCCTCTTTTAAAACAGGAAGCATTTCCGGAGTCTGACTCAGTACATATTCCGCTTCTGTCAGAACTTCGCTGATAAAAA
This sequence comes from uncultured Lachnospiraceae bacterium, assembly GCA_944376425.1. GTDB lineage: Bacteria > Bacillota > Clostridia > Lachnospirales > Lachnospiraceae > JAGZHZ01. The sequence continues at coordinate 17,570 of CALWCS010000003.1, read as the reverse complement.
TGGACATATCTTTGATTGTCTCAGCCAGTTCCCGCGCCTTCTCTGCCGCTCCTTTTGCCACAGTTAAAATCGTTCCTTCTTTTGGTTTCATAACCGCTTTATATGCCGTCTCCACCGCTTTTGTCAGCGCATCCGCCAAAATCTGCGTATCAATTACTTCGTGCTCCGCAATTACCTTTGTAAAGCCTCGAAACAACTGTGACAAAATGACGCCTGAGTTTCCTCTTGCTCCACGCAAAGAACCAGATGAAATTGCCTTAGCAAGCCGCCGCATCGTAACTTCTTCCATCTCAGAAACTTCTTTTGCTGCTGCCATAATGGTCATCGTCATGTTTGTTCCTGTATCGCCATCTGGAACCGGAAATACATTTAATTCATTGATCCACTCTTTCTTTGCCTCCAGATTTTTTGCTCCAGCTAAAAACATCTTTGCGCAAAGCTTGGCATCTATTTGATTTGTATCCACTGCAAGTTCCTCCTTAATCAATTACTCTTACGCCTTCTACGTAAATATTTATTTTTTCAATTTCCATACCGGTAAATTCTTCCAGTTTATATTTTACATTGTCAATCAAATTATCTGCCACTGCTGAAATACTGACTCCGTATGCAACGATTACATGGAAATCAATCGAAATTTTATTATCTTCTATCCGAATAGAAATACCGCGTCCCAGATTTTCTCTTTTAAGCAGCTTTACCAGTCCATCTTTCATATTTACTGCTGCCATACCAATGATTCCAAAGCATTCCACCGCTACGCTTCCGGCATATGTTGCAATCACATCTGTATCGATTACAATAGAACCTAATTCATTATCCATGCGTCCTTTCATATCGGTCCCTCCAAATCTTATTTTCCGTTCTGTAAAAATCACCTTTTTACAGAATGCTTTATGATTTATTATACCCTGTTTTATAAGAAAATGAAATAATTATTTTCTGATTTCTAAAATAATTTCATAATTTTCTATTTTTTACTTGCAAAATAAATTCCCATCTGATAATATATTAAGTGTTGTGAGTCTGTCTGCGGAAAGACGGACGATTATAGGGCAAGGAGGTGCGGTCAATGGCAAAATGTGCTATTTGTGAAAAAGGTGCTCATTTCGGGAATAATGTGAGTCATTCTCATAGAAGATCGAACAAAATGTGGAAGTCTAACATCAAATCTGTAAAGGTTAAAGTAGACGGCGGTGCTAAAAAGATGTATGTATGTACTTCTTGTTTAAGATCCGGAAAAGTAGAAAGAGCATAAAAAATAAAAGAAAGGTGTTGTTTTGCAGTGAAAAGTTGATTTACTGTAAAACAGCACCTTTTTTTACTTGCAAATTTTATTTCAACGCTTTACTGTCTTATATTATTTGCCGCAAAAACAATGGTAGCCTAAGACTAAAAGCAAAAAAATAAGAAGAACAGATATGGCATCTGAAGGAACTAAAAAACCAATCACCATTCCGATACCAATCCAGAACAGAGTATATCCTATAATTTTACGCATATCTGCTCCTTCTTTTTCTTTCTATATATATATGCTTTTTTTTCGATTCTGATACCTTACGGCTGATCTTTTGCCTGTGTCTCCTCTTTTTCTTCAAAGGCTGCCGTTTCTTCTCCTTTTCCGGAAGTAAAGCGATCCACAAAATCTGGTACCATATCTAAAATTTTCGTCAGCCCATCCTGATTTTTAATATTTACTAATTTTGTGCTCCCATTTTGGATTACTAAAACAGCTGACGGAGACATTTTTCCTCCCATTCCTCCTCCACCGTTATTTTTTGAATTTTCTGTCACTGCTTTTGCCGCTACGCCAAAGGAGACATCCATCAGTGGAAGAATAATTGTATCGCCCACTGTAATCGGCTCTCCTACAACTGTTTTTGAAGTCATAAAACTATCCATTCCTTTAAACAGAGAATCGACAGTTGCTTTAAAATTATTTTCTGATGCCATTTTTGCTCCTCCTTCATTGTATATTATGGTTTCAATCTTTTTATTAATTTTTTTAAATCTTTCTTTCGAATTACACGCCAGGCAATGACGAGAAAATACCAAATTCGTACCGTTCCTGACGCTTGTGCTTCTCCTTCAAAAATTTTATTTTCAAAATCAGGCTCCAATTCTATAGAATAAGAATACACAGGCAGCAAAATGCTGATAACTCCCATCAATTCTCCTGTTGCGGCCGGATCTCCGGTTCCGAATTGAATCTTTCCTGTAATCTCTTTTGGTGCTATTTTGTGAAGCAGCCAGATTATCTGTTCCTTTACAAAACGTATCACTTCTTTTGTGCTCTCTTCTTGGTACAGCTTATAATAATACTGAATTTTTTCCGAAACATTTCTTAGATTTCTTTTTATTTTATTCCATCGTCTTTTTAGATTTTTCCAGGATTGTTTTATTTTCTTTTTCCATCCTCCTATCATTTCCCGGATTCTTTCTGACTTTGTCCTCTTTTTTGCTTTTTGTATGACTTTTGGCATTTCTTCTGCTATTTCTTTTTTCTTTTTTGCTGTCACATCTCTTTTCTCTGCTTTTGGGAGAGCTTTCTTTTCTTTTGTCGTCTGATCTAGATTCTCCAAAGAACTCGTCTTTTCTTCTTGTCTTATCAGCTTTTTATCGGGAATTTTTTTCTTTTCCTCTTGTCGGCTTCTTAGTCTTTCTTTTTTCTTTTTTTTCAAATTCTGCGCTGTTTTTTTCCACTGTTCTATCGTTCTGCCAAAAATCCAGATTCGAACCTGCATCCCCTTTTTCTGAACCTGTATTTCCGCGCACAAGCTCCGAAGCATCCAGCTTATCTTTACTTTTGCGGAAAATTCCTTGTCTTCTTTCCATCCTCCAATTCGATAATGTAACGGAACAAACAAGATGGAAACAGCTGCTGCAAGAAGAAACAGTAAAATCAACGCCACTAAAATGCCGATTATTTTCAGTATCATTAAAATGATATGTAGCATCTTTTCACCCCTGCCGCTTTCTTTTCTGCTCAAATTGTTCCATCTTCTGCTCCAAATATTGTCTGATCTGTGTTTTTCCGGTTTCTCTGTAAATTTCTTCTATGATTGTTACTGCCAGATCTACTGCCTCAAAATAACTTCCGGCAATTCCCACAATTAATGGGCAGTTGCGATATACTGCCGGAAAGGAAAGATATGCAGAAGAAAAAATATCAAAAATATCTTTCCCATTTGAAGCTAAAGTAATCAGATAGACGTTATAAATTTTTTTGTGATAATCAATTTTCCATATAATTTTTTTTCTTTTTTTGCTGACTTGTTCGCCAACATATAACTGTGGATACCATTTCATTTTTCCTGCTCACTCTGCTTTTTCTTTTTCCATCCTCTTCTCTAATGCTTCAACAACTGATTTTAGTACCTTGATTCTCGCATAATATTGGTCATTTAATTCTTTTCTCCCCATCTTTTTTGTCAGATCAATCTGTTCTAGCATTGTCTCCTCCCCTTTCCCTGCCTGTTGTGATCTCTATTTCATTATTTTTCCATAATAGCCTCTTCTGTATTCTATTCTTTTTATTATTTTAAAAATTCCCCTTCTTGTTCCAGATTATTCCTGTTTTATTTTTTAGTATATCACAAATCTCATCTTTTAGACAATGCCATTCTTATTTTCTCCTTTGTCCTATCCATACTTCTTCTAAAAGTCCTGATACGATATTTTACATAGTCCCTGTCAACGTAATATGGCGATATTTGCTTTGCATCACTATTCTCGAAAAGATGCTTTTCGTGGCAGAAGAAAAAGAGCTGCTCTAAGAGCAGCTCCTGCGTTTTTAAAAATACTTGTGACTTCCCCAGAGATTATTCTTTTTCAGTTCCAAATATTCATTATACGCTTTTTCTAAAATTACTTTTTCATTTGAGAATTTCAGAAGATGATAAGCTTCATGAAACTTATAGTACCCTGAATCCACAAAATACTCTTCCCGCTGCGGTTTGCTGTAATAACTGTCTGCCATCATCAAATACCAATGTACATCTTTCGAAACCGTATCTTCCGGAACATTAAATGTATATTGGCTTTTTCCGATATATTTAATGATGGACGCGCGAGCACCCGTTTCTTCCAGCACTTCTCTGATTGCTGTGTCCTTAAATTCTTCACCAGGCTCTACAGTTCCCTTGGGTAAAACCCATCCTTCATATTTGTTTTTATAACTTTTATAAAGAACCAAAATTTTCCCACGAAAAATTACCACTCCGCCACAGCTCGTTGCCTCGATCATTGCAATTCCTCCTGTTGGCTCTGGTTTTTAACTTGCTATTAGTATAACTCTTTTTTATGGATCGTGCAACCTTATCTTTTCTTAATTCTTTTCGATTTCTCTTAGGGCTTTTTTAATATCCTCCGCCGTAAGTATTATCATAGTTATAATAGTAGGAATCCAAAATCTGTTTTGTGATTGGAACTGCCGATTCGCTTCCGGATCCTCCATCCTCTACCAAAACGCTAATCACAAGTTCCGGATTGTCTACATTCGTAAATCCGACAAACCACGAATGAGTTCCCTGCTGTTCGCCATTGTCATATTCTGCTGATCCTGTTTTTCCGGCACAGCTATACGTATCATTATATAAAGCGGTTGCGGTTCCGCTTAAGACGGTTTCCCTCATATATTCTGCCAATACGCCTGCTTCCTCTGCCGACATTACCGTTTTATACGCTGTCGGAGTTGTTTCTTTTACGAGATCTCCCTCTGAAGTCTGAACGCGGTCAATCAGATACGGCGTCATCATAACTCCGCCGTTTGCAACGGAAGATGCAATCATAGCCATATGAAGCGGAGACACTAAAGTCTCCCCTTGTCCAATCGCTGTCGTCATCTCTTCTCCATAAGAAGAATTGGCTTCCAAGTTAAATTGACTTCTGCTATATTCCATATAATTCAGCGGTAAAGAGCTATTAAACCCAAAATCATTGCAAAGATCGATAAATTCCTGATTGTCTAATTCCAATCCGATATTACAAAAAGAACTGTTACAAGAATGAGCAAATGAACTTTTTAAATCTTCCCATCCATGTATTTCACTGTTATAACAAGTTACCGTCACATCCTCTTTTGAAATGTATCCGATACAATCGTATGTGTAGTCCTGATAGTTCGGATTCTGCCGCATAAAAGCAAGTGTCGTTAAAATCTTAAAGGTAGATCCAGGCGGATATAATCCCTGGGTGGCACGGTTTAGCAGAGGACTGTCCGCATCCTCCGATGTCAGAGATTCCCAATTTTCTCCTATTGTGCCAGGATCAAAATCCGGTTTCGAAACCATAGCAAGAATTTTTCCTGTAGAAGCTTCCATCACAACGACAGCTCCTTTATTGTCTCCAAGCGCATTGTATGCTGCCTGCTGCAAATCCGTATCTAAAGTCAAGTAGATATTGTCGCCCAGAACTTTTTGTCCTTCTGCCGTATATTCCAGCTGTTTTAAAAATGAGATATGCGAATCTGTCAAATCATAATCACATTTTGCTTCCAGACCGGATTTACCATTTACATAATATCCTACAACATGAGAAAAAATTCTTCCGTATGGATATGCTCTTTGTTCGTTTCCCTCTGTATCATACGTTGTCGCCGCTAAAATTTCCCCGTCTGCTGAAAGAATCTGTCCTCTTTGGATATCGCTTTTTCTATCATTTTGCTTTGTATTGTAAGAATTTGTATTGATTTCTTCTGCCCTAAAAACATTAAAATAAACTAAATACGTGCAAAGCACCAAAAACATTGTGATAAAAATCCAGGTCACACGCATAAATTCTCGGTTTCTCTTACGCCGCTTTTTTGGTTTTTTATCTTGTCGGTCGGTATCCGTATTCAGATTGTGAATATTGCGTCCTTGCATTGTCTCCTGTTCCTTGTTTTCCATATTCCCTTTGATATTGTTCATAGATTTTTGCTCTCTCAATTTCTTCATCCTCATCTTCTTTTACCAGGTATAATCCCTGTACAATAAAAAATATAATCAGGGTACTCATCACAGAGCTTCCTCCATAACTGATCAGAGGCAGTGTCACTCCTGTCGAAGGAATCATCTTCATCGCCCCTCCGATTGTCAAAAAGATCTGAACAGTGAGCATACATCCAAATCCCAGTCCGATAATGCGATAGAATTTATTTCTCAGTCCCATCGCTACATTTAAGAACATCATAAAACAGTTTAAATAAACGAGAATCAGGCAGATGCAAAAAATTCCACCCAGTTCTTCTGCAATCGCAGAAAACATAAAATCTTGTTCCACAATCGGAATCATTCCCGGCGATCCCTGAAACAATCCTGTTCCAAACCATCCTCCAGCTGCAATGGAAAAGAGTGACTGTGCGATCTGATATCCGCTTCCTTCATATGTGGCAAAAGGATCTCTCCATATTTCCACACGGACACGCACATGGGAAAATAAGAAATAAGCCAGTACTGCCGCCACACATCCTGCCGCAATTCCCGCCACAGTATAAATCGGCTTTTTCGTAGCGGCATACAGCATCATTAAATATGTGCTGAAGAAAATTAAAGCACCTCCAAGATCTGTTGATACAACTAAAATCAGCACATGAACGGCCGCAAGGACGGTTGCAATTACAATCTGTCTAAAATCGCTTGCTTTTGCAAACAGACTTGCAATACAAAATACAAAAATAATCTTTACAAATTCAGACGGCTGTATAGTAATCGGTCCAATAGAAATGGAAAGTTTCGCTCCATACGAGGACCGTCCCAGCACAGCAACAGCTGCAAGAAGCCCGATGCCAACCGCTGCATAAAACCATGTGCCCTTTTGCAGAAATTTCCATTTTCTTATAATAATCGGAATAAAAAGTGCAATCACCGTAGAGATCGCCAAAATCTGAAACTGTCTGATTGACTGGTCATAGGACAGACGCGTGATCATAATAAATCCTATTGCAATTAAGAGGCACATATTATTAAGCAGCAGTTTCGACGCCTGCGGATACAAATTTCTTACCAGCACTTGAACAGCAAGCAGGTATATGACCTGAGATCCCCAGAAAAACATCAGCTGATCTTCTTCCATTTCCAGATATAATACCATAAAAGCGATAAAGTGGATCAGCAAAATCATCAATACCTGTCTTAGATATAAAAATTCCTGCGCACTCTCGCTTTTCTTTATAAATACAGTAAATGACTCTGCCGTATAAATCACCATACAAATAATTAGCAGATATTTTGATACTTCAATAATTAGATTTGTCACATTTTCACCTACTCTACTCCTCTTTTGAAATGACCTCTTGTAAATTCCTGATTTCTTTTTTCCGGACTTTGCCCGTAAAAAATACATTGTGCAAACTTTGTTGTAATCTCTGTGATCTCCTCTTTCGATTCCGTTGTAAAACAAAGTCGTACCGTATCCGGATAAAGCTGTTTTATCTCTCCCCATTCCTCCATCAGGGACAGCGGAACTTCATTGTAAATGATATTATAGCAAAATCTGCATACTGTCTTTATAGGAAATCCCTTCTTTTTTCTGTCTTTTAGTAGAAGCCATTCCATCTTTTTATTACATCCCTTTGTCGTCTTTTTTAGACATTGTGCGGAAACCATGAGTGGAATCCGTCCATAAAGCACTATTTCACTTCCTTCGCATTTTCTTTGGGCAAGCTCCTTTTTGTTTAATTCCAAAGGAGCTGTATCACGTTTTACGCCGCACGATTTTAAAAAACTGCGTGCTTGTTTGTTATACGTATATAGATTATGATCTGCGACGATCTCACCTTCATAATTCCTCTCTTTTAAAAACTGAATTTCTTCCAGATTTCGGACTAACATACCGTCAAATCCGCACTCTATGATCCTATTCCACGATTCTTCATACCTTTTTCGCGTCTCCATCCGAAATATCATAGGCATAGCATAAAAACACATTTTTCCTGCCCTGTGGCAAATATCGACCGTTTTTTTCTTTTCTGTTTCATTGTCAAGCGGTTCCCACGCAGAATCATTCATATAAAATCCTCTGACTTCTCTTATTTTTAAAAGTTCCATCAAACCATCTTGATTGTCTAGTTCAACAAAAAGTGCCGTCGTCTCCTGTCGTTTTATTTCTTCTTTTTGTTCCAAATAAGGCTGTCTTTTTTCTCTGCGATAAGATAAAACAATCATTTGCTTTAGCTTTTCAAGTCCTTCTCTTCGCAGTTCATTCAATTTTTGTACCGGCAAGAACACTCCGTCTTCTATATCAATCTTCAGATTCTCAAAACGGAAGCTGCTGTTTCCTGTTTTTTCCATCTGTTTTCTGACTTTTTCTTCTGTCAAAGGCTGATTTTGTGCCTCCATAGGCGGATCTGACTCGATTCGTACTGTTTTTTCTCCCATACCCAGCTCAAGTATAACAGGTTGATTTTTTAAAATCTTTAATCTTCCATTAATTTTTTCTTGGTAATTGCCATATACATATTCCCTTGAAATTTCCTCCAGCAAAGTCTTATTTTTTGTTCTGTGAAATATCCATCCTTTTTTTATCTTTCCTGTTATTGGCAGTTTAACCGTAAATCGCTCCTCTTTTTTACGGTTCCTTCCAAGCGTAAATTCTGTTTTTCTTGGTTCTTTCGCCTCTAAAGCCTCCAGTACATCTCCTTTAAAAAGTTCTTCGACTGCCTGCAATTCTATTTCACCTTTTTTCAGTGCAGTCACTTTTGCTGCCGCAACCCCGCAATGATTTGGTCTTTTTAAGGCAATCATTTCCCTTGCGTTTTGCATTTCATAATATCCCTGATTAAATCCTCCTCGGTTGTACAAATCCATCAGTTCTCTTTTATCATCCTGTGTCACTTCAAAGAAGCGTCCTTGTTCTCTTAGGCAAAGATCCAGGTATTTCCGGTAAATTCTCACCACTCCTGCTGTATATTCCGGTTTTTTCATTCTTCCCTCAATTTTTAGAGAATAGACACCGCTTTTTAGAATTTTGGGCAGTAACTCTAACGTGCACATGTCTTTAGGACTTAAAAGATACGCACCTTCTTCTGAAGAAATCCGCCGGTTTTCCTGATATAATTCATATGGCAGACGGCATGGCTGGGCACATCTTCCTCTGTTGCCGCTTCTTCCGCCAATGATACTGCTAAACAGACACTGACCGGAATAACAGTAGCAAAGTGCGCCGTGAACAAAACTTTCGAGTTCCATTCCTGTCTTTTCATAGATCATTTTGATTTCTTTTAAAGAAAGTTCTCTTGCTGTCACGACTCTTGTCACGCCGAGGTCTTTCAACAGCTGTGCGCCGTCTGCACCTGTCACAGACATCTGTGTACTGGCATGAATCGCCAGATCTGGAAATTGCTTTCTGATAAAAGCAAGAACACCCAAATCCTGCACAATCACAGCATCCAGTCCTTGTTCATACAGCGGTAAAAGATATCGGTACAGCTCTTTTTCCAGTTCTTGTTCCTTTAGGAGAGTATTGACTGTCATATATAACAATCTGCCGTGCACATGACAAAAGTCTATTGCTTCTTTTAATTGCTCCTGATCTGGATTATCAGCATATGCACGAGCTCCAAACCGGTTTCCTCCTATATAAACAGCATCTGCTCCGGCATTTACAGCTGCTTTTAAACTTTCCATCGATCCTGCCGGCGCTAATAATTCTGCTTTTTTGTTCACGTGTTTATTCCTTTCTGCTTCTGCCGTTTTTTTATTTAATGGCTGATTGTCGCCTGAGATAAAAGTTGAAAAGGCCGTCTTCCCTAGACAGCCCCTTCTTTTTCTATTTTTCTTAAATCTTGCAGTTCTGTTTCTAATTTTACAATTCTCTTTTGCTGTTCGGTTGACTCCAACTGAAGAGTTGAAAGAGATTTCTCTGCTGCTTCCAACTTAATCTGTACATTGATCAATTCATGTTTTAGTTCATATAGTTCTTTTTCTTTTAATGCCAATTCTTCCTCTATATTATCTGCCTGTTTTTTTGCCTTAAAATAATCATCGGCAACATTTAGATCGACTAAAATACTTTTTGTATCTGCCGAAAGATGATTATATCCTTCCATCTTCTTTAATTCGGCAAGTTTATTGTTAATATATGTAGCCACCTTTTGCAGATATTCTTCGCTCTCATAGCCGCTTAATGTATAGATTTTCCCGGCAATCAGTACCTGTGTTTTATTTTTCGATGACATGCTCAGCCCGTTCCTTTCCCCTTATTGCACTTTTCTGTTATCCAAGAACCCGGCAAGATGGATTCTCCCGACTTTTTCAGATTTACATCAGTAACCATCTATTTCTGATACTGCACAACTGTGTGCCTAATGCTTTTTTGTCTTGATTCTATTATAAACAAAATTACAGGAATTACAACCTTATTTTTCGTTCCCTTTTTTAAGAATCCTGAATCATAAAATCAAATCCCAGATGGCGATAGGCCAGTTCTGTAACCATACGTCCTCTCGGAGTTCGGTTTAAAAAGCCATTTTTTATCAGATAAGGTTCATATACTTCCTCGATTGTGCCGGAGTCTTCTCCGATTGCTGCTGCAAGGGTATCAAGCCCCACCGGCTTCCCTCCAAATTTTTCAATCATAGTAGAGAGAATCTGCCGGTCTGTCATATCCAGTCCATACTGATCTACTTCTAAAAGATCAAGCGCATAGATTGCTGCTTCTTTTGTAATTTTTCCATTGTATTTAATCTGAGCAAAATCTCGGACCCGTTTTAATAAACGGTTGGCAAGTCTTGGCGTACCTCTTGATCTTCTTGCCAGTTCATAGGCGCCTTCTTGATCAATCTCTACCCCCAGAACCTCCGCTGAACGCTCAACGATTGTCACCAATTCTTCTACGTTATAAAATTCTAAATGATGAATCACCCCAAAGCGATCCCTAAGCGGGGCTGTCAGCATCCCTGCACGTGTTGTGGCTCCCACCAGCGTAAATTTGGGCAGATTGAGCCGAATGGAACGTGCAGCCGCACCTTTCCCGATTACGATGTCAATCGAAAAATCTTCCATTGCCGGATATAATACTTCTTCTACCTGTCTGTTCAGCCGATGGATTTCGTCTACAAACAGCAAATCTCCCTCTTGCAGATTATTCAAGATTGCTGCCATCTCTCCCGGTTTTTCAATCGCCGGTCCAGAAGTGATTTTTAGATTAACTCCCATCTCATTTGCAATAATCCCGGCAAGTGTCGTCTTTCCAAGTCCTGGCGGTCCGTAGAGTAGTACGTGGTCTAAAGCATCATTTCTCTCTTTTGCAGCCTGAATATAAATTTTTAAATTTTCTTTAATTTTTTCCTGCCCAATATATTGGTCCAGAGACTGCGGTCTAAGGCTTGCTTCCGTCCGCTTATCGTCCTCCAAAATATCTGTCGTAATCATTCTCTTTTTCATCTTATTCTCCGTCCCAGATAAAAATTTTAAAAGAAGGCCATTGTCTTAAGAGCTTCCCTTATCACATCTTCCGCAGTCCACTCCTCTTTTATTTCCAATTTGCGCACTGCCTGAAGTGCCTCAGAATTTGAATATCCAAGTGCAGTCAGTGCCAGAATCGCCTCATCGACGGCCTTTTGATTCTTCGGTTCTGTCTGATTTTGCTCCATCTTATTTGACAATTTCTTTTCAAATGCATCTTCCAGAGAAATCTTATCTTTTAAATCGAGAATCATCCGTTGTGCTGTTTTCTTTCCTATTCCCGGAGCCTTTGTGATCGTCTGAATATCCTCTGAAAGGATAGCAAATCTTACATCATCTGCTGAAAGTGCAGAAAGCATTCCCATTGCGGCTTTGGGACCAATTCCATTGACATTAATCAGAAGCTGAAACAGTATTAAATCATCATAATCTAAAAATCCGTAAAGCTGCATGATATCCTCTTTCAGATACAGATAAGTGAAAATTTTTACTTTTTTTTCCTGAGACGGAAGCTTTACAAGATCTCTCGACGACATAAAAATCTGATATCCTATCTGATTCACTTCCAAGACTGCAAAACTCTCATTTGCAGAAGAAACCTGTCCTATTAAATATGAAATCATTTCTTTCCTCCAAATTTCTGTTCTGATTTTCAGCAGGAAATCTTTTCGCACAAAGAAAATATCCCTCTGTCTTCTTGAATATGGTATCCACATCCATTTTCCACATGCCAGTCATAGAAACTTTTTGGCGGTTGTATCAGTGCCTCCATAATGCTCATAATTGTTCCGCCATGCACAACAAATGCAATCTTTTCTTTTTCTGCCTGATATACTGTTTCCAAAAAAGTTTTTACGCTTCTATTTTTAAAGGCTTTTGGATCTTCTCCTCCCGGAAATGCTAAAATCCCGCCGCTTTCTATCCACTTTTGGTATTCTGCGTCTCCATTTAATTCCTGGTAGTTTTTGTTCTCAAAATTTCCAAAATTACACTCTCTTAACCCGTCTATAACTGTTTTTAAAACTCCAGGATAAAGAATTTCTGCTGTTTCCAGACATCGTTTTAAAGGGCTTACATACACATGATCTATTTCGTTGCTCTGTCTTTTCTCTTTGATTTTTTCCAAAAGCATTTTTCCTCTCTCGCACAGCTCCTCATCTGTTACCCCGATATATCTCTTTTTGAAATTTCCTTCTGTCATGCCATGGCGAATCAAAAAAATGTCATGCACATTTTATCACCTGCCCAATCCCACACACTACTCGGTGTACCTCCTTTGCCTCTTTTGCCAGATTGCAGCAAATGCGTCCGCATTGTTCACGATATTGTCTCTCAAACGGATCCATCGGTACAATTCCGCATCCAAGTTCATTTGTCACAACAATCAATTTTGGATTTTCCTCCATTAAAATTTCACACAGATCGGCAGTGTCTTCTCCGTTTTGCATCATTCTTTTAATCAAAAGGTGAAAATGAAACAGACAGCGGCATGAACGGATCTGCTGCCATTCACATGTCTGTCCGTCTGCCATTTCTTCTTTGAGAATTCCAAATGTTTTTGTCACATACTCTTTTTTTCCCTGGAATGCTCCTCCTGTCACTAAAATCATAAAACCTGCTCTCCTTTTTTCGCTTCCTATTCTCTTCTTTCTGCTGTCAAATCAGATATTTTGCAAATACCATTAAAATTCCCATCATCAGTTCTGATATCTGAATGTAAAATCCGGCGAGGTCTCCTGTAATTCCTCCAAATTTCTCATAAGCCATATGACGATAATATAAAAAACTAACTGCTGCGGCACACACTGCACACATTCCAAATACAGGATGAATCAAAATCATCGCCGCACCGCACAAAATCACATATCCGATCATCACTTTTTGTACTCTCTTCTTTAAAGCCATCTTCGAAAAAGTTGCAGCAAGTCCTGTATTTTTTGCCATCCGAAATGTAACGACTGAGTATCCGCCCAATGCTCTTGAAAGAATAAATCCGATTGCAAAAACAGCTGTCATTTCTTCTGTAAGTTCCGTACAGACACCAAACAGCAAAAAAAAGTAACAGATTCCCATAATAATTGCGAATGCTCCTGCGTGAGAATCTTTTAAAATCTTTAATTTCTCTTCTTTTGGTTTATAAGAGCTAAGTGCATCTGACGTGTCTAAAAATCCATCTAGATGAATTCCACCGCTGACTGCTACAGGAATGACCATCATCAAGGCAGTGTGAAATGTTCCATTTCCCGCAATGTACTGTCCATATACTCCAAAGATATAAAAAATTCCTCCAATCACTGCTCCTATAAAAGGGAGAAAGCAAAATGCATATTTCATATTTTCCTGATTCCATTCTATTTTTGGCATTGGAATCTTGGAATACATTGCAAATGCAATGATACAGCTTTGCAAAAGCTTTTTCATTCTCTGTTTCCCCCTTTTTTCTTAATCGGAATTCCAAAGACAATCTCATACACTTCATCTGCCATTTTTGCCATTTCGCAGTTAATTTTTCCAAGATAAGAAAGATAACGTACAGTCTCTGCATCATATTCCATTCCGTCTGAAAACACTTCGTTCGTCACAACGCATAGATTTTTTACCTGGTTTTTCAAATTGGAGATTCCTTTTAAGATCCGCTTTGGTGTCTCTTCTCCGGCACCCAAAGGATCATACATTTCATTCGCTGTCAGATTTGACATACATTCTAACAGTACGGTCGCTTCCTTAGAGAGCACCAAATTTTCCAGTCCCATGTAGCATTCTATCGTCTCAAAATTTTTGGACTCCCTCATTTTTCGGTGTCTCAGAATTCTGTTTTGACTCTCCTCGTCAAAACACATCATCGTAGCAAGATAGATGCGTGGTCCCTTTGAAAGTTTTACTACTTGTTCTTCCGCAAAAGCCGATTTCCCGCTTCCGCTTGCGCCTGTTACTAAAAGAAACATTATTTTTTCCTCATGTCAACGGTTTATATGCTTCCATGTCAATATCATGGAAGGTACTCATTGTATTATAAATTGTCCCGGCAAGATCCAAAATCGGAAACAGTGTAACCGCGCCTGTTCCTTCCCCAAGACACATGTCACAGTGAAGAGGAGCGCTTAAGCCAAGTTCCTTTAAAACCATCTCTCCTCCCGGTTCTTTTGAGACATGAGAAGGAATCATGTAAGAAACGGTCTCTGCACAAATTTTCTTTGCCGTCAATGCTGCGACAGCTGAGATAAAACCATCCAGAACAATAGGAATTTTATACACAGCTCCTCCTAAAAACATCCCTGCAAGCCCTGCAATATCAAATCCTCCTACTTTTGCCAGCACATCTACCGGATCTTCTCTATTCGGTCTGTTTTTCTCTATCGCACGCTCAATCACCTCAATTTTTCGCGCCAATCCCTCCGTGGAAAGTCCTGCTCCTCTTCCTGTCACCTTTTTCGGCGGAATATTTAAAAAAACGGCAGTCATCGCACTGCTTGTCGTTGTATTTCCGATTCCCATTTCACCGGTAGCTAGGATCTGATATCCTTTTTCTTTTAATTCTCCTACCAGATTGATTCCTACTTCCAATGCACGGACTGCCTGTTCCCTCGTCATTGCCGGTTCTTTTGCCATATTCTTAGTCCCGTATGCAATCTTTCGGTTCCAAGCGCTTGTATCGACTGCAACTCCAATATCAATTGGAATAATATCTGCGCCGACTTTTTTGCACATTACGCTTGCTGTACTTTGCGTCTTAGAAAAATTTTCTGTCACCAGTGCTGTAATCTCTTGTCCAGTCTGTGTTACTCCTTCTTCTACTACTCCATTGTCGGCACACATTTCTACTAATGCTTTCTTAGACAGTTCAATTTTACTTGTCCTTGTCATTCCGGCAATCTTTACAAATAAATCTTCCAATTTTCCTAAACTGTGTAATGGTTTGGCAATACTGTCCCATCTCCTTCTGCATTGCTCCATCGCTTTTTCATCTGGTTTTTCAATTTGTCTGACTGCTTCCTCCAGTGTCATTTTTCTTCCTCCATCGTATTTTTCTGACTTTTTCAAAATTCTTTCTGTTTCATTATACGATCATCTGTTCTCTGTGTCAAATTCTTTAAAATATCTTTTTCTTCTCTTTTGCACAAATACCTTCTGCTTTCAAAAAAAGACTGCCGAAAAAGCCTTTTTTCTTTGACTTTTGCGGCAGTCTTTTTTTCCTTTTGCCTATCACGTCTGTATGTACGCCATATCTCTCCACGCTATAGCAAAAACAAATCATCCTTAACCAAGAATAGAAAGTGCAAGATTTCTCTCTGTGAGATATCTAGTACGGTAGGTCGGATACTGAGAGCTGCGGTATTGATACAGTTTCTGAATCAGCTCGCTATCTGAAGTCTCTTTCGTAATGCCTGCGGCGATCACTGCATTTGCAGCATGATAGGCTCCATGCTGAATCGCATAGCTAAAGACCGCTCCTTTGACTACGTCTGGTCTGTCTGAAAGTTCTATTCCATTTTTCCTTAGGATTCGTTCTGCGACATCATAAAATTTCTGTTTTGCAAATGCATCCTGATAATCTTTAAATTCTTCCGGATAATCAAGATAGATTGCTTTCCATGCTGCATAAAACGAAGAATTATGATAGAGTGCCCATTTATTGACATTGATATAAGGTTGAAATCTTGCAAATATTTCCGGGTCAAGACGGTAACAATATTTTACAAAATCAAGCAGACACCATTCTACATCAAATTGATACTTTCCGCACGCTCTTCCGCCGTCGCCTCCAGTCTGGGCATAAGAGGAAGAACCTGACTCAAATCTTGTAAAAAACAGCATTTCATCACTGATACTTGTCCCCAGAGAAGAAGAAATTCTCTGTGTACATATTCCGTTTGCATTGACATCGTATGTAATACCGTTTACCTTTATAACGGTAGAAATTATTTTTCTTCCATTGCCGTCAAAATAATACAGATTTCCTCCAATGTTTTTTAATCCTTTTGCTAAAGTTCCGTCTGTGTCTGCATAGCGCATGGTTCCGATCCATGTCTCTTTTAATAATTTTCCGCTGGAAGTGCTCAGTGCATAGATCTCATTTTCTATTTGAGTCAGACCTTTTCTCATGACCCCATTCTCATCAAAATAATAAGTATCCCCGTTAAATTTCAACCATCCTGTCTGCATCACTCCGTCTTTTGAAAAATAATACGTTTTCTCTCCAATCGTTCGGATGCCGCGGCACATGATTCCGTTTTCATCAAAATAATATTGTTTCCCCTGGATCGTATAAAATCCGTCCGTTGCTCGTTTTCCCTGTTTATCTACGTAGGAATCGCCGATCCATCTATTTTTAAGTATCTTCCCTGCTTCATTATAGTAATAGTAGTTTCCTGCTTCTTTCTTCCATGCTGCATCTGTTTTCACCGGAGCTGCAAAAAGAAAACAGCACAAACACATCATCATCCATACGGATATCTTTTTTTTCATCTTCTGCCCTCCTGACTGATCCTCTAAATTCTCTTTGATAGACCATTGCCTGTGTCTTTTATTATAGTTCATCGTTTTTATCCTGTCAATGCAGGGAAGTCAGGTGCTGTTTCCCGCAAAGCATTTTCTGTCATAGGAAAGCACTGTCACTTTCTCATAACAATGTCTTTCCTATGATAGACCGAAAAAACTAGATAATAATACAGATCAAGCCGCCTTTGGAATCATTGACAATTTTTTTCATTGTCTCTTGCAGTTTTGTCTGACTTTCTTCTCCGATCATAGAAAGTTTTGTCCGTATGCCGTCTTCTACAAGCTGTTCGATCGATTTTCCGAAAATGCTCGTATTCCAGATTCCTTCTTTCTCTTTTCTTCCATTTTCTTCTATGTAAGCAATCAAGTCTTTTGCCTGCTGCTCATTGCCTACAATCGGAGCAATTTCTGTCTCAATCTCCGCCTTAATCAAATGAATCGAAGGGCTTGCTGCTTTAATCTTAACCCCATATTTACTGCCTTGCTTAATCACAGTTGGCGTTTCCAGCACAATCTCTTCTTTTACCGGAGTAATCACTCCATATCCGTTCTGACGTACAGATTCCAGAGAATTCTTTACTTTTTCATATTCTTTTCTGCTTTCAGAAAGTTCCCGAATCATAGAGATCAGCTGATATTCTCCCCGAATTTCTACGCCTGCCATCTGGCTTAGCTGTTCATAATAAT
>CALWCS010000002.1 GCA_944376425.1 uncultured Lachnospiraceae bacterium | reverse complement strand
CCTCGTCCGATTTTGATTCCGCTTCCTTCCAGAAAATCTACTTTTGGACGAACTCCTGCTGCAACCAGCACAACATCGCATGGAACTTCTGTCCCATCTGAAAGCAAAACGGTATGTATCTCTCCATTTTCACCGACCTTTGACCCTGTCACACCGATTCCAAGATAAAACTTACATCCCGCTTTTTCAAATGCCTTCTGGTAAACAGATGCTGCATAATCGTCTGTCTGAAGAGGCATCACACGCGGGGCCATCTCTGCAATAGAAACCTCATATCCCCGCTCGCAAAGTTCTGAAGCAGCATCCAATCCGACCAGTCCTGATCCTACGATAAAGACACGCGTTTTTCCTTTGACTGCTTCATCCATTGCCTTTGCATCTGAAAAATCGCGGAATCCATAGACATTTGGCGCCTCTCTGAAATGCTCGATCGGGGGAATGACAAAACCTGCTCCTGTTGCAATCAGTAACTTTTTGTATGGTAATACAGATTCATCATCCAGCTCCACTGTTTTTTCTTCCGGTGTGACTTTTTTTACTTTCTTTCCTTTGATCCATTCAATGTGATTCTTTTCAAAAAAATCCTCCGGCACAAAATTAATTTTTTCTACGCTTCTTTCATGACTTAAATATTTATGAAGCATACAGCGGGAGTGAACATGTTCATCTGCGGAAATCACAGCAATCTGTGCGTCGTCTTCCATCAGGCGGATTCTCTGTGCTGCAAGGATTCCTGCCGGTCCTGCACCGATTATGATATAGTCTGCCATTGGTCATACCTCCTTTACATAAATTGCTTCTTTGGGGCATGCTTTTACGCAGCTCGGACCATCTTTGCCCTCGCAGAAGTCACATTTTACCATATAATGAAGAGAGGTATCAGGCTGCGGAATTCCATACCGGCAGTTCATCACGCACATATAGCATCCGGCACATTTCTCTTTTTCATATTTTACAAGCCCTGTAGCAAGATCTTTTTTGAGCGCACCGCTCATACACGCATTCGCACAGTCCGGATCATCGCAATGGCGGCAAAACAAAGGGATATAGCCGCCTGTCGGATTTTTCTTAATGAAGTTTCTAGACTGATTTTTCGGGTCAGTCAGATCGAGAGTATAGACAGAGTCTCCTCCATCCTCTCTATGCGCATTCATACACGCAATACTGCAGCTCATACATCCGTCGCATTTATGGGCATCAATAAAAATTCGTTTCATAAGCTGCCTCCTTAAATATTTAATGCACTCCGTTTTTCCAGAATAATAGCTTCCAATTTCTCTGCTGCTGATTTTGCATCTGCATCTACAATTACCTGTCCGCCTGTCAGATCTTTCATATCTTCTGTCAGAACTTTTGTCACCAGCTGACTTCCTGTAATAAACGGAGGTACTCCCAAATGAAGCGGCAGCCCAAGAGCCAGTCCGAAGCATCCATCAGCGAGCGCTTGTTCTTCCAACCATTGTGCTGCTGACAATACGAGCGGCAGCTGTGGAATGTCTACTCCGATTTCTTTTGCAAGTTCTGTTGCAACCATCTCTAATCGTCCGATAGCCAGACACGGTCCGAAGTTTAATACAGGAGGAATTCCCAATGTTTTGCATACTTCTTTTAATCCTGGTCCGGCAAGTTCTGCTGCTTCCGGCGTCATCAGCCCGCAGTTTTCAATTCCGCCTGAAGAACATCCTGCTGAGAGTACAATAATATCTTTTGCGATTAGTTCTTTGGTCAGAGCAACTGTCAGCGTGTCATGTCCGTATGCCACACTAGAGCATCCCACAACGCCTGCAACTCCTTTGATTTTTCCAGAAACAATCAGATCAATCAGCGGTTTCCAGGAATCTCCAAGAAATTTCTTTAGCGAAAGCTCACTGACACCAGTCAGAGTATTTTTATTGCCGTGTTCCGGTAAAAGATTCATCTTTACTTTGCCTCGGCGATTTTTATATGCTTCAATCAGTTCGTCGATAATACGGTCTCCGTCTTCTTTTCTTGTATCAAAGTTGAAAGGAATCAGCTCTGCATTCTTTTTCTTTGCAACATCATCGATACAAATCTGTTTGATCATCAGTTCGTCACAGATCGGTTCAATTCCCGGCAAAGTACAGTTAAATTCAGAAAGCACGCCGTCAATTGCTCCTGTCGCAAGAATGGCTTCACTTGTATAATTGTTTCCGGCATGACCGTCAAAAATTTCTGTATAGTGAGCACCTCTCAGCTGCAGATCCTGTCCGACGCATGTACATCCCACCAGCTTAAATCCTTTTGCTCCTGCTGCTTTTGCCTTGGCAACAACATCTTCTTCCAGCAGGCGGTCCTGAATATAAGTAAACATAGAGTGCTGATGTCCGGTAATCATAATATTGATATAATCCGGATCAATCACATTCAGTCCAACTGGAGCAAAACGGATTTCCGGCTCTCCTAAGAGAATATCATTTAATAAGTTTGTCAGCATCAAACCGTAAACCCCTGTTGAAATTCCCAGTTTTAAACAGTGAACCAGCATATCCATAGGATCTGAATTTAAGTTGGTAGAACATTTTACAACACCCGAAAATACTTCTGATTTCGATCCTCCCGGCATGATTCCCAGTTTTTTCCATGCTTCTAAGCGTGGACTGTAGGCAAGTTTTTCGATTAATTCCATCTGAACATCATCCGGTTTGTACAGATCAGCCAGTACCTCGTCTGCTACCTTTACGGCAAGATCATAGACGTCTTCTCCGTCAATGCCAAGTTCTTTGGCAAGACGGTATAAGGATTCCTCAGAGCGGATTTTTCCTTTTGCCAAAGCCGTATTTTTTAAATTTTTTGCTGTATTTTCTACAATATGAATATAACATCCGCTTCCACATGCCACTGCGCGCAAAAAGTTTCTTGCTACAATAGTATCTGCATCTGCACCGCAGATTCCTCTTGGCGCTTTCGGTGTAATTCTGCACGGACCGTTCGCGCAGAGACGGCAACAGACTCCTTGCAGACCGAATCCACATTTTGTAGACTGTCCCTCTGTTCTGTGATGCGACGTTTCCATCGGCAGACTGCGAATAAAAGCTTCTAATGGTTTATCCGCACTTGGGCAGGTTCTGCTGCTAAAACAATTTGTACATTCACTCATATGGTTTCCTCCTGTGTTTTATTATTAATAATAATATTCATTACTATTTAAATATAATAAATTTTTTTCAATTATGCAAGTCTTTTTTCCAGAGATCTTCCAATTGGCTCTTATTGCACTGATTTAAAAATTCTGCTTTGCAGAGATCTTTTGTTTCAAAGAAAAGATCAGCGAACTTTCTTTCGAAGTAAAAAACTGACAACCCGAAAATTTTACAGCAGGTGTAAACATCGGGTTGTCAGTCATATCGTTCCTTTCGCTTTTTTAATCTAATTGATATCCTCTTGGATCGAGCATGTATTCATAGTCTTTTAAAAACTGTACATTTGCTGTCTCATACTGGTTAAAGACTGCACCGGAAAAGTTAGAAGGACTGATATATCCATAATACCATGTTTTCTGGTTAAAATAATTTTGTAGCTCTGTAGAATCAAATAATCTGCCGCGGCGAGCATAAATTTCATTGCGGGCATAACAGATTTCCCGAAGAGATAAATTCTTGACATCATTGCTTGTCAGATACCGAGTATTGCTGTCATAGAAAATATAACTGCTGTCCTGGCTTCCATAGCTTCCTACATTGTATATATTATACCCCGGCTGATCTAGAAGATATCCGCTCGCCGACCGTGCAAACTCATTATCTTTGAGCAGTTTGATATTAGCAAGCTCATATGTATTAAAGACAGAATCGGAAAAATCAGACGGGCTGATCCAACCGTAGTACCATGACTTTGTACTGAAATAATCTTTTAATTCTTGAGAGTTAAATAGTCTGCCATGGCGTGCATAGATCTCATTCTTCGCATAACAGATCTCCTGAAGTGTCATTGTGTTGACTTCACTTTGCATAATATAGCGGCTGTCACTTCCGTAAAATACATACGTGTCAGAAAATTCCTGGGTTCCATACACGTAATTGTAAATCGGCTGATAGCTGTATCCACTCTGATCCAGCAAATATCCGGATGCGCTTAAAGTAAACTCTCTGTTCTTTAACAGTTCTATGTTTGCTATCTCATAAGCATTAAATACAGAACTTGAAAATGCTGACGGAGCAATGGATCCGCGATACCAACTCTGTTGGTTAAAATAACCTTGCAGTTCACTGGAAGAAAATAGTCTGCCGTGTCGCGCATAAATCTCGTTTTTGGCATAGCATAAAACCTGCAGCGACATATCTGCAATGTCTGCCTGTGTCAAATACGTGCTGCTGCTGGACGGCAGAATATAATAATTATAGGCTGTTGCATCTGCCTGCACGTAATCTGTTCCCTGCCATCCGTTGGCAGTCCAGATGGAAACGAAGAACACAGCTATCATCCACCACCGCTTTTTTATTAATTTTTTCATCTTTTCCATAAAAACCCTCCTTTTTCTCACTTCAAGAATTTTTTCGCCATTTTAATACTTTCTGCCCTCTATGTTTTTTATTATATCATAAATATCCCAAAGATCCTATTAAGAAAACCGAAAAAACTGTTTAGAAATTTCCTCTTTTATTGCAAATTATACAAAAATATCATGATATTTTTGACAAAGCAAAATGGAACATGTCTTGCATGTTCCATTTGTTCTCGGTTTATTCCGTAAAGGGATCGGTATTTCATAAATTCCTTTGAACTATCCTTTTCTATTTTCCTTCTTGTTCTTCTTTTACCGGTATGAATTTTGCACGATTCATCAGAGGATGAACCAGTTTAATTGCACCAGGTCTTGGGCAGACCATTACACAGGCACCGCAGTAATAACATTCTCCCGGATACATTACAATCGGAGGTTTTCCTTTTTCTGTCGAAGGAATCAAAATATCGCACTGACAGACATCAGCACATCTTCCGCACCCGATACATTTTGTCTCATCATAGACAATCGGTTTTGTACTGCATGGAATCGGTTCTACTGTGAATTCAATTTTTTCCATAGGAAGTTTCCTCCTCATAATCCTGATTTCGTTTTTCATATTCTTCTTTTAAATCTCCAAAGAAGTCAAGCGGTACTTCCCTTGTCATTACGATTCCATTTTCCTTTCGAATCACAATATGTTTCCGATCTCTTTGCGGATCCATCTCCGGATAATCACTTCTTGTAAAACAAAGAGGCTCCGAACTTGATTTTCTGGCAAGACTTGCCTCTAAGACAAGTTCCGCAACGCTTAAAATGTCGAGTACTTCATGGGTTCTCATCAGATCATGCGGATTTTTACAGCAAAGTTTCGGCACAATCTCTTTCTTAAAGCTTTCCAGCAAGTCTAATCCTTCTTTTAATAAGGCATCACATTTTACTCCGCCGCAGTAATTCTGCATTGCTTTTGCAATTGCCATATTCAATTCTTTCCAGCCTATTCCTTCTGACTCCGGCACATATAAAGGCGCATACAATCTCTGTTTTTCCGCCTTAATCTCTTCTTTCTTGCAGTCGGCAAATTCTGTCCGTTTTGCATAGTCTGCCGCTTTTCTGCCTGCATAGTATCCAGTCGCACACGCAAATCCTGCGCAGTCTGACGCATAGAGCTGATCGCCTCCGGCATAGATGCCATCAATGTTTGTCTTTAAATCCCAATCGTGCATCAATCCTCCAGGTGCGCCGAAAAACTGGCGTTCCTGCTCTAAAAAGTTTGCTGATTGCCATCCTGTCCCGTAACTTTGCAGCATATGTTTTTTCGGGTCAAATCCTCTTTCTGTATAATTTTGCAGAATCGGCACTTTCGTTTTTCCCTCTTCTCCGACCATCAATCCCCAGATGGCTCTGCGTTCTTCCTCCGGCATTCTGCTTAAATCCGCATAAAACGGAAGCTGGTATCCACGTCTTATCAGTTCTTCAAAATCCAGTGTCTCAGGACCGCGGTATTCATATTTCGGATTATCAATCACTCCGCCTTTTAGGAAAAATTTCTGTCCTTTTGCCGGATAATATCGCTCCCAAACCTCTTTTAATTCTTTTCCGTCACGATCTACATACGGAATCTCTACTCCTCTTGCATCTACCATAGTCGCTGCATACCATGTATTATGATTATTTCCTGCTCCGTACGGCGGAAAGCTGCGCCCTGCCGCAGAAAATTCTGCTCTTACGCTTTTCTCCATCATTGTAAATTCGATTCCGGATCTCCATCCCATCGCATGACCGCTTCCAATACTTTGGAGCGGACGAAACTCACACAGTCCTACTGTATCCGGCTGAAACAGCCATACTCTTGCAGGTCTTGACATTGCAAGGATGGTAGCCTTTGCATGAAAAACAAAAAATCTGCCTGTATGCACGTCCATGCCCATAGCGCCGATTCCTCTGCGTTTTCCGTCTTTTTCTTCTTTTATTAGCAGAGCAGTTGCTTCCGTACGATTCATGATCTGTACTCCAAGTTTTTTCATCTCTTTTACAAGAGCAGGCTTAAAGGTAGATCCCCAGACTCTTAAGGTAAAACGATTTTCATAGTCATAGGCATATAATAATTTCGTCTCTTCATCCCGAAATCTTGCCCCTGCAAATTCATCTTCCGTATCTCGTATTTTTCCGCCAAATGATTCTAAATCCAGCAGACGGTCATATCCTTCTCTACATTCAATATAATGGGCAATTCCATTGCTGTACCAATCCTGTTCATTGACATAAGCCCATGCAATCTCCTCAGGAGTTACTTTTGAAGCAGGATTTGTGCATGCAGACTCCCAATGATCAAATCCTGTTCCTGCTGCTCCGCTGCGCTCTGCATTGCCTTTTTCAACCAGAACGACGGACTGTCCTCTTCTTGCTGCTGCGATTGCCGCAAAACATCCCGCAAGACCGCCTCCTAGCACCAGCACATCACTTTTGATATGTGTCTCTTCTCCGACCTCATTTGAATAAGGCCATTTATAATGTTCTTCTCTCATCACAGTATCCTCTCT
>CALWCS010000001.1 GCA_944376425.1 uncultured Lachnospiraceae bacterium | reverse complement strand
AGCGCGCGGATGCGAGCCAGCCTTTTATGGGATTGAAGAGTTTTTCTGGTGACTTTCCTGCTTTAAAGGATATAGGCATTGCAAAGAATTATCTTAATGATGAAGAATTAAAAATATTGAATAATATGGTATCGGGATATTTTGATTTTGCAGAAATTAAGGCTATGAGCCATCATCCTATGTATATGTCAGATTATGTGGAGCATCTTGATAATATTTTGAAGACTACAGGGGAAAAGGTGCTGCAGGGTGCCGGTACAATCAGCCATGCGCAGGCAATTGAGAAGGCAACAGAAGAGTATAGAAAATATCAGGCACAGAATTTGTCACCGGTTGAAGAGGAATATTTGGAAAGCATTAAAAATATTCAAAATATAGTGAAGAAAAAAGATAATAACTAATAGAACAGGACGCTTCCATGCAAATATCAAAGTTGAAGAGATTTTTGAAAAAATAGTGAAAAGATTAGTTTGGATAATGAAGAATATGTGGAGACAGTTGCTCTTTTGAATAGGAAAAAATAAGGATTTTAGGGAAAATAAAGAAAATGGTGGAATTGCCACCCTAAAAACAAAAATAGAGTTTTTATAAGAAAAGTATGCTGAACTCGTTGAACTTTTTCGAGTTCAGCACACTTTTTTTTATTTATGATGTTTTTGAACCAGTAATTTGTTCAAAGAGTTCTACAGATTGTTCTGCCATCTTTTCTGTATTATGTACTTGACGATCAGCGCAGCACAATATTATAGCAGGTCAGGCACTCCAAGCAGCCAGGGAAACATTAGGATCCGGATCATCCAGTGCGAAAAGCATCAGGACAGAATTTGCTGATAGCATCGTAAGCGGTATCGAACAGGCAAACAGCAAGATTACCGATAGCTAAAAAAAAGCGCAGACAGCGATTCTTGAAAGAACCTTCACCAGAAATGCACTGGCGCAGATGAATGGAAATTTTGGCGCTTCGGAATTTGACGAAAATGGAGTTAAGAAAGATGCAGAACAGTATTACAAGGAAATTTATAAACCTGCTGGAAGGACTGATCAACCAGGCAAAAATCGAAGAATTTACTAAAAGGGCAGTGGAACAGGTGCCTGCTACGGTAAAATCTGAAATAAAACAAGATGCGTTTTTACAAGCTGCCTTGCAAAATGCGACTGCCGGAGTGGCAACAGCTTCGGAGATGGAATCCCGAATGAATCAAGTTTCCGAAGGAACAAACTCACGTATGGCAGGAGTGAGCAGTACAGATGATGCACTGCTTCAAATTATCAATCTGCTGCAAACCTACATTCCTTATCTTGCCCAGCGTCAACAGATTGTATTTGACACAAACGATGCTGTCAATGCTTTGTAGCCTGGAATTAGCCAGGCGACAGCGGCAAACACCAGAAGGAAGCGATAACATGCAGTTAAATGAAAAAGATGTGAGCAGTTACGGGGAAAAGAACTATTGTTCTTGGTAATGCGGAGTTAAGCAACGGAAGCACTTGGATTGCCGGAAGCGTTTCGCCGTATTTAGAAAATAGCCAGGTCGGATTAAAAACACTGACGATTACGCTCTGGATGAAGGGAAGCAGCATGAGCCAGATCGAAGACAATAAGTGTTGATAGAAGGCAGAAATACGATTTTGACTTTGGAATTTTCGGGATATGAATTTTCTGATGGCACGATCATCAAAACTGCAATACAGAGTTTTACAGCGGACACAGGCGGAAATCTTAGATGTCCTGTGATACTGGAGATTACCCGGAAAATATCCGGTATATTAACGATATCTGGATTTACAGACGCTCCATTTACGATCAGCAATACCATGGAAGGGCAAAAAATTGTGATCCATGGATTGACTGGTGAAATGAGCGCAGGCGGAGTAAGCAAAGCGAAGGATATAGATATCTGGGAGCTTCCGCACTTGCTGCCGGGAAGTAATATGATTACAATCAGTACCAGTTTGGATATCACAATTCGATATGAAGCGAGATATATGTATAAAATACGTATTAATATGTATAAAGAATGATTGAAATACGTGTGAATACGTGTTATAATAAAACTATGATAAGGAAAGGAGAAAAAGAAAAGTGCTAATGACATCAAAAGAGATGATACAATATCTCAACAAAAACGGCTTTGAAAGCGTTAGCCAAAATGGATCTCATATCAAAATGAGAAATCCTGAAACAGGGAAACAAGTCATTGTTCCTTATCATTCTAAATCTTTGAAAAAAGGATTAGAACAGGGCATTTTGAAACAGGAAGGGCTAAAATAGCCCTGCTTCAAAAGGAGGTAACTACATGAAGAAATTATTTTATCCCGCTGTTTTTCACAAGGCAGAAGAAGGAGGCTTTTGGGTATCCTTTCCTGATATTCCGGAATGCTTGACACAAGGCGATGATATGACGGAAGCATATGAAATGGCAGTGGAAGCTTTAGGATTATGGATGGAGGATTTTGAAGAGAATAAAGAAGAACTTCCAAAAGCTTCGGATCCAGAAAAAATTCAAGCGGAAGATGGTTTTCTGGTAGTGGTGGAGTTTGACATGGCAGAATATAGAAGAAGACATAATTTCAGAGCTGTGAAAAAGACATTGACCATTCCAGAGTGGCTCAACGAAGCTGCCGGACGTGCCGGACTGAATTTTTCCCAGGTATTGCAGGAAGCTTTAATACAAAAATTGGATTTATAAAAAAAGAAACACTTCTTAGAATAACAAAGAGGGATAAGGAACTATTTAACGGCTGACAGACAGGTTGTAGTAACTGAAAGCGGTATATCGTGAAATGCGGTATATCCGCTTTGTTACGCGATAGAACGCTGAAGTGCTATACTAAAGTTGTAACAGGAGTGGCTAATAAGATAGAATCAATCTTACAAAGAAAAGAGGTACTTAGTGTGAAAGAAAGTAGAGGACAGCCGAAAAAATGGCGCACTGAAACAAGCTATTGAAAAATAGCCTTTTGAAAAAGGGTTGATGATGTGGAGATGTGCTAAGAAACAAGCTGAGACTCTTTTA